>VXWI01000110.1:0-3914 GCA_009835985.1 Acidobacteriota bacterium | reverse complement strand
TCGCGGCCGAGCAGGGCCAGGCCGACGACATCTACCCAGGCCTTCGACTCGCCGTCGAGGATCTTCTCGGCGCCAGAGCCTGGGTAGTGGGCGCAGAAGGGGCTCATGGGATCCGCGACGTTCCCGTCGCCGGCGGCGACCCGCATGAGGCGGCAGTCGAGGGTTTCCCACCAGGCGCCCACGCTGTCGTGGCCGCCTTCGCCGTAGATCTCCGCCGCGGCGTCGTTCACCTTCGTCTTCGTCTCGTCCTCGAGGTCGGCGTACATCTTCGCGGCGGCCTCACGCTGCGCGTCGGTGGCCGCGGCGCCGTAGAGGGCGGTAACCATCTGGTCGGCGTTCAGGACGTTCCACCAGCGCATGGCCGTCTCGCTGTCGGCGACCGTCGGCTCGGGAGGCGGAGCCGGAGCGGGCGGCGGTGGCGCGGGCGCCGGGGCCGTGGGCGCCGGAGTGTCGCCTTCGCAGGCCGCCGAGAAGAGCCCCGTCACCCCGGCGAGCAGGAGGATCGACAGCGTGACGAATCCGACATGAAGGGGTTTCCTGATCGGGTGGAACTTTCTTACCTGTCGTTCAGGACACAGGAACAGACGTGTTATGAATCGCATAAGAGCACCTAATATGTTCTATATGACACACACATAGCGCCATATCACGCATTATGCCCTACGAGACTTTTTGTGGCGCGTGGACGTCAGGCCGCCGTCAATGCCGCGCCGCGGCTCGCGGGGCGAACGGCGTGCGCGTACCGGGCGCGCCGGCCTGGAATTCGACTGCGGTCAGCCCTCTACGGGCTCATCCCCCATACCGCACGCGATGCCGTCCTCGTTCAGGTCGAGGTGCCGGTTGGCCCGATAGACGCGACCCTCGGAGCGAGTGACGCCGGCCACCTTGCCGGCGGAGATGGCGCCGGTCGTGTCCCCTCCATAGCCTCCCGCTCCCGTTCCGCCGGGCACGCCGAGACGATCGCCCGTCGACGCGTAACGTGTTCGCACACCGTTGGGCCAGTACTCGAGCAACGAGGCGCAATCGGGAAAGACCTGCTCCGCCGGGTCGTTCGGGTCGAGCCTGCCGGAACACCCGGCCAAGAGCACGAGTGTCAGCAGGAGCAGAGCCGTGTTTCTCATCGCGTTCTCCCTTGCCTGGCCACAGTCTCCCGGCCCCTGGGACCGCATGCAAAGCCGGAGACCGGCAATGCCCTACGCGGTCGTCACCGCGCCGCGGCTCGCGGAGGAGACCGTGCGGGCGTACTTGGCGAGCGCGCCGACCCGGAACTCGGACTCGGGCGGGGTCGCCACGCGTGATTCCGCGTCCGGCATTTCCACGTCCAGCCGCCGCGACTCGAGATCGATGGTGATGACGTCGCCGTCCCGGACCAGGCCGATGGGGCCGCCGGCGGCGGCCTCGGGCGCGATGTGGCAGATCATGAAACCGTAGGTGGCGCCGCTGAAGCGGCCATCGGTGATGAGCGCCACGCTGTCACCCAGCCCGCGCCCGATGATCGCGGCGGTGACGCCGAGCATCTCGCGCATGCCGGGTCCTCCCTGCGGCCCCTCGTAGCGGATCACCACGACGTCTCCGGGTTGGATGCGGCCTTCCTGGACCGCGGCGAAGGCGGCCTCCTCCGAATCGAAGACCCGCGCCGGACCCTCGTGCCGCGTCTTGCTGTGCCCGGCCAGCTTCAGGACGCAACCCTCCGGAGCGAGGCTGCCGGTGAGAATGGCCAGGCCTCCCCGGGCCTTGACCGGCTGGGCGGCCGGCCGGATCACCTCTTGGCCGGGCCGCTCCGCAGCCTGCTCCGCGAGTTCGAACAGGGAGTCGCCCGAGACCGTCGGGGTGTCGGTGACCAGCCCGCGTTCACGGAGGCGTGACGCCAGCAGGCGCATTCCCCCCGCGGCCTCCATGTCGGGCGCGGTGAACCGGCCCCCGGGTTTGAGGTCGGTGAGGACGGGAGTGCCGGCCCCGATCTCGTCGAGGTCCGCGAGCGTGAGATCGCTTCCCGCCTCGTGGGCGATCGCGAGCAGGTGCAGCACCGCGTTCGTCGAGCCGGCGGTCGCGGAGACCGAGGCGTAGGCGTTGCGGAGGGCTTCCCGCGAGAGGAAGTCCCGGGCGGTCCTGCCTTCGCGCAGCAGTTCCATCACCCGCTCGCCGGCCCGCCGGGCCGCGGCGGGCTTGCGCGGATCCATCGCGGGCACCTCGTTGCCCACCATGGGCGAGATCCCGAGGAACGCCGTGGCCACCGACATGGTGTTGGCGGTGAACTGTCCGCCGCAGGCGCCCGGGCCGGGACAGGCGGCGTCCTCGATCTCGCGGAGCTCCTCGTCGGTGATGTTGCCCGCGGCGTGGGCGCCCACCGCCTCGTAGACCTCCTGTAGCGTGATGGCCTCGCCCCGATACCGTCCCGCGGCAATGGAGCCGCCGTAGAGCATGACCGAGGGGAGGTCCAGCCGGGCCAGCGCCATGACGGTCCCCGGGATGGTCTTGTCGCATCCCGAGATCGCCACGACTCCGTCGAGCAGGTGGCCGCGCGCCACGAGTTCGATGGAGTCCGCCACCACCTCGCGGGAGACGAGCGAAGCCCGCATCCCCGACGTCCCCATCGCGATCCCGTCGGTCACCACGATGGTGTTGAACTCGAGCGGGGTCCCGCCCGCCTCCCGCACCCCGATCTTCACCTGCTCCGCCAGCTCGCGCAGATGCCAGTTGCACGGGGTGATCTCGGTCCAGGTGTTCGCGATCCCGATGAGCGGCCGGGAGATCGCCTCGTCCGTCAGGCCGATCGCCTTCCACATGGCGCGGGCGCCGGCGCGGGCGGGGCCGCTCTTGACTTCGTCGCTTCGCATGAGTCCTCCTCGGGGCGGGCGCCGCCGGTGGGCGGGGCGGCGGAGGGCCGCTACTCTGTCATGACCCGCCCCGATGACGCCCAAAGAGCCTGTCCGTTTCCTCGTCTTCGGCGCCGGGGCAACCGGCAGCGTCTTCGCCGCCCGTCTTGCCGCGCGCCACCCGGTGGCGGTCGTGGCCCGCGGCGAGCGGCTCGGCCAGATCGTGCGCGACGGCATCCGCGTGGAGGGAGCGACCGACGCGGCGATCCGTCCCCTCGCCGCACCCTCCGCCCGGGAGTTCGCCGACTTTCGGCCCGACTACGTGCTGGTCACCGTCAAGGCGCATTCGACTCGAGCGGCGGCGCCCCTGCTCGAAGCGCTCGGCCGCCGGCCGGCGCGCGTCTCGCTGCAGAACGGTCTCGGGAACGAAGAGGCGCTCGCGGCCGGGGGGTTTCCGGTGATCGGCGCCGTGTCCAACAACGGGGCGACGCTGCTCGATTCCGGACGCGTGTTCCACGCCGGGCTCGGCGAGGTCATTCTGAGCGGGTTCCAGGCCGCGTCCGGCGACCAGGTGGAGGACCTGGCCGGGTGCCTGTCCGATGCCGGTTTCCCGGTGCAGCGCGTTCCGGACATCCGGAAGCCGCTGTGGGACAAGACCATCCTGAACGTCGCCGTCAATCCGGTCACCGCGCTGCTCGGCATCCGGACCGGAGCGTTGCTCCGGGATCCCGGCACGGAACTCCTGGTCCGGATGCTGGTGCGGGAGGCGGTTGCGGTCGCCGGGGCCGAGGGCGTCACCACCTCGGAACCCGAGGTCTGGGAAATGATCCGGCGGATCGTGGCGCGAACCGCCAGGAACAAGACGAGCATGCTCCAGGATCTCGAGCGTGGGGTTCCCACGGAAGTGGAGGCGATGAACGGCGTCATCGTCGCCCGCGGCGCGCAGCACGGTATCGAGACCCCCTGGAACCGGCTCATGCTCCGGCTGATCCGGAGTCGCGAACGCGGCGGCTAGCCGCCTGAGGTGTCGTCCCGATCGCGTGGCCAGTGCCACGCCACCCGCCCGAGGATGCGGTCGTCTTCGGACAGGGGACGGGC
>VXWI01000014.1 GCA_009835985.1 Acidobacteriota bacterium | reverse complement strand
CCTCGCCCAGGCCGCCATCGGCCCGGGCATGGCCATATACACCCGCTACGCGCGGTCTTGGGGAATCGAAGCCGCGTGGACGACCATGTCGGCCGGCTTTCTCCGGTCCCGTTCGTCAGTCGCGTTCGAACCCCTGGTGATCGAATCGCAGCGCCCGGCTGTTCTCGGTGACGATGCGAACGACCTGGTCTGGAGCTCCTTCCGGAAAGTCCGCCTCGATCTCGAGCGTCACGCGTACGTTCGCACCGGGGAGGCCGGAGAGATGACTGATCACCTCTTCGGCGACGCGGCTCGCCTCCAAGCCTGTACGAGTGGTGCCGAGGGAAACGCTGCCATGGAAGCGTCTTGGACCGACGCTCGATACGGGCTCATCTGGTGCGGGTTCGTCGGGCGAACTGCCGTTTCCGGGCTCGACCGTGCCGTGTTCCGGGCTTGGCCGCGGCGCTTCACTGTCGAGTTGCCGACGGGCTACCTCGGGCTTCACGAGGAGCCCGCCTGCTTGGGTGTCGGCCAACGCGATGGCCCTTCCTCCGCGGAGGCCCCGGTATCGCCCGGCAGCCTCGTCGAAGCTGTCCGCGAAGCCGATCCCGTCGGGATCCCAGGTGACGAGGCCTACACCGTCGGCCACAGCGCGCAATACGACTTGAGGGCCCAGGAGACGCGGGAGGTAGAGATAGCTGGCGAAATCCTCGATCACCTGCTGGAGGGATACGTGATCTCCGCCGCGCCACAGGGGCACCCGGTCGAGCTCCATCTTTAGGCGGCTTCCCGCGAAGCTCGCGGCGAGCAGGTCGTCGCTCTGGAGGCGGCGGAACGCCCGTTCCGCCAGTTCTCCCTGGCCCGCGAGCCGAACGCGCTCCCACGAGACGGAGTCACTGGCCTCCTTCTGGAAGGGCGTCAACAGCCACTGATATGTCTCGGGAAGCCGGGCCGCCGCGGTGGCGGCCGCAGCGGAGCGCTGGGATTCCGCCTGTTTCACCTGATGCGGGGAAAGGTCGAGTTCCTCTCGCTCGGCGAGAATGGATTCCCAGGCGAGGTGGCGGCGTACGGCCTCGTCGAGATCCTGAAGGCGGCTCTCGTCCGGGGCGAGGAACACCAGAGTGTTGCGATAGAGGCGCGGGGCGTTCCCGCGGGACTCAAGAATCTCGCCGCACGCCGCCAACGCTGGTGAGTCGGTTCCTCGGTGATGCGGCCGGTCGGTTCCGAGTGCAACCAACCGGGTTTCCCGTTCGTCCGGGACGTCGTGCCCGGATTGCGGCCCAACATGGACGCGCCGGAACCCGCCGTCGCGGCGGAACGCCGCTCGAAGCCGCTGGAGAATGGCCTCCATCGCTCGTTCCGGATCTCCCTTCAACTGCTCGGCGCGGTCTCCGGCCAGCTTCGTGACCGTCGGCCGCGTGTCGTACCAGTAGCGGGAACCGTCCTGATAGAGATACGTGGCCTCGCTGGCGAGCCGGCGCAGCGCGTCCCCGAAGACCGCGACGGACTCGCCCGGGAGAACGCAGCCGAGCCGGATGCGCCGATCCTCGATTCCTCGGTGCGCTGCACCCGCGGCAGGGGCGGACCCAAGATAGACCGTGCGCGCCACGCGCCGGCTGGCGGAGTGCTTTCCCAGATTCGGGAACCTGCCGTCGGTCTGCACCGGGAGAGATTGCGGACCATCCACGTCCTTCTCGATCACCGGCACCCAGTGATCCGGGAGGTAGCGGGTGAGTTCGAACTGGACCCGAGAGTCGTCCACCGGCAGGTGCGCTGGAAGAATGAGTGGATGGAGGTCGCCCTTCTCCCAGAGGCTGTGTATGACTGCCGCCATCAAGCGCAGAACACCTCGGGTCCGCTGGAAGGTCACCAGCGTGGACCAGTCCGTGTAGAGCCGGTCGAAGATCTCCGGATGAATCGGATATGCCGATTTCATCCGCTTCCCGTAGTCGGCGTCCCGGCACTCTCGTGGGAACTCGTCCCGCTGCCGGCGGTAGAGATCAGCGAACTTCTGCGTCACCACATCACGGTCACGGAACTGTGCCGGATCGCTGAACGGTTCGAAGAGTCGCCTCCGGACGATCTCGAACCCCTCCTCCGCGCTTGCCGGGCGCCACGACGATTCGATCCGGCCGACGACGTTGCGCAGGCGACTGAGCGCCTCACGTCCGCGCTGCCCTCCTACCTCCAGATCGTCTGACTGAGCGTGCGGCGAACTGGATGTGTCGGATGCCGGCAGACTGATGACCAGCAGCGAGTTGCCAGCCAGCTTGACCGACTCCGTGAGCGCCTGCGCAAAAGTGAACTGAGTCTCGAAACTGCCGCCAGGCAAGTCGCTCTGATCGTGAAGCTGCCGGGCGTAAGCGACCCACTCGTCGATCAGGATCAGGCACGGGCCGCACTCGACAAGGAGTTGACGCAGCGCATCCCCGGGGCTTGTAGCGTTCTCGTCGTCCTTCGCGAAGCGCTGGAACGCATCGGCGCCACCCAGTTGCCAAGCCAGTTCTCCCCAGAGGGTGCGGACCACGGTGCCGTCGGATTTCTCTACCGGGTTTCCCGGTGAGATGCGATTGCCGACCAGCACCACCCGCCGCACGTCTGGCAAACCCGATGCGCCGACTTCTCGCATCAGATCATCAACTCCAGCCAACTCTCGGGGAGCGATCCCGGAAAACAGGTGGTAGAGGGCGAGCATCGAGTGGGTCTTGCCGCCGCCGAAGTTCGTCTGGAGCTGCACCACCGGATCCCCGCCGCTCCCGGCAAGCCGCTGCACCGCACCAGTCAGCATGCGTCGCAGGCTTTCGGTCAGGTAGGTGCGCCGATAGAACTCTTCCGGGTCGCGGTACTCGGCCGTTCCCTCTCCTAGGTGCACCTGCCACAGATCCGCGGCGAATTCGGCCTGCTCGTATCGTCCGCTCGCTACGTCCGGGTGCGGCGTCACCACTTGGCGCCAAGGCTTCAGGGAACCGGCCGATTGGGTCAGAGGAAGGCTCGCTTGTTTACGCCGCTCCTGGCGCGCCTGCTCGTCGTATCGGACCCGCAGCAACTCCATCTTGAGTTTCTCGACGTCCGCGGCCTCAGGCGCGGAAACCGCGCTGAGCAGGCGACCGGCCGTATCGAGTGCGCGGTAGGCGTCGTCGCTGGAGAACGGTTGCTGATGCGCCCAGTTGTTCCGGTGACCCCGTAGTTCACCCACGAATCCGCGCTCCGCGGGACCCAGGATGGCCCGGAACACCGAGTTCCAGTTTTCCCACATCACCCTGAGCTGCGCGGCCACCTCCCACTGGGCAACTGGCCGGTTGCCGATCTGCGGATCGTCGAAGAACGGCCTCAGAACATCCGTGGTCACGCGCGACGCCTTGATCGCGTTGACCATTTCCCGCTCGACGAAAGGGCCGAGTCCGGCTTTCAAGAGAGTCAGCGCCTTGCCGACGCGTTCATGGTTCGTAAGTGCCATTGAAAAATGAGTCTACGGGTCTAGGGAGCCGCCGCCCGGGATAGTGCGGGCTACCGGGGCGCTTCGGCTCGGGACAGCAGTTCTTTCAGCTCGTAGTTGACGCTGGCGGCTCCGAAATCCGGTTCGCGCTGGAACGGCTGGCGGAGATAGCTCAACCGGTGCGCTCCTTCATCCTCGAACTGCACGATGGCAAGGATGAAATCCTCCGGTTTGTTCAGGGAGTAGAGGATCTCGTTGCGGGTGACGGTGATCGTCTTGGCGTCGCTTCGCCGTCCCTTCACTTCGATGAAGCGGAGCCTGCCGGTGTCGGGAATACGGCTCTCGATGTCGTAGCCGAGCTTCTCGGTTTCACGATCAATGGGCTCGAAGCCGAGGTCGCGCTCGGCCTCCATCACGATCGCACGCGCCTGCGCCGCCGCTGCCTGGGTATCAGTCGGCGGCCGGGTTGGCGCAGCTTTCCCGCTCATCTTGCGGATGAGGCCCCGGGGCACGACCAACAAGCCCCCGAGGACCACCGGCGGCCGTGGAGAGATCTGGGCATCCCGGTCCAGCTCGGCGAGGCGCTTTTGCAACCTGCCCTGGAGGGTGTCCGCGCGCCGGCGGGCCTCGTCCGAGTTGAGCCGTGCGCCGGTCTTTCCGCTCGCCTCAGCCAACTTGAGTTGTTCGGCCCGGTGGTCCCAGTGGGTGATCTCCTTTGCAAGACGGTTCTTGATCTTCGTCTTCTCGATCCGTGCGAGCTGAGCGTCGCGAACTTCCTTCAGATGTTCGGGAACCACATGGGCAACGGCGTGGGCCTGAGCCTTCTGTTCCAGGTCCCGACCGACCCACGAACATTCGGGCCGGCCGAGGATGGCCTCGACCGCTGGGTCCTCATCCGCCAAGGGCGTGTAGTCGAGGTACGGTGCGTAGTGGAGGTGACGTGGTTCAAGGTCGGGGCCGACCTCGACGTACAGCACCCGTTTCGAGATGACGCGCCGGTTTCCGGCCGGGGTAACGCTCCCGTCCTGCACCGCGTGTTCAACGGAGAACAACACACGGGGCGCCGTTCCCTCGTCCCGGTCGTCCACCAGTACGGCACCTCGTTTCAGCAGGTCGCGATGGCGCTCGAGGGTGAGGTCGGTCACCGCGTCGAGGAGCGGGTGGCCGGGGCAGACGAATGCCGCCCGCGGTTCGCCGGGAGGAGCGACCAGCCCCTTCTCGAAAGCGATTCGCTCGTACCGCTGCACCACCGGCTCGGCGATCCCGACGGCGTGATCGCGGTTACGGATGAGCGCCGGCACATGGGTGATTTCGAAGCGCCGCGGTTCACGCTGCCGCGCCGACCCGCCGAGGCGGCGAAAGGCTTCGCGGAAGAACGACTCGATGTAGTGCGGCTGCAGACGACGGGCTTCGGCGCGTTCCATGTCTTCGCGGACACGCTGGATGCGCGCGGCATCCATCGCGTCGTGGACGAGTTGCCGCTCCTCCAGCAGGTCCTGAATCGCTCGCCGGTCGAGCGCCTGGTCCACGACGGTGTCAAGCCGTGCGCGCACTTCCGGCTGTTCGCCGTAGCGGATGGCCCGAAGCAGCAGCTCGCGTAACGGACGCCCCTCGAATTCGAGCTTGCCGAGTACGTCGAACACCTGACCACCGAGTGCTTTCCGGGCCTGCTCCAGTTTTTCCAGGAGGCGTTGATACACGTCGCCCTCGCGGGTCTCGGTCGCTACGAGATTCCAGAGGTGACAGACCTCGGTCTGCCCGATCCGGTGGATACGCCCGAAGCGCTGCTCCAGCCGGTTCGGGTTCCACGGCAGGTCGTAGTTGACCATCAGATGCGCGCGCTGCAGGTTGATCCCCTCGCCCGCGGCATCCGTCGCGAGCAGCACTCGCACCTGGGGGTCATGCCGGAACGATTCCTGGACGGCCAGTCGCTGTTCCCGACCGACGCTGCCGTGAATGACGACGACCGCATCCTGACGCCCGAGGAGTGTGCTGATTCGCTCCTCCAAGTAGCGCAGGGTGTCGCGGTGCTCGGTGAAGATCACGAGTTTCTGCGACGGAGACGCAGTCGGGGCAGGGATCCGTTGGTGGGCGTAGCGTGGTTCTGGCTCCCCGATACGCCCAACGAGGCTCGCAGGAGTGAAGATCTCAGTGAAGATGGTTGCCAACTGGCTCCACTTCGTGTCGCTACCGGATCGCCGCACTTTGAGCGCGTGCGTCTCCAGCCGCTTCAGAGTCTCGATCTCTGCCTTCAGTTCGGTCTTGGAGCGCGCCGCGGTTGCCTCGTCGAGGATCTGGTCCGTCGTCCTTTCCACCTCCGATTCGGGAGCGTCGTCGAGGTCCTCGAGGTCGTCTGGATCCAGTTCCGGGACCTCGAAATCGAGCCGAGGGGCCACCTTGGCGCCGCGCTTGATCACCTCCAGTTCCCGCAACCGGCTCTCCAGGCGCTCGCGTCGCCTACGTAGTGACCGGTAGATCGCCTCGGGGGACGACGCAAGGCGCCGCTGGAGGATGGTGAGCGCGAAGCCGACGGTGCCCGCGCGCTTCGCGTTGAGAGCGTCGGCGCGGTTGAACTCCTCGCGGACGTAGTCCGTCACCGCGGTGTAAAGGCTGGCTTCTTCATCAGAGAGCTTGTAAGGGACGGTGTATGCGATGCGTTCCGGGAAGAGCGGTTTGCCGTCGAACTTCAGGAGCCGCTCCTTGACCATGCGCCGCATCAGATCGGAGGCATCGGCCGTGTGGACCCCGTCGCGGAACCGGCCCTCGAAGCGGTCGCCGTCCAGCAGGGCGAGGAAGAGCTGGAAGTCCTCCTCCTTGCCGTTGTGCGGCGTCGCGGTCATGAGCAGGAAATGGCGCGTCAGGCCCGAGACGAGTTGGCCGAGCCGGTACCGCTTCGTGTAGGAGACCTCGCCGCCGAAGAAGCTCGCCGAGAGCTTGTGCGCCTCGTCCATCACGACGAGGTCCCAACCCGCCTCCGGAGCCTGGAGTTTCTTCTGGACGCTCTCGTCGCGGGAGAGCTTGTCGAGGCGCGCAATGACCAGATTCGACTCGAGGAACCAGTTGCCCGTGTGGGCCGATTCGAGCTTGTCGTTGGTCAGGATCTGGAAAGGAAGGTGGAAACGGCTGTACAGCTCTTCCTGCCACTGCTCGGCCAAACTGCCGGGGCAAATCACGAGGCACCGCTCCACGTCTCCGCGAGCCATCAGCTCCTTGATCAGGAGTCCGGCCATGATGGTCTTCCCCGCGCCAGGGTCGTCCGCGAGCAGGAAGCGCAGCGGCTGGCGGGGCAGCATCGCCTGGTACACCGCAGTGATCTGGTGTGGCAGGGGCTCGACGTCCGAGGTGTGGACGGCGAGCACCGGGTCGAACAGATGCGCGAGACGGATGCGCTGGGCTTCCGACACGAGCCGGAAGAGCGCCCCGTCGCCATCGAAGCTCCACGGCCGCCCCTCGGCGACGATTTGCAGCCGGTCCTCGTCGTCGCGATACACCAACTCGTTGGCGACCTCGCCGGTTGGTGTCTTGTAGGTGAGTTCTAAGGCTTCCGAACCGAACCACTGGACGCTGACGACCGTGACGGTCCCGTCGGGGTGCACGCCCCGGATGACGGCGTTCGGTTGGAGGTCTTCGAGGCGCATGTGGGCCCGCAATTGTCGCGGAAGCAGGGTCGGATTTGGAAGGTGTCGAAGGAGCGTGGGTCGGGGCTGTTGGTCAGGGTGCTGTCCCCGCCAGCTCGTTGTCCACTCGGTGTTTCAAGGATTCCGGGCCGCCTCGGGGGCACAGTGGAGTCATGCCGAAGGGGCAATTCGGCGACGACTCAGGGGGTGATTTGGCGACGATCCAGGGGGTGATTTGGCGACGACCCAGGGGGTGATTTGGCGACGACCGAAGGGGTGATTTGGCGAGCCGCGGCCTAGGCCGGGCCGTCTCTCCAACCAGAGGGAGCAAGGGCTGCCAGCCCCCGATCCGCAGGCTGCTACCGTCCATGTCATATGGGTGTCGGGAACGTGCTCCGCACTCTCCGCGCCGTCGGACGATGGTTCACGCAGACGGTTCAGGCGGTGGGTGAGGCCTTCGGCGACGGGGTTAGAGAAGGGCTGGCGGAACACCGACGGCGTTCAGCCACCGGAAACAGCGACGGCGTGCGTCGGGCTCTCGTGTTGACCCCGGTAGCGGTCCTGGGACATATCGCCAAGGCGGATGGGCGTGTGAGCGAGGCTGAAGCCAAGTACGTTCGGGGATACATGGTGTTTGTACTCGCGGGGTTGCGCGGGAATCGCTCCGACTTAACAGACTTGCGCCGGGCTTTCGAACACGGCAAATCCAAGGGCTTTGACTTGCAACACGCCGTGGCGGAATTCCGCGATGTGGTGACCCAACGACTGGATCGCAGCGAGTTGGAGAACCTGTTTCGTAACGCACTCGGAATGGCGTGGGCCGATGGTTCCGTCCACCCGGCTCAACGAGGAATTCTCGACAAGATGGCACTAATCCTCGGCCTGTCGCCCGGCGGAGTGTCGGTAATCGAGGAGATGGCGGCGACTGACGCCCATGGGGAGCTTTCTGCAGCTCAGAAACTGGCTGCGGCGCGAATGTTGCTCGGCCTCGGATCGTTCTCCACGGAGGAGGAGGTCCACTCCGCCTACAGCGAGAGGGCGGCTGACCTCCAGCGTCTGACCGCCCAGGGCTTTCCACAGAAGATCAACGAGGAAATCGTCGAAGCGCTCGGGGCGCTTCACGAAGCCTACGTGTTGATCCTCAGCACCAGGTAGCACGCGCGGCGCGTTGCTTTCGACAAGCCGCGAGGCTTGTCGAGGAGCAAGCCAGAGCCACCGTCAAGGTTCCCCGTCCTCGGTCGGCGCCTCGTCCCGGGGAAGCTCCACCGGTCGGTAGCCGGACCGTTGGCGCGGCGGCAGTTCGACTCCATACTCGGGGCCAAAGTGCCGCAGGAAAAGGTCGGCCGCACTCTCAGCGTAGCTGTTCCGTTCTCGCTGCCGACGGATGATCCGGCGGACGAACTCCGCCATCGAGATCCCGGCCTTCCTCGCCTCGGCCTTCAGCCAAGACATCTCGCTGGGGTTCAAGCCGCGGATAGTGATGGCGAACCTCATGGTTTCAACACCTCGGAACAGCCTGCTGATGTGCTAGCACACCTGCTCATCGGCCCGCGCGACACCCGCGAACGCGGAGGGGGTGGGATTCGAACCCACGGTACCGTTGCCGGTACACCAGCTTTCCGGGCTGGCCAATTCAGCCACTCTTGCACCCCTCCGGGTTGCGGCGGACCCGGAATGCTATCCCGGTGCCGGCGCCGTCAGTCGTGGGCGTGCGGTCCCGGGTTCGGGCCTCGCCCGGCCAAATCGGTGTGCTGCCACTTTGCGAATTCGCTGCTCTGGCCGTTGCGAAAGTGCTGCTGGGATCGTTGCAAAGCAGCGGTTGACGAGCGGGGTGATCGGCCGCGGGCCTGGGGCCCGCGGGTGCCGGCGTGAAGGCCGGCGGTCCCTTCCCGGACCGCCACGAGGCTAAGTAGCGTCGTGCGGTTTCGCTGCGCTCTCGCGCAGCGATGCCGGCCGGAGGCCGGCGCTCCGAGCCTATGGGCCGGCGGGGTGGAGGGCGCCGGGCTCCGCCGGTCGCAGGCTGCGGCGGCGCTTGGCGCGGTAGGTCGCGATCGCTTCGGAGAGGCTGTCGAGGCTGTCGTAGGTGACCGGGACGATCACGAGGGTGAGGACCGTCGCGACGGTGAGTCCGAAGATCACCGCGACGCCCATCGAGGCCCAGAACTGCGAGCTCTCGCCGCCCGTGGAGACGGACAGATTGAAGAAGTCGATGTTGAGCCCGAGGGTGAGGGGCACCAGGCCCAGAACGGTGGTCACCGCGGTGAGCAGCACCGGGCGGAGCCGGATGGAGCCGGCCTCGACCACGGCATCGTGCCGGCTGAGGCCCCGCTCCCGAAGCTGGCGGACGAAGTCGCAGAGCACGATCGCGTTGTTGACGACGATCCCGGCCAGGGAGATCACCCCGATGCCGGTCATGATGATCCCGAACGCGGTGCCGGTGATCATCAGCCCCCAGAGCACGCCGATCACCGACAGCGCCACCGAGGTGATGATGGTGAGCGGCAGGATCAGCGAGTCGAACTGGGTGACGAGCACCATCAGGATGAGCAGCAGCGCGATGACGAAGGCCCGCGAGAGGAATTCGGTCGCCTGCAGTTCCTCTTCGTTCGCTCCCGAGAACTCCCACCGGTAGCCCGCCGGCCACGCCATTGCGTCGAGTTCGGCGGCGACCTCCTCGCGGACGCTTGCCTCGGTGCGCCCGGAATCGCGCACCACGTCGCCCTCGATCGTCGCCACGCGGTTCAGATCCACGCGCCGGACCGCGGCGGGACCCACGCCGTGCTTGAGCTCCGCGACGGTTCGGATCGGAACCGGGATTCCGTCCTCGTCGGGCACGGTGAGCTCGCCGATGTCGTCGAGCGAGCGCCGCGCCTCGGGAGTGAGCCGCACCCGGATGTCGTGTTCGTCCTCGCCGACCCGGTACTTGGAAGCCTCTGCACCGAGGATGCCGGTCTGTACGGTGGCCGCGATGATCTGGGTGTTCACGCCCGAGCGCATCGCCTCCTCGCGGTCCACCTCGACGCGGAGCTCCGGCTTGCCGCCTTCGAGGTCGTCGTCGAGGTTGACAAGCCCCTCGATCCCCCGGACCCGCGCCTTCACCTCTTCCGCGAGCCGTTCGATCTCGTCGAGTTCCTCTCCGAGGATCCGCACCGAAACCGCAGCTCCGGTCGGCGGGCCGTCCTGGGGCGCGTCCACCTTGACGTTGGCGCCCACGATGTCGGCAAGCCCCGCCCGCACCACCTCCATGGTCTCGAAGGTGTTGCGGACCTCCCGGTCGGACCGCTCCTCCAGGTAGAGCGACACCTGGCTCCGGTTGGGGCTGCCGCCGCTGCCGCCCGGACCCATGCTGACCCCGGTGGAGCCCACGTTGGCCACCTGGTGCTTCATGTCCACCGTTCCGGTAGTGAGCGCTTCGATCTGGCGGACGACCGCGTCCGAAGCGTCCAGGCTGGAGCCGCCGGCGGTCTCCACGTCAATGGTGATCTGCCGCGGCTCGACCTCCGGGAAGAGCTCGACCCCCTTGCCGATCACTCCGTAGACCCCGACCGTTCCGACCAGGATCGCGCACATCATCCAGATCCAGCCCGAACGGTGGTCGGTGAGGTAGGGGGTCCAGCCGAACGGGCGCCGGATCAGGCTCCAGACGAACCAGAAGACCCCCTGCAGCGCGAACGCCAGTACCCCGATGCCGGCGAACCCGGCGACCGCGGGCAGGAGCGCGTTCGTCTGGAAGAACATGCCGCCGAGCGCGAGCGACGCGCCGAGGCCCAAGAAGATCACGAACGCCGCCGGAAGCGCCCAGTTGCGAAGGAACCAGGAGCGCGTCCCGGCGTCCGGGCCCGGCCGGAGGGACCACTCGAGGAGCCGGCGGTAGCCGCGCCGGAACGGATGTTCCTCGGTATCGGCCTTCTTGACGCCGCGCCGCGGCGGCTTCATCAGGTGGGCGCAGAGCGTCGGATTGATGATGAGCGCCACCACCAGCGACGCCGAGAGCCCGATGATGAGGGTCACCGGCAGGTAGGACATGAAGTCCCCGATGATCCCGGGCCAGATGAGGAGCGGCGAGAACGCGCAGAGGGTGGTGATGGTGGAGGCGATGACCGGGCGGGCGACCTCGGCGGTGGCCTCGTACGCCGCGTCCGGACCCGCGTCGCCGTGCTCGCGGTGGCGGTAGATGTTCTCGACGATCACCACGGCGTTGTCCACCAGCATCCCGAGCATGAGGATGAGGCTGAACAGCACCATCATGTTCAGCGTGTAGCCGATCCAGCCGAGTACCAGGAACGAGGCCAACATCGAGAGCGGGATGGCCACTCCCACGAAGAAGGAGTTCCGGAGGCCCACGAACGCCATCAGGCATCCGACCACCAGCAGCAACCCCGAAATGACGTTGTTCTCGAGCTCGTTCACCATCCGCCGGATCTCGACGGAGATGTCGCCGACCACCGCGGTGTTGATGCCCTCGGGCAGCATCTCGTCCCAGCGGTCGAGTTCGGCGTTCACGAGGTCGGCAACCCCTACCAGGTTGGCGCCGGTGCGTTTTTCGATGCTCAGGGTCACCGACGGTTCCTGGTCCACCCGCGAGCGGCTGGTCTGGTCCTCGAACCCGAAGACCACGTCGGCCACGTCGCGCACAAAGACCGGCTCGCCGTCACGGACCTTGATCACGAAGTCCTCGATCTCCGACGGCTGCCGCACTTCGGCGGGCAGCCGGACCAGGTACTCGAGTCCGCCGACCGCGATCTCGCCGCCCGGGACGTTGCGGTTTTCCCGCGCCACCGCCACCACGACGTCGGAGAGGCTGAGCTCGAAGAAGGCCAGGCGTTTCGGGTCCACCTGCACGTGGACCTCGCGCTCGCGACCTCCGATCACGTTCGCCCGGTTGACCCCGGGGATCGTCTCCAGGTCCTCCTTGATCTCCTCGGCCACCTCGGTGAGGCGCTGGCTTCCCACCGGCCCCGACAGGGTGACCACCATGATGGGGACCTGCGAGAAATCCATGTCCTGGACCCGGGGGTCTTCGGCCTCCGGGGGCAGGTCGGATTTCGCGAGGTCCACCTTTTCGCGGATGCTCGCGAGCGCCGTTTCGAGATCGGTTTCGGGGTTGAACTCGACCGCGATGCTGGAGAAGCCCTCGCTCGTGGTGGAGCTGATCTCCTTGATCCCGGAGACCGCCTGGATCTCCGTTTCGATGGGCCGCGTGACCAGCGTCTCCATGTCCGTCGGGCTGACGCCGGGATAGATCGTGTAGACGAGGATGAAGGGGACCTTCACCTCGGGGAACGACTCCCGGGGCATGGAGACGTAGACGCCGATCCCACCCAGGCAGAGGATGAGGATCAGGAAATAGACCGACAGTTGATGCCGGATGGCGTATTTCGTGATGTTCACGGCGCGCTCAGTCCCTCTGGGAAACCACCCGCACCGGCTGCCCGTCGAGCAGGTTCCGGTGTCCCTCGGTGATGAGCGTCTCGCCCACCTCGAGGCCGGAGGTAATCACCACCCGGTCTCCCTCGTCGGGGCCGAGCGTGATCGACCGGAGGCCGGCGGTCCCGTCCTCCAAAACGAAGGCGTGCAGGATCCCGTCGCGCTCCACGAGCACGTCGCGGGGGACCACGACGGCGTTCTCGAACATCCGGCGCTGCAGCCGGGTCCGCACGATCAGTCCGGAGCGCAGCTTGCCGTCGGCGTTCGCGACCTCCACTTCCGCCTGGAAGTTCCGGCCGGGCCGGGTGGCGCTGGGGGCGATGTAGGCGATGCGGCCTTCGAACGACCGGTCCGGATAGGCGTCCACGCTGACTTCCGCCGGGCTGCCGACCGAGAAGAAGGCGATGTCCGTCTCGGGGATACCGATGGTGGCGCGGAGCACCGAGGTGTCGTGCAGCACGGCGACCGGGCTCCCGGGTCCGAGCACTTCGCCCGGCTCGATGTCCCGCTGGACGATCACGCCGGACGCCGGCGCGAGGATCTCCGAACGGGAAAGCCGAAGCCGCGCCGATTCGACCCGGGCCACGAACCGCTTCCGGTTCACTTCCGCCCCCAGGAAGTCCTGCTTCGGACTCGCTTCGCGCTCGACCAGGAGCTTCGCCTGCGTGTAGTCCAGCTCCGCCCCCTCGAGTTCCGCCTCGGCCTCGGCCAGCGCCGCGCGCAGCAGGTCCGAACCGACGCGCGCCAGCAGCGCCCCCTTCTGGATACGGTCTCCCTTGTCGAAGCGGACCTCTTCGACCGCGCCCCCCAGTTCGGAGGAGATCAGCACCTCCGCCCGGGGTTCGAGTCGGCCCGAGATCTCCAGCACGTCGGTGAGGAGTCCGGGAAGGATGGATGAGGTTTCCACCGCAGGCCGCAGGTCGACGGCGTCCGGAGTCTCCGCTCCCGGCTCGGCGGCGAAGCCGTCCTCCTGGCCGCACCCCGTTCCGATCAGGAGCAGGGGAACGACCGCAAACGCCAGGAGCGTCTGGCGCGGGATCTTCAGGTTGGCGGCGGGTGTCACCGTTCTTCCTCCAGTTCGGGCGCCGGGTGCCCGGCGTCCGCAGCATCCGCGGCGCGGACGGGGGCCGTGTCGGCGATTACAGAGTGCGGGGCGTTCGCGGGGTAGCCGACGAGGTACTTCAATTCCGCCAGCGCATTCAGCGCGTCATGGGTGTGACGGGCCTTTTCGAGCTCGACGTCCCGGCGGGCCTGCACGGTCTCCATGACCAGGTAGGCCGTCGCGGCGCCGGCAGTGAGTTCTTCACCCGCTACCCGTTCCGCTTCCATGGCCTCTTCGAGGGCAAGCGTGGCTTCCTCGATCGCGGTCAGCGCCGCCTGCCAGTTCGCGGTGGCGTTCCGGAGCGTCACCTCGAGGGTGGACTCGTACTCGTTCGCTTCCCAGTCGTTCTGGGTCACCTGCGATCGCAGGCTGGCGACCCGGGAACCGCTGCCGAACCCGTCGAACAGGTTCCAGGTCAGGGACACTCCGGCGTTCCAGTTGTGCAGTTGCAGGTCGTAGGTGTTCTCGAGCGTGAAAGTGTTGATCCCGTAGGAGGCGGTCGCGCGAACCTCGGGGCGCGCATCGGCCAGCGCCAGGCTGGTCTGCGCGTCGAGCAGCTCGCGGTCGAGGTCGAACTGACGGACCGTCGGCCGCTGTTGACCGGCGAGCTCCATCAGCGCCTCGGCCGGCAGGATGCGAGGCAGCGGATCGGGCAGTTCGAGTTCGTCGAGGACCTCGATGGCCTTCGACTGCTCGCGGCCCACGAGCGCGTTGATTCCGGCTCGCTCCACCATCAGGACGTCCTCGGCGTCCGCCAACTGGCGGCGGAGCCGGGAGAGCTGCACCCGGGCTCGCAGGACGTCGAGACGCGCCCCCGCTCCGAGTTCGAGCCGGTCGCGGGCGATGTTCAGTCCGCGCTCGCTGGTCTCGACGGCCTGCTGGAGCACGGCGCGCGTGCGCAGTCCGAGCAGGTAGGAGTAGAGGCGAGTGACGGTGTCGCGCGCGACGCGGTTCTGCACTTCCTCGAGCTCGGACTCGACGCGCGCCCGGCCGACCTCCACCCCGCGAAGCGCCGGACGGATACCGAAACTCCAGAGGACCTGCGAGGCCTGGAGGTTCCAGAGGTAGGTGCCGAAGGTGAACGCGCCGCCGAAGTCCCCGGCGCCGCCTCCTCCGAAGGGGAAGCCATCGGCGCCGTCGGAGCCATCGGGACTGTCGATCAGCCGCGAGAAGAAGGGGCTGTTGCGGAAGCCCGGGTCGCGCGTCTGGGCGACCTGGAGGTTCAGGTCGAGTTGCGGCAGGTAGGGAGAGCGCGCTTCCCGCACCAGGCTCGGGAACTCGGCGAGGCGCTCGCGGTTGAGGCGCACCTCGGGGTGCAGCTCGGAAGCGACGTCCACCGCCTGGGAAATCGTGAACGCGAGCGTTTCCTGCGCGAGGAGGTCGCGATACTGGTTCAGCACCCGGTCGGTGATGGCGCTTTCCCGCTGCTCTCCCGCGCTCTGCGCAGCGGCCGCCGCGGGCGCGAGGGCCAACAGCAACGCCGTGACGCCCCAAGCCATCCGCCGGCGACTACCACGCGCATCGAGAGATTTCATCGGTTCTCCTTTCGGCGGTTTCCATCCTGCCGCCGGGCCGGTTCGGGCACGCTCCAAGAGCGGCAAGAAACCTCCTCCCCGTCCGGTCGCGGGAGGTCTTCCCGTCCCGGACCCCACCAGCCACTGGAGCAACGCACGATCAGGTACTCGGCATCAACGATCCGGACCGTCCGTGTGTTCCGCCGAAACTCTAGCCCGGCGCCCGCTCGGAGCGCCGGCCTCCGGCCGGCATCGCGGCCGCAGGCCGCGAAACCGCACCACGATCGGAGTCCCTGCTCGGCAATCCCGTTACCAGCCGCTCTTCCTCCGGAACTGCCAAATTCGGTAGGGCATCCGATACCGATCTCCGTCATGTTCCTTCCGTCGCCAACAGCCTGGCGGAAACAAGGCCGCACGGCCCACTGCGCGTTGCCGAACAGGATCCGAACGCTCGCCCTCTGCTTGCCGCTGGGCTTCCTTGCGGGCTGCGGCGGCGGTGCGGACGGCACGCCCGTCGCGCCCGCGCCCACACCGCCACCCACCCCAGCCCCGCCGCCCGCGCCGGTACCACCGTCCGGGCGTCCGACGCTGCGGGCGCAGGCCTGGATTGATTCGGTGCCCCGGGCCTCGACCGGCTACGCCGCCGGCGACAGGATCGTCGTGGGCGTCACGTTCCAGGAGACCACCACCGTGAGGCGCAATCCACGGCTCGCCATCCAGGTGGGGGAGCACGTTCGCCTGGCCGACTTCTCGCCCTGGATCGAGCACGACTTCCCACCCGAACGGCCGTCCTTCAATCAGCGGTTCGCTTACGAGGTCACGCGCGACGACCTGGACGCGGACGGCATCAGCGTCGCGGCCAACGCCCTGGACTTCGCCGAGGGCGCACTACTGAACGATGCAGGCGTGGAGATCGGGGTCGAGATTCATGCCGTCGCGCCATCACTGAACGCGCCCGATCCCGTCGGTCCCGGGGAGGCTCTGGCCGCCCATCGGGTGAACGGAACGGCGCCGCCACGGCGAACGCCGTCACCACACGCTCATGGGGCGTGGGCGACCGTGTTGTGGGGACCCGCGATCCCGCCCGCCTACACGGTGGGCGAGACAATCCAGGTGAGCGTCTCGGTCGACGGCCTTCTCACCACCGTAGAGGGCAATCCGCGGCTCGCCATCGAAATCGGCGGGCACGTTCGCCTGGCCGACTTCATGCCCTGGGTCAAGCGCGGCATTCTCCCGAACGAGCCGTTCGGCCATCAACAGTTCTGGTACGAGGTCACGCTCGACGACGAGGACGCGGACGGCATCGCCATTCACGCCGACGCCCTGGACTTCTCCGAGGGCTCGATGTTCACCGAGGCGGGGGTGGAGATCGCCGCGGCCGAAATCCGCGGCGTCACGCCGGACGCATTCAACCGCGACGTTTCCGTCGATCCCGGGGAGCCCATGGACCTCCATCGGGTGATGGGGACGCCGGCCCCGCGGGCCTGCGCCAACGAGCGCCGGTACGCGGCGAACTTCTCGAGCTTCGTCCGGGAATGGGACGGCACGCCCTTCCGCGTGGACATGATCGACAACTTCCCCGACCATGTGACCGAGGCTGACCTGCTCGACCTGCTCGATGCCGTCGGATTTCTGGCCGACAAGATCGAGGACCAGCTCGGATACCGGATTCTCGAAATGGGTGACGTCGTCCCGGTTCCCAACGGGATGCGGGCGGGTTGGAACGAAGGGCCGAACCTCTCCCTCTGCGGGCTCCCGCGGGAACCAGGGCAGATCCACGCCTTCTACACGGACCATACGCTCCGCTCGTCGCCCGAGACCGACGCATGGGCGCACTGTTCCTCCTCGATCAGCTATCTCCAGCCCTTTCTGACGTACTGGCCGTGTCAAGGGTGCGAGGACGAACGGACGCCGCCGCCGTACGGCCATTTCACCGACGGTGTGACCCTCCACGAGATCTTCCACGTGCTCGGCTACATCCATACCGAGGACTACGAACACAACCAGACCACCCGGGGTGTCCCGATGTCGTGGGCGCTCCGGGGCGCTTGGGGGCCGGAAGCCGATGCGGTGCTCTATTCCGACATCGACCTGTTGCGCTGCATCTTCCCGGAGGGCGGATGAACCGGTAGGGCTACTCGGTCGCATAGCACCGCCGGCTTGGAACGCCGGCTTCAGCCGGCACGCGGCCCGCAGGTCCGCGATAACAGCGTTCCACAGCGTTCCGGGATGCACCACGGTGTGCCACTAAACGGCGGCATATCAATGGTATATCCGTGCTACAATGTCCCTTCGGGAGCCACGGCAGCCCGCCCGTTCTCGCCGATTTTATGATAGTCATTTGGTAGGCACAGGAACTCGAAAACCCCTTCAGGAACGAACAACACATGATCGAACGACCATACCGCCTCTCCGCCCGCTTCGTCGCCACCATCGAGCGCCCCGGCCGCTACGGCGACGGACGCGGCTCCGGCGGCCTCTCACTCCTCGTCCAGCATACGGCCCGCGGCCATCTGGCCAAGTCCTGGGCGCAGCGCATCAGCCTGGACGGGCGCCAGCGCAACCTCG
>VXWI01000038.1:67144-80408 GCA_009835985.1 Acidobacteriota bacterium | reverse complement strand
GCGCCACCACCGCTGCATTTTTTGCAGCAACTGGCCGGCAGTCCAAGCCGGTTCGCTCGGCCGGCAGTCAGGTGAACCGCGGTCTCGTCGCGCTCCGTGCGACGTTGCCGGTCTGAAGGCCGCTACCGCGAGAACCGGCCGGCGCTCCCGGCCTACTCGCCCACCAGGGCGTTGAAGAGCAGCTTGAAGGTGCCGTGTGTCTGGGCGCGGTGCTGGGTCCGGAAGCCGATCATGACGATCGTTCCCTCGCCGTGGTCCACCGACACCATGGCGGCCTTTTCCGCGATGGCCTCCTCGCCGAGCAGCCAGCCGCTCTGCAGGATGTCCCGGCCCGGATAGGTCAGGACCCGCTCCACGTCGTCGCTGCGCGCCCCGGCCACCGTCTCGTACACCTGCCCGCCGGCGAGGTAGGCGATGAGCGCATCCTCGGGCATTCCGTAGGCGAACCGGCTGGACGTGTCCACCTTCACCTTGAGCGTCGAGCCCGGCGCCCAGAACTCGTTGCCCCACTTGCCGGCCACCGCGTCGCGCACCGGAACGTCGAACTCGTCGAGCACGAGCTGGCCCGCCTGGGCGAAGGTCACCAGCGTGCCTCCGTTCTCGACGAACGCGTTGAGGGTCTCGACGCCCTCCTCTCCGAATCCACTCTGGTAGTCCGGCGGCGTCTGGCCGGGATCCTCGCGTCCGAGCATGCCCTCCTTCGAGTCGGCGGGAAGGATGATCACGTCCCAGCGTTCGTGCAGATCGCCGGCCAGGATCTCCGGATCGAAGAGGCTCGTGTACTCGAAGTCAAACTTCTCGAGCAGCAAGCGGGTCCAGCCCTCGTCCATGTTGCCGCCGTAGTAGCGCTGGTACATCCCGATGCGCTGCTGCGAAAGCGGCTCGGCGGCGGCGGGTGCACCCAGAGCCGCGAAGTCCACCCCGGTCGCTTCGGCGACCTCGCCCAGCGTCGCGGCGGACACCCCGGAGCGACGACGAAGTCGCCAGGCCGCGCCCCGCCACCGTCCGCGATCACCCGGCTGACGGACGCACCCGCCGCAAAGAGCATGTTCACGGCCCGGAACGCGTCGTTCAACGCCCCGTCCACCCGGTAGCCGTTCGGCGCCGACGCCGCGACCGCGCCCGCGGCCAGCGACCGCTCGGTGACCACCTCGAGATCCGCTTCCACCGGCGTCCGGGCCTCGTCCACCCGGACTCCCATGAACTCGGCGATGACGTCACCGGACATGTCGTAGGGACGGATCGGGTCCCCGTCCCGATTGCGGGTGTAGCTGTTGTCCGGGTAGAACGTCCGGCCCAGGAGCCAGCGGATCACGCCCTGCTTCGGCTGGGCCATGGAGACGACCCAGCTGCCCGGCCCGTAGACCCGGCCCTCGTGGGTGAAACCGGTGGCCGAGTGCTCCACGGTGATCCCCTGGAGGAGCAGTTTGTCCACCATCTTCCCCATGGTCAGCGGGTCGTGCTGGCTCGCCGGCACGATGTAGGCCTTCACCTCGCCCTCGGCGCCGCGCCGGATCTGGCGGCTCGCCTTGTGCCAGGCGTTCCGGAGCACGATCTCCCGGTTCCGGGCGGCGATCTCGAGTGGGGAGAAGGTGGCGACGATCTGCCGGTCCACGATGTCGCGCACGCGCCACCAGCCGCCCGGCCAGGGGTTCGGGAATGTGGTCTGCGCCTCGTACTCCGGGAGCTGCCGGGAGCCCCGCAACTGGTCCGGATGGACGTAGAGCGGGGTGGCGAAGCGGGCGCTGGCGGCCTCGGTGAGCATGCCGGCGATGTTGTGGAAGGGGGTGATCCAGTGGAACCCGAAGTGCCCCCAGCCGGAGTAGATGGCGGAGGTCACCGTTCCCTCGAAGCCCTCTTCCTCCATGCGGTAGGCCATGTGGGCGCCGTACCAGGACATCTCCCGCCAGACGAGCGGATCCGCTCCCGGGCGGATGGGCTCGGCGTAGGGCGGCAGGTAGATACGGGCGGTGTAGGCCCCCATCTGGTGGTGGTCGATGAACCCCTGGGGGATCCAGTCGCGGAACAGCAGCGTGGCTACGTATTGCGACTCGATCGTGTTCTGCATGAAGGCGTCGCGGTTGTTGTCGTGCCCGATGTAGTGGTGGTAGAGCCCCGGCTGCTGCGCCGCCTCGTACTCGGTGCCCACCCAGCGGTCGTACCACTCGTTCACCAGGTCCACTCCGTCCGGATTCATCGAGGGGACCAGAATCGAGATGGTGTTGTCGAGAATCTCGTGGATCCCGGGATCGTCACGGGTGGCGAAACCCCAGACGATCTCCGCCGCCGCCTGGCTCGCCGCCACCTCGTTCGAGTGGAGCGCGTACCCCTGGAGGAAGACCACCTTGCCGTCGGCGATGGCGGCGTCGATCTCATCCTGGGAATGCCCGCGCGGATCCTGGAGCACCGCGTTCATCCGCTGGTATTCGTCGAGCCGCGCGAGGTTTTCCGGAGAGGACACATACAGCACGAGAAACGGGCGGCCGAGTGTCGAAGTGCCGACGTTCTCGACCCGGACCCGGTCGCTGTCCGCGCCGATGAGCTCGTAGTACTCGACGAGCTGGTCCCACTTGGCGAGCTTGCGGTCGGCGCCCATTTCGTGCCCGAAGAACTCCTCGGGGGTCGGGATCTGGGCGGCGGCCTGGGTGGAGAGGCTGGCGAGGACGATGGCGCCCACCAAGGCGACGGCGCGAAAGGGACGGGGGGCGGAGCAGGTGGTCATGGGAGAAACCGTCCAGAGCGGGTCAGGAGGAGGAAAAGCGGAACCTGTGGGCCCCACGGGAGGCCAAGAATACCGGCGGGAAACGCCGGTCCGTGCCGGCCCGGTCAGTCGCTACGGGCGGGGCGCCGCTCCAGCCACGTGTCCAGGCTCCAGCGGTCCTCGTGGAAGAGCACCAGGGCGACCACCAGCAGGATGGTCCGCGGCAGCACGTGGGCGTTGAAGGCGAAGAGGGGCTCCGCCAGCAGGTGTCCGAAGGTCACGAGGACCAGCACCCCGCCGAGTCCGAGCGCGGCCGGCCACCGAAGCCAGCCCACCAGCATCAGGCCCCCGCCCACCAGCTCCACGAACGGCACCGCCGCTCCCGTCGCCCAGAGCGCCCAGGCCGGCAGCCAGGTGTCCGCGTAGGGCTCCACGAAACCCGACCGCGCGTGCGTCACCGCACCCACGGTAAACACCTTCCACCACCCGGCCATGAAGAAGGTCAGGCCCAGGATCGTCCGCGACGCGAACGCCGCCAGCGCCCGGGGATCCGCGGGCGGTCGGAGAGGCACGGGCGGCTACGCGCCCGGTCAGGCGATGATCAGGGTTCGGGGGTGCTGGTTGTTCTGCTCGAGGAAGGTCTGCTTGACCTCGAGCTCCTCGGCCGTCGGCTGCCGATAGCCGTTCACGTCAGTGGCGCGCGAGGTGACGGTGTGCTCACCCGGCGTCGCCCCGTGCCAGTCGTAGGTGAAGAACTTCCACGAGTACTTCTCGGTCATGGTCGGGTCGAGGGTCGCGGTCTCCCACGGCCCGTCGTCCACCCGCACCTCGACCGACTCGATGGGAGTGCCGTCGTGCATGATCACCCCGAAGACTCGGTGGTGGCCGTTCACCTGCGTCACGCGGGCAATGAACGACTTCAGCCGCATCTTCGTGATCGCGGTTTCGACCCACTTCATCTCGCCGTTGATCATCTCCCCTCGCAGGGTGCGGTACCAGCGCGCCTGGTACTTGCCGAGATAGGGATCCTCCTGCACGTGGATCTCGGAGAGCCACTTGACGTTCGGCGCGCCGTACCAGCCGGGGACCAGCAGCCGGAGCGGACGGCCCTGGTGCGCGGTCAGCGGCTCGCCGTTCAGGTCGTAGGCCAGCAGCGGCTCGTCCGACAGCGCCTGGTCTCGTTCCAGGCTGCGGCCGTACTGCTGGTCGACGGTGAAGGTCCGGCCCCGGAACGTCACCTCCTCCTCGCCGTGATCGGCCCCGAAGAAGACGATCTCGCGGGCGCGGTCCGTCAGACCCGCCCGCTCGAGGACCGCCCGCAGCGGCACGCCGGTCCAGTGCCCGTTGCTCGACAGCCCGTTCAGGGGGCCCCGGTTGCCCGAGCACTCGAACCCGAACTCCAGCTCCCGGCTGGGCATCGCCCGGAGGTCGGCCAGCGACAGGTTCAGGGTGGAATTCACCATTCCCGAGACCTTCAACCGGTAGGTGTCCGGATCGACGTCCGGATGGCCGTAGTGCTGGGTGGTGAACCACTGATCGGCCGGCGTGATCGCGCCGTCGATATGCCGGACGTCGATGATCCGGCGGTCCGGCGTCCGCGCCAGCACGATGTTCTCCGGCAGGTCGGTGAACTCGACGAGTTCCTCACCCTGCGCAAGGGCGGGGAACGCCCATTCGGGCACTCCGAAGACCCCGAGCCCGGCCAGGGCGACACCGCCCTGGAGAACTTCGCGACGACTCGTCTGTTTCGACATGACTCTCTTCCTCTTCAATGCAAGGCCGCGTCGCGCGGCGACGGACCGGGTTGCCTGCTGCTTGTGACCTTCATGCTACCAGCCGGGGGCGGTCCCTCATTCCCGGACGAACAGGAATCCCCGGGCCCGGCCGGCCGAAAGCTCGAACCCGCGGGCGCGGGCTTCGCCCGGGTCGGGCAGGAACCGGACCGTCCCCCGGTCCCAGGCGTAGACCGGCGACGGTCCCTGCGGGTCATCGAACACCGGCTCCAGGGCCCGCTCCCCGCCCAGGCCCACCAGGGTGAGCCCGGGTCGGGCGTCAAGCCGCACCTCGTAGCTCACGCCCAGTTCCCGGCAGCGGTAGGCGCCGGCGAGCTCGGCCATGTCGGCAAAAGCGGGTTGTCCCTCCTCGCGCCGGTACCCCTCGATGCGGACGTAGTGGAAGTCCCGCTGCCCCCGCTGGCGCAGGACGAAACCCTCCGGCCGTGGCTCCAGCCGCAGCCGGGTGTCTCCCGCGAATCCGGAGAGCTCCCCCTCGACGATGGACAACGCGGTCTCACCGCCGCCCCGGACCAGCACGGGACCCGCGTCCTTCCGCTCGATGGAGGCGAGCGACGCCGAGGCGGCCTCCCAGAACTGTCCGGGACGGATCCGGAGTTCCGGGTCCGGCCCCGTGCGAGCCGGATCTCGAGCCGGCGCCATCTCCCCTGCGAGGAACAGGTCGGCCACCCGCCGCGAGAGCGCCCCCGGATCGGCGCTCGCGGAGTTGCAGAGCACAAAGACCGCGAACGCCGCTTCGGGGAAGCGGAGCGCGTAGGTCCGGAAGCCGACGAAGCTGCCCCCGTGGGAAACCGTGGGGAGTCCCCGGTACTCGCCGAGCCCCAGGCCACCCGCGTAATCCTGCGCCGACCCGTCGTTGAAGCGCCCCGGGGCGGTCAGCCGGCGCAGCAGGTCCGGGCCGAGGGCGGCCGGATCGAGGAACATGCGTTCCCAGTGCCGGAGTTCGTTCACCGACGTGTAGAGCCCACCGTCCCCCACCATCTCGAGGGTGGTCATGTCCTCCTCGAATCCGCCTCCCTCGGCCTCGGGGCGGGGCCGGTATCCGGTCGCCCGTCCGGGCACGATTTCCCGGTGCCGGTCGTGGAAGTGGCTGCCCGTCATGCCGACCGGCCGGAAGAGGTGCTCCCCGGCGAACTGCCGCAGCGTCTGCCCGGAGACCCGGGGGATGAGTTCGGCGAGGAGCCAGTAGCCTGAGTTGGAGTAGAGGTATTCGGTGCCCGGATCGAAGTTCAGCCGCTCGAGCCGGCGGAGCGCCGCGAGCACGTCGGCGTCGGTAAAGTGGGCGTCGTCCCCATATCCCCGGAGGGACATGACCACCAGGTAGTCGCGGATGCCGCTCGTGTGGTGCACCAGGTGGCGGACCCGCACCGGGTCCGCCCAGTCCGGAAGGTCGGGGAAGTGCTTCCGGAGCGGATCCTCGAGCGACAGCAGCCCCTGATCCTCGGCCACCAGCACTGCCGCCACGGTGAACTGCTTGGATACCGACGCCATCCGGAAGATGGAATCGGGGGTGAGCGGGATCCCGTAGTCCAGGTTCGCCATCCCGTAGGCGCCGCGGAACACGAACTCCCCGTTCCGGAGCGCGCCGGCCGCGCAGCCGGGGGAGTCTTCCCGGTCCCACTCGGAGAAGACGGCGTCGAGGTCCGCCGGGGAGGGTTGGGCCGCGGCGCCGCCGGGAACGGCCATGGCGAGCACGAGGCAACCAGCGGCGAGGGAACCTCTCCGCAATTTGGCGAAGGGAATGTCACCAGCGTGCGGCTGGTGGTGCCGGGCCCCCACCGCTCTTCAGGAGTCCGATGCCGGGGCCGGAATCGGCGTGGGGAACAACCGGACTTCCCCCTTGGGCCCGCCACCGGCCCGCGGAGTGATCCGGGCTTCCCCCTCCCGCTCGACCTGATCGATCCGCACCACCGCGTGGAGCGGCACGAACGTCCGGGGCACGCCCTTGAACTCGTTCGCGATCCGCTCGCGCGAGGGGTCGATGACCTTCTTCGTTTCGTCCCGGAAGATCAGGTCCGCGATCTCCACGAAGCCGAAGATGCCTCCCTGGCTGACCGAACGGGCATAGACCTCGTACACCTCCCCCTGATTCAGAAAGGTCACGCGGTACACGGTGTTCTGGCTCACGTCCATGGATGCGGCCGGGGCGGGCCGGATTATCCCACTGGGCGGCCGGTAGAATCCGCGCCCTTGTCTCCGTCCGAACCCGGATCCGACCGGGACACCAGGGGTTTCGCCACCCGGGCCATCCACGCCGGGCAACATCCCGATTCCGGCAGCGGCGCGGTCGTCGTTCCCCTGGTCCAGGCCGCCACCTTCGTCCAGAAGTCACCGGGCCAGCCGGGGGACTACGAGTACTCGCGGACCGGGAATCCGACGCGGGACGCCGTGGAAGCCAACCTGGCGTCGCTCGAGGGGGGCGCCGGAGCCGTTGCCTGTGCGTCGGGAATGGCGGCGATCGTGATGGCGTTCGATCTGGTCCCGAGCGGCGGCCGGGTGGTCGCCACGAGCGACAGCTACGGCGGCACCTACCGCGTCGGCGAGAACGTGCTCCGGCCCCGGGGGCTTGATTTCACCTGGGTGGACACGAGCGACACCGAAGCCACCATCCGGGAACTGGACTCGGGAGCGGCGATGCTGTTCCTCGAGACCCCCACCAACCCCATGCTCCGGATCGCCGATCTGGAGACCCTTTCCGAAGCGGCCCACGCCGCCGGCGCCCTGGTGGTGGTGGACAACACCTTCATGTCTCCCTACTTCCAGCGGCCGCTGGAACTCGGCGCCGACATCGTGGTGCACTCGTCCACCAAGTACCTGAACGGCCACAGCGACGGGGTGGGCGGGATCCTGGTGGCGCGGGATCCGAAGCACCACGAGCGCTTCCAGTACCTCCAGAATGCCGCCGGCGCGATCCTCTCGCCGTTCGAGTCCTGGCTGCTGCTGCGGAGCGCCAAGACCCTCGCGCTCCGCATGGAGCGCCATGACCAAAACGCCCGGGACATCGCCCGGATGCTCGGCGCCCACCCGGAGGTTGCCGCGGTCCACTACCCCGGACTCCCGGACCATCCCGGACACGAACTCGCCCGCCGCCAGATGAGCGGCTTCGGCGGCATGCTGTCGTTCGACGTGGGGACCTTGGAGCGCGCCCGCCGGATGATGGAGGCGCTGCGCGTCTTCCACATCGCGGAGAGTCTGGGTGGGGTCGAGAGCCTCGCGAACCATCCCGCCACCATGACCCACGCGTCGATCCCGGAGCCGATGCGCCGCGCCCTCGGCATCGGGGACGGGCTGGTGCGCCTCTCGGTGGGCGTCGAGGACATCGCGGATCTCCGCCGAGACCTGGAAGACGCGCTGGGAACGCTCGGGTAATGGCGGGCGGAGACCGGACCGCTCGCCGCTACGTCGTCTCCGGACTCGTGCAGGGGGTCGGTTTCCGCTGGACCGCGCAGCGCGTAGCGCGCTCGCTGGGTGTCACCGGCACCGTGCGCAACCTGCCGGACGGGACCGTGGAGATCGAGGCCCACGGCGGCCCGGACGCCCTGGAGACCCTGCGGGAGGCGCTCCGGACGCGCATGCCCGGCCGGGTGGACGCCGTCCACGAGGATCGGCTCGAGAGTCCCGGACGAGGGGGAAGACCCGATGACTTCCGGGTCGTCTTCTGACCCGGGGCGCATCGCCCGCCTGAAGGCGCGGGTCCGCGCCGTCCCCGATTTTCCGGAGCCCGGTGTCCTCTTCCGGGACATCACGCCGCTGCTCGGCGATCCGGACGCGTTCACCGAAGCGATCGCCGCCATGACCGCCCCCTTCGAGGCGGCACGGGTCGACGCCGTCGCGGCCATCGAGAGCCGCGGTTTCCTCTTCGGCGGCCCGGTGGCCGGGTTGCTGAACGCGGCCCTCGTTCCGCTGCGCAAGCCGGGAAAACTCCCCGCCGCAACCCTCTCCGAGGACTACAAACTCGAATACGGCACGGCCTCCCTCGAGATCCACACGGACGCGGTCGTCCCCGGCCAGCGAGTCCTCATCGTGGACGACGTGCTCGCCACCGGCGGCACCGCGGAAGCGGCCTTTCGCCTGTGCCGGCGGCTTGGCGCGGAGGTGGTGGGATTCTCGATCCTGGTCGCGCTGCCGCCGCTGGGCGGGCTGACGCGGCTGGAAGATCTCGGTCCACCGGTGCGCACCGTCCTGGAGTATTCGTAGGGATCGTTCGCCGGGTTCCGGCCCGCCGGCCACCATGCGGAGTACGATTCCCACGGGCGTCGTCCGGCAGTCCGATGCGCCTGTAGCTCAGGTGGATAGAGCGACGGATTCCTAATCCGTAGGTCGCAGGTTCGAGTCCTGCCAGGCGTACGCTGCTACCTGCCCTCTCACGCCATGAGTCATTCCCTCAAGCCGTCCCTTTGGCGGATCGCCGCCTTCCTGGTTCTCTTCTCCGGCGCTCCGTCGGGGAATGCCCAGGAGGCTTCTTCGGTCCCCGAGGATGTCCGCAGCCCGCGCGCCGCGCTCGATACGTTCCTCGGCGAGCAGTTGAGAGCGGAGGTCGACTGGGAGACCGTCACGGCCACTCTCGACTTCGACGAGGACACGTCCCCCGAGGAACGCCGACTCGTCGCCGGCCAGCTCAAGTCGGTCCTCGACGGACGCGGGCTGTTCGTCCGGATGGACAGCGTGCCGGCCGATCCGGAGTACATCGACCCCGAGAGCCGGCAGCCCGCCTTCACCCCCTTTCCGATCCGGCTTCCGGAATTCCATCTTCAACGCGGCACCGACCTCGCCTGGCGGATCTCGGGGAGCACGGTGCGCGCCGCCGGGACCCTCTACGAAGCGACCTTCTCCTGGTACGCCCGCCGGTTGCTGGATCTGCTCCCCCCGGTCGTCGAGCGCTCCTTCCTGGGTTTCACGCTCTGGCAACTCATCGGCCTCGCGATCCTCGCCGTCCTGGCGTGGATTGCCCAACAACTCCTGAGGGTCTTCTTCCGCGGATTCCTGGTCCGCCTGGCCAGCCGCGGCTCCAACTGGGCCGCCGAGGAACTGGGCGCGGCCGCCCTGCCCGCTTCCTGGCTCGCGACGGTCTGGATCTTCCGCCGCTTCCTGGCCGATCTGCGGTTTCCGGTGCTCGTGAACCAGGTCCTGAACGTGGTGCTGGATCTGACCCTGGCGGGCATCGCGGTGTGGTTCGCGTTCCGGGCCATCGAAGCAGTCTGTTCGAAGCTGGAAGCGATCGCCGCGAAGACCGAGACCAATGTGGACGATCACCTCGTGCCGCTGGCGCGCACGGTGCTCCGGGTGGGTTCGGTCGTCGTCGCCTTCCTGCTCATCGCCCAGAGCCAGGGCTACTCGATCACCACCCTCGTCGCCGGACTCGGGCTGGGCGGCCTCGCCATCGCCCTCGCCGCCCAGGACACTCTGGCGAACGTGCTGGGCTCCCTCGCCATCGTCGGCGACCGGCCGTTCCAGGTCGGGGACTGGGTGCTCGTGGACGGTTACGAGGGGACCGTGGAGCGCGTCGGGCTCCGCTCGACCCGGGTGCGGACGTTTTACGACTCGGTGGTCAGCGTCCCGAACAGCAAGGTCGTCAACTCGATCGTGGACAACATGGGCCAGCGCAAGTTCCGGCGGATGAAACACATGCTGGCGCTCCGCTACGACACCGATCCCGACAAGATCCAGGCCTTCGTCGACGGCGTGCGGGAACTCATTCTCAAGAACCCCGCGATGCGTCACGACTACTTCGAGATCCACCTGAACCGGTTCTCCGACTCCTCGGTGGACGTCCTCGTCTACTGCTTCTTCCGGGTCCCCAACTGGCACGAGGAACTGAGCGAGCGGCACAAGTTCCTGCTCTCCATCCTGCGCCTCGCGAAGGAGATCGGGGTGGACTTCGCCTTTCCGACCCGGACGCTGGCGCTCGAACAGGACGCGGGCGGCGCGGACTCTTTCCCCGCGGACCCGGCCGGCAAGTAGGCTCGGACCGCCCGGTTCCGATGGCCGGCGAACAGCGCTTCGGCCGCTGGGGCCGTATCGCCGTTGGGGCCGCTCTCGGGTGGATCGCCCTAACGATCCTGTTCGTGCTGCCCTGGCGCTGGATCCCGCCGCCGACCACCGCCTTCATGATCCGGGAGCGGGTCGCTGGTGAAGGGACGATTCACTACCAGTGGGCGCGGTGGGACGACATTTCGCCGCACCTGCCCATCGCGGCGGTGGCGGCCGAGGACCAGAAGTTCCCGGGACACTTCGGCTTCGACTTCGACGAGATCGGCAAGGCGCTGGAGCGGAACCGGCGCGGCGGACGCCTCCGGGGAGCGAGCACGATCTCCCAACAGGTCGCCAAGAACCTCTACCTGTGGCCCGGCCAGACCCTCGTCCGGAAGGGCCTGGAGGCGTACTTCACGGTCGCGATCGAGCTCCTGTGGCCCAAGCGCCGAATCCTGGAGGTCTATCTGAACGTCGCCGAGTTCGGCCCCGGGACCTTCGGCGTGCTGGCGGCGAGCCGGCACGCCTTCCGCCGGGAACCGGGGGACCTGACCCCGCGCCAGGCCGCGACCCTGGTCGCGGTGCTGCCGAGTCCCAAGCAGATGTCGGCCGCCAATCCCTCGGAATACGTGAAGCGCCGGACCCGCGAGATCCAGGCGGCCGTGGCGCAGCTCGGCGGCGCCGCCTACCTCGGCGGCCTCTGACCGGCGCGCGGGTCCGGCTAGCGGAACTCGGGCACGAAGGGCAGGAGCGCCAGCCGGGTGCCCCGTAGCGCCGCGTCGAGCACCGGGAGCCGCTCGCGCAGGCCCCCGGCGCGGAGTTCGGCCTCGATCGCCTCGGCGAGCGTCGGCGGCTCCGGCAACGAGACCCACTCGATGGCCGCGTCATCCGGGAAACCGGCCTCCGTCGCCGCCAGCCGGACCGCATCTTCGATGCCCCCCACCTGGTCCACGAGACCGACCGCCATCGCCTGTCCGCCGGTGAAGACCCGGCCTTGGCCGATGGCGTCCACGTCGGCCGTGGTCATGTTCCGGGCCTCCGACACGCGCTCGAGGAAGACCCCGTAGATCTCGGCGGCGCCCTCCCGCAGCCGCTCGAGGTCCTGCTCGTCCAGCGGCCGGGAGGGGCTGAGCCAGTTCGGCCGACCGCCGGCCGACACCAGGTCCGCCGCGATCCCGATCTTCTCCAGCAGTTCCCCGATGCTGAACTTCCCGACGTAGACGCCGATGGAGCCGGTGATGGTGAGCGGCTGCGCCACCACCCGCCGCGCGGCCGTCGAGACCCAGTAGCCGCCCGACGCGGCCGTGTCGCCAAAGGAGGCCACCAGAGGTTTCACCGCGCGCACCCGGTCGGCGGCCCTCCAGATGGTGTCCGAGGCGGAATCGCTTCCGCCCGGACTGGAAACGCGGAGCACGACCGCATCCACCGAGTCCTCCTCTTCCGCCCACGCGAGCGCCTCCGCGACCGTCGTGGCGCCAGCGACGCGTCCCATGGAAAGGTCCTTCCGGCTCTTGCCGGGAAGGATCGCGCCGTCCACGTGGACGACCGCGACCCGCGCATCGGTCGCTCGGGAGGCCCGCCGCGACGAGGCAACGTAGTCCGCGATGCTCACGAGCTTCGCCTCCTCGACGTCCTCCTTGATCTCGTCCAGGTAGCTGAGCGCGTCCACGAGGCCGTGCTCCAGCGCGCGGCTCGCGGTGTAGGGACCGCCTGCGAGCAGCCGGTCCGCCTCGCCCGGGGCGATTCCCCGCGCCTCCGCCACCGCCTCCACCGTCCCGGACCGGAACTCCTCCCCGAGCGATTCCAACTGCTCGCGATGCTCGGGGCTCATCCCCGAAGCGGTGAACACGTCCGGCGCGTTCTTGTAGGGGCCGATCGCCTCGAACTGCGCCTCGATTCCCAGCTTCTCGAAGAGCCCGGCGAAGAACATGACCTCCATCGAGATCCCGTAGAGCCCCAACTGGCCCCGCGGGTGCATGTGGATTCGGTCGGCGGCGCTCGCGAGGTAGTAGTCCATGAGCCCCGCGTACTCGAGCGAGGCGGTGACCCGTTTGCCGGCCGCACGGAAAACGAGGGCGGCGTCCCGCAGTTCGCGCGCCCGCGCCCAGCCCATCCGGGTATCCCCCACGCGCAGGTGCAGGGCGCCGATGCGGGGATCCTCCGCGGCCCGCGACATGCCCTGGATCAGCTCGCCGAAACTGGGGCCGGCGTCGGCGAACAGGAACGGGGCGTACGGGAGGGTCTCCGGGTAGTCCCCCTCCGTGCCGACGAGCAGGATGCCGTCCTCGGGAACCGAGGGGTCGCCGCCGAGGAGGAAAGTGAAGGCCAGTCCCAGGAACCCCAGCCCGACAACGACGGCGAACACCAGCATGGCGGTGAGCAGGCAGCCGGAGCCGGTGCGGCGTCGCGCCGCCGGTGGCGGGGGCGGCGGTGCTGCGCGGCCAGCGAACGGCTCGCTCATTGGCTCACGCTCCGGTGTGATGTCGCGGGAATCGTCCGGGGCTCGATCCGGAGTGCATCCGGGTCAAGTGCGCCGTAACGCTGGTTGGTGTTACGACGGGCGCGGCGCGGAGCGCCGCGGTGCCGGTCTGGAGACCGGCGTTCCAAGCCGCCTCGCCAGCTCCACTCTTGAGCCTCACGCCGAGGCGGGATCCGCCGTTTCCCGATGGCGTTGGAACCTGCGCGGTGGGGGGCGCCGCGGTGCCGGTCTGGAGACTGGCGTTGCAAGCCGCCTCGCCAGCTCCGCTCTTGAGCCTCACGCCGAGGCGGGATCCGCCGTTTCCCGATGGCGTTGGAACCT
>VXWI01000038.1:0-67134 GCA_009835985.1 Acidobacteriota bacterium | reverse complement strand
CTCTTGAGCCTCACGCCGAGGCGGGATCCGCCGTTTCCCGATGGCGTTGGAACCTGCGCGGCGCGGAGCGCCGCGGTGCCGGTCTGGAGACCGGCGTTCCAAGTCTCAGCGCGAGGGGTCAGGGAGGCGCTCCTTCCGGGTCTCCGCGAGATCCCGAAAGGCGGAAGCGGGGTACTCCTCGACGATCCGTTCGTAGAGGGACACCGCCGCTTCCGGCCTTCCCTGTTCCTCTTCGAGCACCCCAAGCTCGAACAACACCGGATCCAGCGGCAAGTCTCCGCCCCCATCCAGCAGGCTTCGGTAGGCGAGGGCAGCCTCTTCCCCCTTGCCGGAGGTTCGCTGGACGCCGGCAAGACCGAGCGTAGCGAGTTCCGCCAGCAGGTCGTTCCGGCCCCGCACCTGCTCGAAGCTCGCCGCTGCCGCCTCGTAGTCGCCCAGCGCCCGCTGGCAAACCCCGGCGTAGTACCGGGCGGTCCGGCCCTCGAGCGAGTTGCCTTCGCTCTCGGCGAGCCGCTCCAGTTCGGACAACGACGCCTCGCATGGCCCTTGCTGGCCTTCCTGCCCCCCGATCGCCTGCTGGATCTCCGTCGTGAGCGTTCCGAGGCGCGTCCGCGCCGCCTCCTTGCGGTTCGCCCGATTCACCAGGAAGCCGCCGGCGAGGAGCGCGATCCCCACGGTCGCGGCGATGATGGTGACCAGCGAGCGGCGGTTCTCCTGGGCCCAGTCGACCGCCCGCTCGACCCGCAGAATCAGGGCGTCGGTCTCGAGCTTGTGTCGTTCTTCGCCGCGCATGGGTCCGGGAAACGCGGAATTCTAGCCGCGACCGACCCCGGGAGCCGGTCTCCCTTCCGCCTCGGTACACGGCGGTCGACGGTGCCGCACCCCCAAAGCCACTAGACCCGCACCACGCCGCGCAGGCGGGCCCCGTCCGGGATCTGCGCGGGCCGGTCGCGGCGGCCCACCACGGACACCTCCCCCTCGCAGGCGACCCGCCCCCCGAACCGGACGTCGCCGCTCACCTGGAAGCGGTCGCAGGCGAGCAGCGACGGGGGTCCATGGGGGAAGCGGGCCTCGAGGTCGCTGATGAACCGGTAGCGCTCCCGGTCGAGCGCGACCGGCGGCGGCTCGCGGGCGGGCTCGACCAGGCCGTTCTCGTCGATCGCGTAGATGTCCGAACGAAGGACCAGCAGGTTCTCGGTCGTCTTCACGGGCGCAAACCGCCGCCTCGGGACCTCGACCGCCTGCGCCCCGTCGAAGACTTCGAGCGCCGTTCCGGCGGCCTGCTCGAGGTGAAACACCGGCTCCGATTCCGGATCGCGCGGATCCGCCGTCTTCGGGTTCGCGATCGTCGGAAGCGGGAGGAAGCCCCTTCCCCGATCCAGGGCTTCGCGGAGCGCCTCGAGGCGCAACCAGAGGTTGTTGGCGTTGAAATAGCAGTACCGCTCGTGGTCCCGGAAGGCGTCCCGGTCTCCGGGGGCGCACTGCGCCGTCTCCCGGAGCACCAGGCGTCCGTCACTGCGCCGGCGCGCCAGGTGGCCACCCTTCCAGTCCTCCGGCGTCCGCCGGACCACTTCCATGAGGAGCGGGGCGCCCGACCGCACGAACCAGGCGAGCAGCGACGGGTCGGGAAACCCTCCCACGTTGTCCACGTTGGACACGAAGGCGTAGCGGAAGCCCTCTCGAAGCAGATCGGCGAGCACGCCGCTCGTGCCGAGGGCGGTGTAGAGATCGCCGTGACCCGGCGGACACCATTCGAGATCCGGCCGGTCGGCCACCCGAACGGGGTGGAAGTCGGCGCGGCGGAGCTTGGGCGCCTCGTGCTGCAGGAAGCTTGGAACGTCCTTGTCCCCCAGGTTCTCCCGAATCGCCGCGTCCGTAGCGAAGCTGTTCATGAGAACCGGGCGCACGCCCACGGTCTCGGCCTGCCTCAGGGCAATGTCGAGGAAGGTCATCCCCTCGGTGGCGTAGAGAAGCGCCTTGGGAGCTCGCATCCCCATGGTGGTGCCGAGACCGCCGTTCAGGGTGATCGCGACGGTGCGGGCCCGTTCGGCTCTGGAGACGGCCCCGGGCACTGCCCTGAACACGGGGACTTCGGTCGCCGGAGCAAGGGTCGATTCCGGAAGGTGGCACGGCCCGCTGGAAGCCGACCGCACGCTCTCGAGGAACCCGCGCCGAAACGCCGCGGGCATCTTGCGGCGACGGAGCACCGCCTCGATCGCGGACGCCGCGTTCATGGACGTGTCTCCGCGGATTGCCGGCGCCGCCAGACGATCGCCGCCACCGGCAGCAGGGTTGCCAGAACGGTCCAGCCGAGCGGCTGCCGGAGAACTCCCGCGAGGATCGCGAGCAGGAAACCCGCCCCCCAGACGAGCCGGGCCGGCCCGTACCAGCGGGCGTGCCGGGTCGTGAGGAGGAAGTCACTGGGCGGCACCGCGAGGGCGATGAGACTCGTCCGGAACTCGGGAAGCGGGCTGAGGATCAGCACCACGGTCCCCACCGTTCCCACGAGCGCCATGAGCACCGCCGCGCTCGCGGTCCCGGTGCGCCGGAGCGCGGGCGCCCGCGGCAACGCAATGAGCAGCGCGAGGAACGCCGCGATCGCGAAGAGCCAGGGCAGATAGGGGCGGCTCCCCGGATCGGGCGGCAACAGGTCCCCGTAGCTTCCGGTGTGCAGCCGCTGGGGTGGCGCGTCGAACGCCGCTTCCACGCCGTAGCGAAGCGCACCCGGCAGGAACATGGCGTCGAACGCAGAGATGGGCTCGTCGGCCACCGAGCCGACACCGACGTCCGACAGCCAGAGCAGCAGCGGATCCTCGTACAGCCCGCGGCGGATGTGCCCGCGAAACGTCGGCTCGCTCGCCGGCCGCTCGAAGGGCGGCGGCAGCGGGATCGGCTCGCGCAGCTTTCCGGAGGTCGCTTCGTCGAGGTAGTCGCGAATGCGGCTCGTGCAGTTGTCGTCGAAATGGTTGTAGATGTATGCGCTCGCGCCGGGTACGAGGTCCTGCGCAATCCGGCCGAGAAGCGCTTCGCGCGCTTCCGGAGCGAGCGCGAGATCCTGGCGGAACACGCTCCGGTCGTCCCGGGAGTAGACCCTCACCATGTCCTCGTACTTGGAGACCGCCATCCAGAAGACGGCTTCGCCCCGGAGGACCTCCTTGACGAGTCCCACGGGCCGCGAGAAGTCCGTGACTCCGTAGTTCAGGCAGCGGTCCCCGACACAGAGCGCGGCGTGCCCCCACTTGCGGAAGACCACCGACTGGTCGGGGCCCATCGTCAACAGGAAGATGGGTGGAGTCTCCGGGGTCTCGGGCGCGGTCTCCGAATCCTGGCCCTGGGCCGCGGCGCCCGGTAGCAAGATCGCGAGCCCGGCCAGCAACAGCAGAAAGAAACGGGCCAAGACGAAGCGGAATTCTAGTGATCGGATGGACCGTCAACCGTCTCTATACTCAAAACCGTGCGCATCCAGCCCGGACGGAGGAAGCCCGGCGTTCCCCTGCCCTCCGCCCCGACGGCTGACCCGGGCTCGCGCTCTGCGGCTTCGGTGACCGGCCGGGCGCTCATTTTCTGGGACCCGAAGCGTCCGGGCGGCAAGCGGGACGCGATCGACACCGACCAGATCACCCCGTCCGCCGATTGCGTCTCCGAGAGCCTCGACGCGCTCGACGCGCGCTGGAAGGCGGGGGCGTTCCGCCACCTGATGCCGGATTTCGCGGCCCGGGTGCGGGCCGGCCAGAACTTTGTGATCGCCGGTGAGCGGTTCGGAATCGGCTCGTCGCGGGAAATGAGCCCGGCGGGGCTCCTCGGGATCGCCCGCGATGCGGGGACCACGCTGGTGCTCGTGCTCGGTTCCGGGGTTGGCGACATCTTCCGCCGGAACGCGCTCAACCTCGGGCTCGAGGTGCTCGAATGCCCCGCCGCGGCCGAGGACGCCCGGGACGGGCACCGGTTCCGCTTCGATCCGGCGACCCGGCGACTCGTGAACGAGACGCTCGGCCGGTCCTACCACCCGAAGCCCCTCACCGCGCGGGAAGCCGAACTCCGGCGATCCGGCGGAATCCTGGCGGCGGGCCGCCGGGAGTTCCTCGCGTCCGTCGAGTCCAAGCCCATCATCGAGTGGCCCGGGCCGGCAGAGCGTGCCCGCCTCACCGTGACCGAGCAGATCCTCTGGGCCCACCGGGTGGACCGCCGCGCCGCCGTCTCGGTGGGAGAGAGCATCCTGGTGACGGCGGACCTGCTGCCTGCTTCCGACGGCACCGCGCCGTTCGCGATCCACACCTTCCGGGAGATCACCGGGGGCGCCATCCATCCGCGGCAGGCCGCGATCGCCAACGATCACTTCGTCTTCACCGGTCGCGAAGCGGACGACCGGCAAACGGAAATCAGCCGGCGGTTCGCCGAAGCGGAGGGGCTTCGGGCCCCCTGGTTCGCGACCCCGGGAGACGGCATCTTCCACTTCTACTTTCCCGAGCAGGGACTCGTCTGGCCCGGCGCGGTGATCCCGGGAGCCGACAGCCACAGCCGGGCCTACGGCGCCTACGGAGCGCTCGGCGTCGGCATCGGATCGAGCGCGCTCGGCTTCGGCTGGGCCACCGGCAGCGTCCTCCTCACCCCGCCGCCGGCCCGCCGGGTGGTGCTCACCGGCCAGATCCCTCCCTGGTCCTCGGGCAAGGACGTCGTCCTGGCGCTCATCGCCAAGTGGAACGGCGCCGCCGCGGGCGCCTCGGTGGAGTTCATCGACGAGCGCGGCGCCCTGCCCATCACCTGGCGCAACACGATCTGCAACATGATGGCGGAAGCGGAGGCGTGGAACGGACTCTTTCCCTTCGACGAGGTCACGGCGGGGTTCTACGCGGACCGCGGGTCTGCGGATCTCCCCTATCCGCCCGTGGCGAGCGGCGCCGCCGCGCGGTTCGCCGCCGAAGAAGTCTTCGATCTTGCCGCGGTGGAGCCGCTGGTGGCGCTTCCGTCGGCGCCCGGGAACGCGCACCCCGCAACCGAGGTCGCGGAGGGCCGCCTCGGGTTCGACCGCGCCTACATCGGGTCTTGCACGAACGGCAGCTACGACGACCTGCTCGCCGCCGCCCAGGTCGTGCGCGCGGCGCGCGAACGCGGACACGACCGCACGCGCGAGAAGTTCGTCATCTTTCCGGGCTCCGGAGGAGTCCGGAAGGCGATCGAAGAGGCCGAGCCGCGCCTTGGGGGAGAACCCGTCGCAGCTGTGCTTCGCTCGGTGGGAGGCGAGATCCGGGCGTCGTGGTGCGGTCCGTGTTTCGGCCAGGGAGAGGATGCGCTCCGTCCGGGAATGCGGGCGATCACTTCCTTCAACCGGAACTGGGAGAACCGCATGGGCCGCGGCGGCGAGGGATACCTGGCGAGCCCGGCGGTGGTGGCCGCTTCCGCGCTCCTCGGCTACATCGCGCCGCCCTCCGAACTCGGGCTCCGCTGGGACCCGGAGCGGTTCGGCGGATGATCCGTCTCGGGGAGACCCGGCCGCCGCTTCCGGTAGACCGGTTGCTGGCTGACCGGGCGCCCGGCCCGGAAGCGCTGCCGTTCGACGTGGCGATCGTGGGGGGCGGGCCCGCCGGGCTGGCCGCCGCGATCCGGTTGGCACAGACCGCGAGGACGGCCGGTGAAGAGCTCTCGATCTGCGTCTTCGAGAAGGCCGCGGAACTCGGCGGTCACTGCCTCTCGGGGGCGGTGGTCAACCCCGTCGCGTTCCGCGAGCTCTTCCCGGGAATGGAGGACGACGCGCTGCCGTTCCGGATGCAGGTCACCCGCGAGAGCGTCTATTTCCTGGGTTCGCGACGCGGGATCCGCATGCCGACCCCGCCCACGATGCGAAACCACGGCTTCTTCACCGCGTCGCTCTCCGAAATGGCCCGGTGGCTGGGGGAACAGGCGGAAGCACTCGGGGTCGAGGTGTTCCCGGGATTCGCGATCGGCTCGCTGCTCATGCAGGAGAACCGGGTGCTGGGGCTCGAGACCGTCCCCGCGGGGCGGCGGCGGGACGGCTCGCCGGGAACGGGCTTCGAACCGGCAACCGAAGTGGCGGCCCGCGTCGTGATCCTCGCCGAGGGCGCCCGCGGTCCGCTGGGGCAGGCCTGGCGCGCCCGTGTCGGGATCGCCTCGCCGAGTCCCCCCATCTTCGCGCTGGGGGTGAAGGAGCTGTGGAAGTCGGAAAACCCTCCGGACCGGGTCGTTCACACCCTTGGGTACCCGCTCCCGCGATCCGCCTTCGGCGGCGGTTTCCTGTATCCGATGGGCGAAGGCCTGTCGGCGGTTGGAATCGTGGTGGGGCTCGACGCGCCCACCGAGGCGCTCGACGCCCACCAGGCGCTCCAGTTGCTGAAGGCCCATCCCCGGATCCAGCCCCACCTCGAGGGCGGCGAGTGCCTCGAATGGGGCGCCCGCCTGATCCCGGAGGGGGGCCTCGGCTCGCTCCCGGAGCGGCTCTCGGGCGACGGCCTGCTCCTCGTCGGAGACACCGCCGGGTTCGTAGACGTCCCGTCGCTCAAGGGCATCCACTACGCGATGCTCTCGGGGATCCTCGCGGCCGACGCGGCGGTCGCGCATCTGCGGGCGGCGGTGCCGCTGTCGCTCTACGACGCCTCGCTGCAGGACAGCGAGGTCCTCGCCGACCTGCAGCGCAACCGGAACATGCGGCCCGCGTTCCAGCGCGGCTTCTACCGCGGGGCGCTGACGTCCGTACTCGCCACCCTGACCGCCGGGGCGCTCCCCACGGGCACCCTGCCGGTGGCGGACGATCTCGCGCGGCCCCGGGAAGCCCCCGAACCCGTCCCTCCCCCACCCTTTTCGAAGCTCGATGGGGTCTTCCGGTCCGGCAACAACACGCGGGACGACATTCCCCCCCACCTGGTGGTCCCCGAGCCGGTGCCGCCCGATACGGCCGCGCTCTGGGAACGGATCTGCCCGGCCGGCGTGTACGAGGCCCGGGACGGCGGACTGACGGTCAACCCGTCCAACTGCGTGGACTGCCGCGCCGCCGACGTCTTCGGCCCTCGCTGGACGCCGCGCGAGGGCGGGGTGGGAACCCGCTGGCGCCGGATGTAGGGCAGAGCCCCGGTTCAGCTCTCCCGTGAGAGGTAGTCGAGCAGATCGATCGGGGTGAGCAGCCCTACGGCCTCCCCTCCGTCGGTCACCACCGTGATTTGGCCCCCGGCGAAGATCTGAGCCAATTCCTCGAGCGGGCTCGCCGCGTCCAGCGACGCAATCTTGTCGGTCTTCACGAAGGCGCTGATCGGATCGCTCCGGCCGACCCCACCGGAGAAGTGGCCCTCCAGCAGCGAGGCCTCGGTCACCACCCCGATGAAGCCGTTCTCGTCCCGGACCGGGAGCTGGGAGACGTCGTGCTTCCGCATCAGGGCGACGGCGTCGCGGACTTCCGCGGTGCGGGGAAGGCTGACGATCTGCTGGCCGCCCTTCGCGGCCAGCACGTCGCCGACGGTCTCCCCTTCGCGCGGCGACTCGAGGAAGCCGTTCTGGCGCATCCAGTCGTCGCTGAAGATCTTGGACAGGTACCGCGCGCCCGAATCGGGAGCGAGCACCACGACGAGCGCGCCCCGGGGGACCCGCGAGGCCGCTTCCAGCGCCGCGACCATCGCGGTCCCCGCCGAACCCCCCACGAAGAGCCCTTCCTCGCGGGCGAGCCGCCGCGTCATCAGGAAGGAGTCGCGGTCGCCCACCTGGATCACCTCGTCCACCACGGCGAAATCGATGGTGGACGGGATGAAGTCCTCGCCGATCCCCTCCACCTTGTAGCTGCGCGCCTCGCCAATCCTGCCGGTCCGGAAGTACTCGTCGTAGAGCGAGCCCACCGGATCGGCGCCGACGACGCGGATCGCCGGATTCCGCTCCTTCAGGTAGCGGCCGGTCCCGGTGATGGTGCCCCCGGTCCCCAACCCGCACACCAGCGTGTGGATCTCGGGCCCGACCTGTTCCCAGAGCTCGGGACCGGTGGTGCGGTAGTGGGTCTCCGGATTCACCGGGTTGTGGTACTGGTTCGCGTAGAGGGCGCCCTCCGTTTCCTCGACGAGACGCTTCGCGACGCTGTAGTAGCTGCGCGGATCCTCGGGTTCCACCGCGGTCGGCGTCACCACCACCTCGGCGCCGAGCGCCCGGAGCGCGCGGATCTTCTCGTCGCTCATCTTGTCGGGCATCACGAAGATGGACCGATAACCCTTCACCGCGGCAACCAGGGCGAGACCCATCCCGGTGTTCCCGGAGGTCCCCTCGATGATCGTCCCCCCGGGCTTCAGGTCTCCCCGGCGCTCGGCGTCCTCGACGATGGTGATGGCGATCCGGTCCTTGACGGAGCCGCCCGGGTTGAAGGACTCCATCTTGACCGCGATCCGGCCGGGCAGGCCCTGGCCGATCCGACGGAGCCCCACGAGGGGCGTGCCACCGACCGTTTCGAGGATGGTTCCGGCGATGGCGGAATCGGGATTCACAGGGTTCTCCTTTGTGGTGCGGAAAAGGTAGCGCGGCCGGACGACGCCGGCCCTGCGGGGGCACGGCTCACTCTGCGTCCAACCAGTGCGGGGTCAGCACCCGGCCGGCGAGCGCCCCGGTCGTCTCGCCGTTCTCGATGGCGAAGACGCCAGCCACCAGCGCGTGCACGATCCCTTCGGCGAGGGCGTGCGGGTCCTGGTAGGTGGCGGCGTCCCGGAACTCCTCGATGTCCACCACGAGGAGGTCGGCGATCCGGCCCGCTGCGATCTGCCCCCGGTCGTGCATCCGAAACACCGTTGTGGTCAGGCTTGTCATGCCTCGGACCGCTTCCGCCAGGGTCAGCACTTCCCGTTCCCTCACGTAGCGGGCGATGCGCCGTGGAAACGCGCCATAGAAGCGTGGGTGCGGGCGTCCCTCGTCCCGTGAGACGAGCCCCCCGTCCGAGGAACCCATCGTCCATTCGCGGGTCATGATGTGGGCAATGTCCTCCTCCGACATGTTGAAGGACACGAGTCCGGCCCCGCCGGCGTCGAGGAGGCGGAGCGCCGCGTCGATCGGCTCGAGGCCCCACTCCTCCGCCAGATCGCTGAGGTAGCGGCCTTCGAGTGAGATGTCCGCGCGGTGCCGCGAGAGGAGCAGCGTCGCGGCGCCGCCGCGCCGCTCCAGCGCCACCAGCATGTCGGCGCGCAGGCGCGCCCGCTCGCGGGGGTTCGCCAGCCGGTTCTCGAGCGGCGAGGGCATCCCGGGCATGGTTTCCCCGGCGAGCGCCCAGCGAGGCACCAGCGCCCCGACGATGCTCGTGCCCGACGCCTCGTACGGGTACTGGTCCGCAAAGACCTCCACCCCCCGGGCGCGGGCCGCGTCGATGGCGGCGGTGGCCTCGCGGCTCAGTCCCCACACCGGAGGACCCAGCGCCTTGAAATGGGTCACCACGCCGCGAATGCCCTGCACCTCCGCCACCTCGATGACTTCCTCGACCGCCGCCACCAGCCCGATGTTGTAGTCGCTCTCGTCCCGAATGTGACTGGAGAAAGCTCCGAACGGCGCGATTTCCGCCGCCAGGCGCACGACCTCGTCGTTTTCCGCGTAGCTGCCGGGGGCATAGTAGAGGCCTCCCGTCATTCCGAAGGCCCCGGCATCCATTCCGGCCCGCACCAGCTCGGCCATCCGCTCGAATTCGTCCTCGGTCGGCGGGCGGGCCTCCATCCCGAGCACCTCCCGCCGGACCGCCCCGTGACCGATCATCAACGCTACGTGGACACCGATCCCTCCTTCCTCGAAGCGGCGCCGCTGCGCCGCCAGGTCCACGTCACCACCCCCGTCGGGATTCACCATCACGGTCGTGATCCCCTGCCGGATGAGCGGTTCTCCCGCGCGGAGTTCGGGGGTGGCGAGCCCGGGGCCGGCATGCGAATGCGGATCGATGAAACCGGGCATGATGGTGAGTCCGGCCGCGTCCACCTCACGCGTGTCCGCGGGGACCTCGGCGGCGGGAACGACGCCGACGCGGGCGATGCGGTCACCCACGACGAGCACGTCGCCCCGATACCAGGGGTTCCCGGTCCCGTCGAGGATCTGCCCGCCCCGGAAGAGGACCGCCGCACCCTCTCCGGACTCCGGCGCCGGAGCGGCCGAGCAGGCGGAGCCGAGCATCGTCCCGGCCAACAGGAGCATTCGGAATCGGGTCGGCGCGTCGTTCACGGAGGCCATCCTACGGGAACCGACCCGTATACTCGCCAGCAAACTTGAACGTACGAACGGCGGCGATCATTCCCGCACCCGACGGCGGACCCGAGCTTTCCCAGGTGCTGGCATCGCTTCCCCACGGCCACCTGCGGGAAGTCGTGGTCGTCGGGGGCCCGGGCGCCGACATCCCCGACACCGCCCGGCGCTACGGGGCCACCGCTGTCGAGGAAAGACGCCCGGGGTTCGGGCGCGCCTGCCTCACCGGGATGGTCCACCTCGCGCCCGAGCCGCCCGACGTCGTGGTGTTCCTGCGCGGCGACGGAACGGACGATGCCGAGGAACTCCCCGCGGTCCTGTCCCCGCTCCTGTCTCCGGGCGTGGACTTCGTCATGGGTTCGCGCAGCCGGGGACAACCGGACCCCGGGGCCTATCCGGGACTGGTCCGCCTAGGGCACTGGATCGCGACGCGGCTCATCCTGCTGCTCTACGGCTATCGCTTCACGGACCTCGGGCCGTTCCGGGCCATTCGCTGGCAAGCGCTCTCGCAGTTGGGCCCTTCGGACCCGGACTACGGTTGGCTCGCCGAGATGCAGGTGAATGCCGCCCGGGCGGGCATCACGTCGGTTGAGGTCCCGGTCTCGAGCCGGCGGCCGGCCGGAGGAGGCGGCCGCGATTCCACGCTCACCGGCTTGTTCCTCGCGGGCCTAAAGGTCCTGCTCACCGTTGTGCGGCCCCGGAGGACGGATTCCCCGCGGCTCCGGGAACCGGAGGCCGAACCGCAAGGCGGCTGAGCATGTTCCGCCGCACCAAGATCATCGCCACCCTGGGTCCCGCGACACGCCCCTCCAGAACCATCGAGGCGCTCGTGGACGCGGGGATGGACGCGGCCCGGCTCAACTGCGCCCACGAGACCGCCACCAGCCTCCAGAGCCGAGTCCGCGCCGTGCGCCGCGCGGCTCGCAAGGCGGGCCGCGCCGTCGCCACGCTCGCCGATCTGGCGGGACCGAAGATGCGGGTCTGCGAGGTTCCGCCGGACGGGGTCGAACTGAAACCGGGAGCCCGGTTCGTGCTCACCTCCCGAAACGTCGCCGGGAGCGCCGAGGCCGTTTCGACGACGTACCCGCAGCTCGCCCGGGATGTGCGTCCGGGGGACTTCATCCTGATCGACGACGGACTGCTGAAACTGCGGGTTCTCAAGAGCGTCGACCGCGACGTGCAGACAGAGGTGGTGATCGGGGGCGTCCTCCTGTCCCGGAAGGGCATCAACCTGCCCGGCGTCCCACTGTCCGGCCCCTCACTCACGGTGAAGGACCGGACCGATCTGCAGGCCGCGGTGGACGCCGGAGTGGACTACCTCGCGGTCTCCTTCGTCCAGCGCGCGCGGGATGTCGAGACCGTCCGGGGATTGCTCGCGCGGCTGGACCGCGAGGACATCCCCATCATCGCGAAGATCGAGCGGCCGGAGGCGCTCGAGAACCTGGAGGAGATCCTCCAGGTCTCCGACGGAGTGATGGTCGCCCGGGGCGACCTCGGCGTGGAAACCTCGTCCGAGCGCGTTCCCATCGTCCAGAAGTGGGTGATTCGCCAGGCGAATTCCCGAGGGAAGATCGCCATCACGGCGACCCAGATGCTGGATTCGATGATCTCCCACCCGATGCCGACCCGGGCCGAGGCCTCCGACGTTGCGAACGCGATCCTCGACGGGAGCGACGCCGTGATGCTCTCCGGGGAGACATCCGTGGGCGAGTACCCCATCGAGGCGGTGCGGACGCTCGACCGCCTCGCCACCTATACGGAACAGCACGCGGATTTCGGGGAACTGCCGCACTACCAGGCGCTCATCGACCGCAGCCGGATCGAGCACGCGATTGCCGCCGCTGCCCGCGAGGCGGCCGCGACCATCGACGCCGCCTACATCGTGGCCTTCACCGACTCGGGGGCCACGGTCCGCCAGGTGAGCCGCATGCGGCCGCGCTGCGGAATCTTCGGCTTCACCACGTCGGACCACGTGTTCCGGCGCCTGGCGCTGCGCTGGGGCGTCCGCCCCATGCGCAATCGACGGTTCCGGAACACCGACCAGATGCTCAGCCGGGCGCTCGACCAGCTCCGCTCCGAACGCTTCGTCGCCTCCGGCGACCGCGTCGTCATCGTCTGCGGGACCCACCAGCTCAGCGGCGCCACGAACATGATGAAGGTGGAATCGTTCTAGTTGGGACCGCCGGCCGGTTCTCGCGGTAGCGGCCTTCAGACCGGCACGCGCGGCACTCCGCGCCGCGCACGTCGTGACTCCACAACGCCTTCACAGCGGGCTCTTCCACCCCGCACCCACCCTCGGCGGGTTGACGGGAAACAGGCGGATTGCTAGCGTCCCAGCCTTCCGTCGCCGGGCCACATCCTCCGTTTGGAGACGCCGGCGGCACCCGGGAACGGGCGATTAACTCAGCGGGAGAGTGCTACCTTCACACGGTAGAAGTCGCAGGTTCAAATCCTGCATCGCCCACCACCGGCGGGATGTGATGCCGGCCGGAGGCCGGCGCTCCTAGAGAAACCCCGCCAGGAAACGTCCCCACATGGGGGCGAGCGCGGCCTTGAGCGCGATGTCGGCGACCAGGAGTCCCCCCGCCACATAGAGCAGCCGGCGCCGGCCCGGTTCGAGTGGCGCGGCGGTCTTGCCGAGCCGCCGTACCAACGGTTCGGCGCAAACGACCCCGAGGATCACGAACCCGGCCACCCGGCAGAGGGCCCAGGGGAACCAGGCGAGGGCCGACGGGACTCCGCTCGCCGCCACGGCGTACGAAGCCACGAAGAAGTCCATGAAGTTCAGCATCACCGCGCCCATCAGGAGTCCGAGCGCGCCGCCGCTCAAGAGGGAGAGCGGGACGAAGATCAGAAGCCGCTGCAGATGGATCGGCAGGAAGAGCCGGATGTCGCCTTCGGCGCCTTCTCCGGTGGCCAGCCAGGTCATCATCTCGTCGCTGTAGCCGGCGCCCCGGAATACCGCGCCTTCCGCGGCAGAGGGCGCCATCGCCATCGCGATCGGTCCGAAAACGGCCAGCGCGGCCGCCCAGCCGAGCATCAGCCGGACCGCCTCCGCGCGGCGTCCCTCCCCCAGATACCGCCAGAGTCCATGAATTGCCGGAGCAGCGAGCAGCAGGGGAAGCAGCCAGCGAGCGGCGCCCAGCCCCATCGACCCCATCCACAGCCCGAGCGCATAGGCGACCGGGACGCCACTCACGAGCATCAGCAGGTCACGCCGGAACGAGAGTGCGGGCTTCATGCGAACGAAGGGTATCCGCCTTCGTCGTCCGGTTTCCCAGCGGATTCCTAGGCCTGTTTCAGTTCGAGCAACACCCCGCCGGCGCTCGCCGGATGGATGAAGGCGACCAGGTGGCCGCCGGCCCCGCGGCGCGGCTCCCGGTCTACCAGCCGAACCCCACGCGCTTCCAGAGCCCGGAGGGTCGCGTGGATGTCCTCGACTTCGAAACAGACATGGTGGAGCCCCTCCCCTCGCCGCTCCAGGTATCCGGAGACCGGACTGTCCGCGGTCGTGGGTTCCAGCAGCTCGAGCAGCCCTCCGGCAGGCGTCCGCTCACCGTCCGGGGCCAGGAAGAAAGCCAAGACCCCGAACTCGTCCACCCGGTAGCGGCCCGTTTCGCGCAAACCGAGCAGAGCCCGCCAGAGTTCGGCCGCCCGGCTCCCGTCCTTCACCGCGATGCCGACGTGGTGCAGGCCGATCGCCGGACCCGGTGTGCCCGCCTTCGACCCGTGTCCTTCCGCCATTCCTGAACGGTCCAGCGGAGGACGCGCCTCGAGTTCGGCTTCCGCCGCCGCCCGCAGATCCTCCACCCCCGTGCCCTCGCGCGCCGAGGTCAGAAACACGGGACCCGGCCGCAAGGCCCGGAACGAAGCGGCCATCGCCTCCCCCCCGGGCCGATCGGCCTGGTTCACGACCACGAAATCGGCCACCTCGAAGAGCCCGGCCTTGGCGGCTTGCACCGCGTCTCCCAGACCGGCCGCGGTGACCGCGATTCCGAGATCGGCAAGGCGCAGGACCGAATCGTCACCCTGCCCTACGCCGGCTGTTTCGAGCAGGATGCGCTCCGCGCCGCCGGCGGCCAGCAGCCTCAGTACCGCGGGCACCTCAGGCGCCAGACCCGCTTCCCCGTCGCGCGCCGCCATGCTCCGAAAGAAGACCGCAGTCGAGTCTCCCGTGAACCGCACCCGGTCGCCCAGCAGGGCGCCACCCGTTTCGGGGCTCGAAGGGTCCACGGCCAGCACGGCCACCCGACGGCCTGTTTCGACGAGGGACGCCGCCAGGCGATTCGCCAGTTCGCTTTTTCCTACCCCCGGCGGACCGGTCAGGGCGATCACCCGGGCCCGTTCCGGCCAATCGAGCGCCAGCGCGGCTTCGCGGGCTCCCGCGGCCCCGCCTTCCACCAGGGTGATGGCGCGGCCCAGGGCGCGGCGGTCGCCGGCGGCCACTTCGTGGAACATCCCGGCGCCGCCCTTCGCGTCGCAAACCAAGGCAGACCCTCCGCCGGGGTCAGATACCGATCCGCCCGAGCAGGGGCCGGGCGATGAGCAGCCGCTGGATCTCCGAGGTCCCCTCCCCGATGGTCATGAGCTTCGCATCCCGGAGGTAGCGCTCGGCCGGGTAGTCCCGGATGTATCCGTAGCCTCCCAACACCTGGACGGCGCGGTTCGTCACCCGGACCGCGGTTTCGCTGGCGTACAGCTTGGCCATCGCCGATTCGCTCTTCGTCGTGGCGCCGGAGTCCTTGAGCGCGGCCGCCCGCTGGATCAGGAGGTGTGACGCCTCGATCTCCAGCTTGGAGTCCGCCAGCGGGAACCGCACTCCCTGGAAGTCGGAAATCGGCCGGTCGAACTGGCGCCGCTCCCTGGCGTAGTCGACGGCGCACTCCAGGGCCGCCTCGGCGATGCCGAGGGAGAGCGCCGCGATGCTGATCCGGCCTCCGTCGAGCACCTTCATCGCCGCCTTGAACCCAGTCCCAGGCGGCCCCAGTCGATTCGCGTCCGGCACCCGACAGTCCTCGAAGACCATTTCGGACGTATCCGACGCCCGGTGCCCGAGCTTTTTCTCTTTCCGGCCGGTGCGGAACCCGGGAGTCCCGCGCTCCACGATGAAGGCGGAGATCCCGTGGCTCCTGAGGTCCGGTTCGCTCGAAGCCATGCAGATGGCGACGTCCGCCTGCGAACCGTTGGTCGTGAAGGTCTTGCTCCCGTTCAGGATCCAGTCGTCGCCGTCGCGGACCGCGGTGGTGCGGGTACCGCCCGCGTCGCTGCCGGCCCCCGGCTCGGTGAGGCTCCATGCTCCCAGAGCTTCACCGGTCGCGAGCGGAACGAGGTACCGGGCCTTCTGCTCCTCGGTCCCCTGCTCGAAGACGTGATTCGCGGCGAGCGAAACATGAGCGGCCACGGTGATCGCCACCGACGCATCCGCGCGGGCCAGCTCTTCGACCAGCACCGCGTACTCGGCGTAGTTGAAACCGGCGCCGCCGTACTTCTCGGGGAAGATGGGGCCCAGGAAACCCAACTCGCCGAGTTTCCGGACGGTTTCACCGGGAAACGACTCTTCTTCGTCCCAGCGCGAGGCGTGCGGCAGGATCTCGGTGGCCGCGAATTCGCGGACGGCCCGTCGGATTTCAGCCTGTGTTTCGGTGTCGTGGATGCAGATGGATGGTGCGCTCAAATCGATCACAGTCTAGTTTGCGAAGTCGCAGCTACTGGATTTCGATGAGGCCAGTGGACAACCAGCCGGCGACGAGACGGAGAGACCGGTACCCTTGGGGGCGCCGATCACGCTGGCAAGAGGACGGGAGAGGCATGCGGAGAAATCATCGGGCAGAGAGCCCCCCTGAGCGCGGGTCCAGCCACGCCACCCCTCGATGGGGGATTGCCGCCCTCCTGCTCCCCGTGGCGTTCGGGGCCGGCAATGTCGGCGTCGCCGAGCCACCACCCGACGATCCGGTCCGGGTCGTCATCGAAACCGAAATGGGCGCCTTCGAACTGGAGGTCGATGTCGGCCGAGCTCCCCGGACCGCAAGCAACTTCCTCCGCTACCTGGACGGCGGGCACTACGACGGCGGGACTTTCTTCCGAACGGTGCACGCGGACAACCAGCCCGGCGACTCCATCCGGATCGCGGTCATTCAGGGCGGCCGCAATCCCGATGCGGCAGCGGATCCCTTCCCCGCGATCGCGCTCGAGCGGACCAGCGAGACCGGGCTCAGGCATGTTGATGGAGCTGTCTCGATGGGGCGCACCGGCCCGGACACCGCCACCGACAGCTTCTTCATCTGCATCGGCGACCAGCCGTCCCTCGATTTCGGAGGCATGCGGAACCCCGACGGCCAGGGCTTCGCCGCGTTCGGCAGGGTGATCGATGGCATGGACGTGGTGCGGGCGATTCACGCGGCGCCGTACGAAGCCCAGCGGCTGACGCCGCCGGTCGAGATCGGGAGGGCGTACCGGAAGGAGTGAGGCCGGCGTCTGCCGGAACTCTCGACCCGCCGCTATTCGACGACCTCGAAGGGAAGCCGGTTCACTGCCACGCGGCCGTTCGAGACCACCGCGACCACGTCCTGGATCGCGGCGATGTTCTCCAGCGGATCCTCCACCACCACGATGAGGTCCGCCTCCTTGCCGGGCTCGATCACGCCGGTGTCGTCGGCAATGCCGAGCAGTTCCGCACTGTAGAGGGTCGCCCCGCGGATGGCCTCGATCGGGCTCAGCCCGACCTTCACGAAGTTCGCGACTTCCACCCCGACGCGGCTGACGCTGTCCGGGCCGTAGCTGGTGTCGCTACCGGTGATCATGCGGACCCCGAGTTCCTGCGCCATCCGCATCGTCTGCTCCATGCGGGGCACCATGAAGTCCGCCCGCAGGGTCAGCACCGGGTGGTCGTAGTCCCCGCCCGGCTCGTCGAGATCGACGAGGGTGGTGTAGGTGGGGACCAGCGCGGTACCCCGTTCCGCCATCAGCTCGAGCGTCTCCCGGCTCAGGAAAGTGCCGTGCTCGATGCTCGCGACTCCGGCGAGCACGGCGGCGCGGGCGCCCTCGTCGCCGTGCGCGTGGCAGAGCACCGGAAGGCCGAGGGCCGTGGCTTCCTCCACGATGGCCCGGAGCTGCGCCTCGGAGAAGACCTGCTTCCTCGGGTCCGTATCCGGCAGGCCGGCCCGCTCGGTCGCCCGGGTCTTGACCGCCCGGACGCCGTTCTCGGCGTTCACCCGCACCAGCATCCGGAGGTCCTCGTCACTGCGGATGTCATCCGAGATCCCGAGGAGGCTCTCGGAGGCAAGCCGGGCCTCTCCGAGGTTCGGGGTCACGAACACCCCGGCCCCCAGGTAGTCGGGACCGGCGAGGTGCCCGGCGGCCACCATCCGGCCGATCGCGACATCGCGGTAGGACCCCACGCTCGCGCTCCGGAGCGTGGTGGCGCCGGACTCGAGGGCGCGCCGCACTTCGGAGAGCTGGCTCGCGTGGGTGTGGGCGTCGATGAACCCCGGAAGCACGAACTTGCCGGTGACGTCGAGGGTTTCGATGCCGTCCGGGGGCATCTCGGCGCCCACCGAGAGAATCCGTCCGTCCCCGACGAGCACGTTCGCCCGGGACATGGTGCCTTCGCGGACGTCGAGGACGGAACCGCCGACGAGGGCCAGATCCGGTTCCTGGGCGACGGCCGGAAGCGCGATCGCGGCCGAGAGTGCGAGCAGGGCGAGAAGGCGGTGCGACATGGAGGAACCTCCGGAGAACGAGAGTATCCCGCAGCCCTTTTCCGTTTCCCCGGCAAACTGCCGTATCGTCGGCGCGCATGAAGCTGCGGCGCGACCCGCTGAGCCATCCCTGGCTCTTTGTCGTCATCGCGGCGCTCTACGCGTGCTCGATCCCGTGGTGGTTCGGCGCCGGGAAGCCGTCGATCATCCTCGGACTGCCGTCCTGGGCGGTCATTTCGCTCGCCTGCACCTTCGCGGTGAGCTGCCTGGTTTCGTTCGCCGCGCGCCGGCTCTGGGACGACGGGGACACCGGAACGGACGGTTGACATGGAGTTCGGGCCAACGGTGGTCGCCGCCCTCGCCGCCTACATCGCGGTGCTGGCCTTTCTCGGCATCCGGGCGCGCGCCGCCCGCGCTTCGGAGTCACTCGCCGACTTCTATCTCGCCGGGCGTGGTCTGGGCGGCGTCGTCCTGCTCTTCACCCTCTACGCCACCCAGTACAGCGGCAACACCCTGGTCGGCTATCCCGGCGAGGCCTACCGGGTCGGGTTCCCGTGGGTGATGAGCGTCGGCTTCATGCTGGCCATCGTGGTCGTCTATCTGGTGATCGCGCCGCGGTTGCGGGCCGCTTCGGAGCGCCACCGCTTCGTCACCCCGGCGGACTGGCTCGACCACCGGTTCGGACACCCCGGACTCACGCGGATCACGAACCTGGTGATGGCGGCAGCCATCGCCAACTACCTGCTGGCGCAGCTCATGGCCATGGGACACGTCGTGGCGGGTCTCTCCGACGGCGCCATCCCCTACGCGGCCGGCGTGCTGGTCCTCACCGCCGCGATCCTCGGTTACGAACTCCTCGGCGGACTCCGGGCCGTCGCCTGGACCGACTGCCTGCAGGGAATCCTGCTCGCGATCGGACTCTTCGGGCTCCTGGCCGCCACCGTGTTCTCGGGAGAGAGCGTCGGGGCGGCCACCGCCTGGGTGCTCGAGAACGAGCCGGCGAAGGGCTTCCGGCCGGACGCCACGATGCAGGCCACCTGGGCGAGCACCCTCCTGCTGATCGGCTTTTCCGGCGCCGTCTATCCGCAGGCCATCCAGCGCATCTTCGCCGCCCGTAGCGGCGCTTCGCTTCGGAAGGCGCTCTCGGTCCTGGCCTTTCTCCCCTTCCTCACCACCCTGCCCGTCTTCCTGGTCGGCATCCTGGCGCTCCCGCGGCTGAGCGGGCTGAGCGGCGTTGCCGCCGACCAGGTCCTCCCGGCGCTCCTGCGCGGCTGGGCGTCCGAGTCCGAGTGGATGTTCTGGATGTGCATCCTGACCGTGGTCGGCGTCGTCGCCGCGATCATGTCCACCGCGGACTCGGTGCTACTGACCCTCTCGTCCATGCTCGCCAAGGACTTCGTGGCGCCGGTGCTGCGCCGGCGGAACGGTGCCGTGGTGGAGGAGGCGCGCATCACCCGCATCGGCAAGGGCTTCTCGCTCGCCATCATGGGCGTGCTCGTGGCGATCGCGCTCACCCCGCGGATCAGCCTCTGGGGTCTGCTCGAACTCAAGATGGAGCTACTGGTGCAGGCGGCGCCGGTCTTCGTGCTCGGACTCACCTGGCCACGCCTTTCGGCGAAGGCGGCGCTCGCCGGCGTGATCTGCGGGACCCTGCTGGCAGCCGGTCTCACCCTCGCCGGCTACGGGAAGATCGGCGGCGTCCACGCCGGCCTGCTCGGGGCAATGCTGAACGCCGGGGTGGCGATCGCCGGCTCGCTCGCCTTCCCCCGGCGGGGCGATTGACCGGTTCCCCCGCCCCTACCCCCCGGCGACATCGCGCCAGGCCCGTCCGTAGACATCCGCGCGTACGTCGAGATAGCCGGGGTACTGCCGCCGGGCATGCTCCAGAGCGGCCTTCTCCAGGGTGACGACGGCGACCGGGTCCGTGGTCTCAAGCAACACGTCGCCCGATGGACCCGCGACCATCGACGGTCCGCCGATGATCCCGCCCGACGGCGCGCCGGGACGGTTCACCGACACCACGTAGGCGCAACTGGTCACGGCGTCGGCGCGCAGCACGAGCCGCCAGCGCGGATAGCTCTCCGCCGGGGTCGCGCGCGGCACCAGGATCACCTCGGCCCCCATCGCGGCGAGCGCGTTGCACCCCTGGGGCCGGTTGGCGTCCGAGCACACCTGGACGCCGATCCCGAATCCGCCGACGTCCACCGGCGCGTGCAGGCGGTCGCCCGGTTCGTAGTGATGCGCCTCCCAATACCCCTCCTCGTCGGGAAGGTGGATCTTCCGGTAGCGCAACCGCTCCTTGCCGGTCGGATCCAGGAGCAAGGCGGTGTTGTGCCGCCGGCCGCTGGACGGATCCCTCGCGATCGTTCCGCCCAGCACCGCAAGCCCCGCCGTCCGGGCCGCCGCGGCGAGCGCGCTCGCGCGGGGGCCGGCGGGAGGCTCGGCATCGGCGCCCGACGGGGTGCGGGTCGCCGGCGCCCACCGGTTCAGCGGCAGTTCGGGGAGCACCGCGAGCTGCGCTCCCCGCGCCCGTGCGTCGCGAAGCCGCGCCAGCAGCCGTTCGTTGTCTTCCGGCTCGGGGAAGACGTCGGTGATGAGGGCGAGGGTGAGAAGCCGCGGGTTCACGCAGGCCCCTTCGCCGCCGGCCCGCCCGCTACTCGCCCGGCTGGAGCGGGAGGAGGAGCGCGGAGGGACGTTCCGCCGAATGGTGGATCACGTTCTCCGCCGGAACCATGCGGGTGTGGCGCCCGAGCGGCTCACCGGTGTTGGGGTTGGGATCGAAGCGAGGGAAGTTCGAGCTGGAAACCTCGAGCCGGATCCGGTGGCCGGCCGCGAAACGGTTCGCGGTCGGGAAGAGGGTGATCTCCAGTTCGTAGATGTCCCCGGGATTCATGAGCGATTCGGACTCCCGGGAGTCCCGGTAGCGGGCCCGCAGGATGCCGTCGGTGATGTTCAGATCGAACCCCTCGGGAAAGTCGTCGCTCGGGGGATAGACGTCCACCAGCTTGGCGGTGAAATCGGTATCGGGAGCGCTCGACGAAACCCACAGGCGCGCCGAGACGGGCCCGACGACCTCGATGTCCTCCGGAAGCGGCTCGGTCTCGAAGACGAGGACGTCGCTGCGGTCCGCAGTGCGACGGCCGTCCGCTTCGGAACCGAAGAAGCCGTTCTCCGAGCCGCCGGAGAGCGACCGGAAGGTCCGCTCGCGCTGGTCGTAGCCGCCCCGCTTCAGCGCCCCTGAGAAGGCGCCGCCGATCGTGGGGACCGGGCGTTGGGGATCGTAGGTGTAGGCCGAGGATCCTTCGTCGTCGTCCGCTGACTCGGAGGTCAGACCGCCCCCTCGGCGCAGGTGGAACGGCGTCCATTCCGTCCCTTCCAGCGGCCAGGTGGTCGCGGTCCGCCATTCGCCGCCGTGGAAGAGCCGACCGTTCTCGTCCCGGTGGCCGTCGCCGCCGCCCATGACGAACAGGGTCACCCCGCCGGGCGCCGTCAGCCGGCCGTCCGCGAACGGGGCGAAGGTCCCCTGTCCCTTCAGGCGGGCATCGAACCAGCGGAGATGGAACTCCCGGGCGAAGTCCTCGATCGCGGCCGACTCGCCGAACTCGATGTCGCCGGCGTAGGAACGGCTGTTGCCTCCGTGGGTCCAGGGTCCCATGACGAGGGTCATGGGCGCCGACTTCACGCGGGAAAGCTCCAGGAAGCTCTGGATGGTGCCCGGGGCGTAGGAGTCGTACCAGCCGCCGACGTGGAGCATGGGAATGTCGGAACTCGCCTCGTAGTACTCGGCCCAGTTGCGGCCGATGCCACGGAAGTAGTCGTCGTAGTCCCCGTGGTTCTGCATCTCGAGGTAGTAGTCCTCGAAGTTCGGCGCCGCGGAAAGCGGGTTTTCGCCCTTCCGGAAAGGCGTGTCCGGGAACCAGTCGGCGGGGCCTTCCGCTTCCAGCCGGGCCCGGACGCTCGGCTCGTCGGTCACCGCCGCGAGCTGGCTGTGCGCCCAGCCGAGCTGCTGGCCCAGCTCGAAGGCGCCGTGGTTGCGCACCTTGTGGGTCCAGGCGTCCGACAGGCCCCCCATGGTGAGCACCAGGGTCTCGAGGCCCGGCGGGCTCAGCTTCGCCGCATCGGCCTGGGTGTGGGCACCGTACGAGGTGCCCCACATGCCCACCGACGGCAGCGCGTAGTCGAGCCCGGTGATCCACTCGATGGTGTCGAAGCCGTCGGGGGCGTCGAACTCGTGGTACTTCTGGAAAAGGCCCTCGGAAAAGTAGAGGCCGCGCATGTCCTGGACGACGACCACGTAGCCGTGGGAGGCGAACCAGCGCGCCTGCGCGGAGAGACGTTCCGACGCCTTGTTGTACGGCGTGCGGTGCAGCAGCACCGGGAGGCGTTCGCCCACCGGCGTCCCGTCGCGGCCCGGGCGATAGACGTCGGTGGCGAGCCGCACCTCGTCCCGCATGGGGACCATGAAGTTCGCTTCGACCTGGATCGCCTCGTAGGGCGGCGCGGCGCTCCGGCCCGGGTCCGGTGCGTCCGCGGTCCCGCAGGCGGCGAACGCGGCCCCCAGCAGGGCCAGACTGCGAAGGTTCATGCCGGCGCTCCGGCGGGAACACCCGAGAGGGCGCCGGCGAGATCGCTGACCCCTGGCGCCTCGTCCACCCGTTCGACCTGCATGAGTGCCTCCTCGATCCGGTCCGGGGAGAGCGCACCGGCGGCGCAGTCCCGGAATTTCGCCCGCAGCTCGTCCCGCGTGAGCGGCCGCTCCGGCCCCCCGGGATAGATGTCGGCCTCGACGGTGAGCACCGAGCCGTTCCTGAGCGTCACGTCCATGGCGCTGCGCATCCGGTCATAGCCCCGGGCGTCGATCCCGGGGTCGAACTCCACCGAGACCCGCCGCATCATGTCCACCACCTCGGGCGAACAGACGAAATCGTCCGAGAACTCGGCGAGCCCGACGCGGCGCCGGAGCACCGCGCTCGCCAGCAGGAACGGGATGGAGAACTTTGCCTCGAGAGCGTTTTGGGGATCCAGGTAGCGGAGCGGATTGAGAATGTTCCGTCCCGCCCGGAACTTGATCCGGCCGATGTCTCCCGGAGCCAGATCGTGGGTTCGGACGAGCTCCAGGATCGCGGCGAGGCTCGGGTGGCTGAGGCTGCCGCAGGGGAACATCTTCACGGAAACACCGGGGTCGAGGAGCGTGTAGGGGTCGCCGAGGTTCAGCCGCTCCGGGTCGAAGCCGCCCCCGAACACCCGGAAAAAGCCCCAGGGGGCCTCGAGCGCGTCGTGGCCGGAGGTATAGCCACGCGCCGCGAGATCGACCGCGAGGACCCCGTTCTCGGCGGCCCGGCCGGCGTGCAGCGGCTTCGTCATCGTGCCGAAGCCGAGCCGGATCCCGGACGCAAGGCTCGCGGTGATCCCGAGCGCCATCGCCAGCTCTCCCCGGGTCACTCCGGCCAGCTTCGCCGCCGTCGCCGCCGCCCCCATGGCGCCTACGGTGGCTGTCGAGTGGAACCCCTCCATGTAGTGGCGAGGATGGATGGCCTCGGAGATCTTGCACTCCACCTCGAAGCCGATCAGGAACGCCTCGAGGAGTTCGGTCCCGGTGGCGCCCTCCCGCTCGGCGACCGCGAGGCCCGCGGCCAGCGGCGCCACCGTGGGATGGGTGAGCAGCCCGAAGATCCGGTCGGGCGCGTTCGAGAGCTGCGTGTCGTCGAAGTCGGGCGCATGACCCGCCGTTCCGTTGGCGCGCGCCGCCAGCGAAGCCGGCGCCCGCAACCCGGCGGACCCCAGGATCGTGGCCTCCGGGTTTCCCCCCTGCCCCGCGATCTGCTCCTGAACGATTCGCGAACAGGCGTCGGTGGAGCCGGCGAGCATGACGCCCACGCCGTCGGTGATGCAGCGCCGGCCTTCCACGAGGAGCTCGTCCGGAAGGTCCTCGATCGTCGTTTCGAGGATGAAGTCGATCACGGTCGCGGTTTCGCTCACTGGTCCTGTTTCCTCCGATGGGCGCCGACGTTTTGCGGCGGAAAGGGTAAGGGAAGCCGAATGGGGCGCCGAACGCGATGCCGGGAGGTCTTGTTCACGCCCCTCCCCTCCCGAGCCGCAGCCGGCTCCGGAGCGCCGGCGCCGCGAAGCTGATCACGGCGAGCCCGATCAGAACGAGGCTGATCGGGCTCTCGAGGAAGACCGTGTGCGAGCCCGACGAGAGCGCCAGCGCCCGCCGGTAGTTCGTCTCCACCATCGGTCCGAGGATCAGACCGAGGACCGCGGGGGCGAGCGGATACCCGCGGCGCAGCATGAGGAACCCGACCATCCCGAAGAAGAGAGCGAACCAGGCGTCCGCAAGGTTTCCCCGGAGGACGAAGGCGCCGATCAGCGAGACGGCGACCACGAGTGGCATCAGGATCTGCGGACGGAGGCTCACCACCCGCACCCAGAGCGGGATGCCGAGACGTCCCACCGCCAGCATGAACACCACCGCCACGATGAATCCCGCGTAGAGCGCGTAAACCAGCGATGCCTGTTCGGTCATCAGCAGAGGTCCGGGAGCCACGCCCTGGACCGTCAACCCGCCGAGGAGCACCGCGGCGCTCGCCGAACCGGGGATTCCAAGCGCCAGCAGCGGGATCATGGCCGCACCCACGCAGGCGTTGTTGGCGGCCTCCGGCGCCGCGATTCCCGCCGGTTCTCCGGTACCGAAGCGTTCCGGTGCGCCGGACACCCGGCGCTCCTCGTTCCAGGCCACGATGGAGGCGATCGTCGCGCCGGCCCCCGGGATCGCACCGATGATGCCGCCGATGGCGGAACCGCGAAGAACGGGTCGCCAGAGGCGGAAGAGGTCCCGAAGAGCCGGGAGTGCCCCCCGCATGCCCGCGGTTCCCTCCACCTCCGCGCGGTGGCCGGCCAATCCGTTCAGTGCTTCCGCAATCGCGAAGAAGCCGATCAGCATGGGCACGAGCCCGAGTCCGTCCATCAGCATCGTCGAGCCGAGGGTCAGGCGCGGAGCCCCGGTGAGCACGTCGAGGCCCACCAGGAAGGCGACCAGGCCGATCAGCGCGCTGATGATCCCCCTGAGCGGATCCCTGCCGACGAGGTTCGCGACGATGGCCAGACCGAACACCCCGAGACCGAAGTACTCGGGCGGGCCGAAGGCGATGGCGGCCCGGGAGAGAGGTCCGAGCGCCACCACCAGTAGCAGCGTTCCGAGGATCCCGCCGCTCATGGATGCGAAGAGCGAGATTCCGAACGCCCTGCCCGCCTCCCCCCGGCGGGTCATCGCGTACCCGTCGAAGGTCGTGGCGAGCGCCGGGGAACTGCCGGGCACCCCGATGGCGATCGCGGTGATCGAGCCGCCGTACTCCGCCGCCATGTAGATGGAGATCATCATGAGGAGCGCCGGCGTCGGCTCCAGAGCGAAGGTGACCGGAAGGACGAGCGCGAGTCCGACCGTGGAACTGAGTCCCGGCACGGCCCCGGCGAACACCCCGAGGAGGCTGCCCCCGAGCAGCGCCGCGAGATTCGCGGGCTCGAGCGCGGTCGCGAGGCCTTCCGCGAAGCCGGTCACGGCAGCGGCACCCCGAGGGTGACCACGAACAGCAGGTGGACGAATCCGCCGAACGCCAGCGAGACCGCGACCAGGATCCACGGCGAGCGCTCGCCGGAGAGCCACATCAGGCCCAGGACCAACGGAGGGAGTGCCGCCAGGTGCCCGATCAACGGCAGCACCGCGAGGAAACCCGCGATCCAGAGCGTCGCTCCCAGGAGCCGGAAGACTCCACCTGCGGTCCGGGGTGCATTGCCGGTTGCCTGTCCGGGCCGGAGCGCGAGGACACCGGCGCAGACGATCAGGAGGGCCGCGACGAGGCCGGGGAAGAACGCCGGCCCCGGCACGCCCTCGATGAGCGGAGCCGGATAGCCCCGGGCATCGACGAGCACTCCCGCCCCGACGAGGGCGAGCAGTCCAGCCTCGACGAAAGCGGCCGAACGGTGGTCACTCATTCACGAGCAGTCCGAGCCGGCCGAGAAGCGCGCGACTGGTTTCGACTTCCTCGGCGATCCAGTGCCCAAAGGCATCGGAATCGTCCATGACCGCGTATTCCATCGAGGCCCGGGCCATGTACTCCTGAAAGCCCGCGGCCCGGATGGTGGCCAGCAGCCGATCCCGGAGATCGGCCCGGACCTCGGGCGAGAGTCCCGGCGGACCGACCACGCCGCGCCAATGGACGGGCGCGAGGTCGTAGCCCGCGTCCCGATACACCGGCGTGTCGCGCAACGCCGTCAGCGGGAGCGCCACCGCGAGGACGCGCATGGTCCCGGCGCGCAGGTGCTCGCGCACGATGTTGTAGTTGGTGTGGACCGCGTCGGTGTGGCCGCCGAGCGCCGCGACCACGGCGTCCCCCGACCCCGCGTAGGCGATCCAGCGGATGTCCGGGGCTCCCGCGGCGGCCCGCAGCCGCTGGAAACCGAGGAAGTGCGCGGAAGCGGCCCCGAATCCGGACATCGAGACTGCGCCCGGCCGCATCCGGGCGGTTTCGAAGAGATTCTCGAGAGTGTGGAAGGGGCTGTCGTCCCGCACCGCGACCAGGAACGGATCGACCTGAATCCTGAGGATGGGCGTGAAGTCGCCGGGAGCGAACGGAATCCGCCCCGTAGCCATGTTCACCGTGCCGCTCGCCGTGAAGACGCCGAGCACGTGCGGATCGCCGGCGCGGCCCCTCAGATACTGCATTCCCGCGGCCCCGGCCCCGCCCTGCCGGGTCATGACCGTCACCCGTTGCCCGTCGAAATGGTCCGGCGCCGCCTCGGCGAGCGCCCGGGCGAGAAGATCGCTCGGCCCGCCGGGAGTGGCCCAGGAGACGATCTGGATGGGACCGCTGGGGAATCGGGCCTCTTCCGGAGCCGCGCCGCACGCGATCAGTCCGATGCCCGCCAAAACCGCGAGCCGGCGGAGCCACCCACGCGCCATCGTCGTGTTTCCTCGTTGTCGTCTTTCGCGTCCGGTTTCGCGTCCGGGCCGGCATGGGGCAGCGGACGGACGTGCCACCGTATCGGAAGTGCCGACCTTCCGGTTCGGGCGGGAGGGAGTTCGCATCGAATCGGCGCGGTCCGTCGGCACATTCGCAAACCTCGACGGCAGTTTTGCCGGAAATATGCCGACGACCTGGTCAATCACGGACAAGACCGTCGCTATCCCAATGCGGTTGAGCCAGTCGGCGGAAGGCAACGGGGTCAGGACCGAGGTGGAACCTGACGCCCGGACCGTCAGGCCCCTACATCCCCGAGACGCGGCCGGCGATCCGGTAGCACTGGAAGATGACGTGCCACGCGATCGCCACGATCAGCAGCCAGGCTACCCAGTAGTAGTCGCCGGGGATCCCGAAGTTGCCGCCGAAGAACGGCGTGGCGTGCTCGTTCGCCATCGCCCAGAGGAGCGGCAGCGACATGTAGGTGTTGTGCTTCGAGCGCAGCCCGGCGAGCGCCGGGTCGGCGGCGGCCGGGGCTTCGCCTGCCTTCACCGCCGCGATGATCCGCTGCTGGGCCGGCCAGATGCGGAACCAGACGTTGAAGGCCATCATGGTTCCGAACATGGCGCCGGTGTGGATCAGCACCGCCCGGGGCGTGAAGGCGCCGACCTCGACGAAGAGGAACACGGTGACCGCGAGCAGCAGGAAGGAGACGATGGTTGCCGCCCGCACGTTGGACTTCAGGCCGCTGTTCCAGAGGGCGTCGTAGACGAAGACCGCGACGAAGGTGATCAGCGCCATCGCGATGGCCCCGCCACCCCAGCCGTCGCCCGGATCGAACATCAGGCCGCCGTGCCAGAAGACGAGCAGGAGCAGCACGACGCCGGTGATCCAGGTCCAGGCGGCGCCCCACCGGAACCAGTAGAGGGCCCGCGGCATGAGTTCGGGCACCACCTTCGCCTTCGTGGCGCCGTCGAGCTTGGCGGTCATCTGGGCGTTCACGAAGTTGAAGAAGTAGAGGTGGCCGATCCAGATGATCCCCACGAAGATGTGGAGCCAGCGGAATATGAAGGTCACGCCGTCCATCAGGCCTTGCATCATGGTGTCTTGCCTCCCTTCGCGGGCATCGGATGAGCCTTCGATTGTATCCGGGGCAAGGCCGGCCAGGGCCAGGTCGGACCGGTATCCGGTGAGTTCGACGAAGCCGCGGCCCGGAGGAACTCCGGCGGCTCCGGAACCGGCGGCTTCGACCCGGACGGCTCCCTCCCAATAGGGGATGTCGGGTCCGGCCTGGCCGGCGGGACGGCGGTTTTCCTGGTCCGGGAGGAGCGGCCGGACGAGCAGATCGAGGTCTTCCCCGGGGAGGCGAACGCGCCAACCGGCCGGATAGGGGCGAGCGTTCTCCACGTTCGCGGCGAGATCGGGCGGCATCCAGGTTTCGAGGACTTCGACATCCGCGCCTCGAACCCTGCGGCTTGTGTGCCCGTCGGCGTCGCGCAGCGTGCCGTCGGCATAGGACAGCGAGCCGTCGCTGCGCCGCAGCAGGTAGAGCATCACGTCGCGGCCGTCCTCCAGGTTCAGGCCGAACCAGTCCCACCCCGTCTGATCGGCGGCAAGCCAGCTCGAGCCGAACTCGCGGTCCATCCACCCGCTCCCGGCGACTCCCACACTCGCACCGCCGAGACCGACCGATCCGGTCACCTCGAGGCGCGGGTGGCTGTAGTAGAAGCTGGCCGCCCCGCCCTCCGATTTCGGCGAATGCCCGGCCTCTCCGTGGAACCAGGGAGCGCGCGTTGGAACCGCGCTGAGTTCCATGCGGAGTCCGCGTTCCGCGTCCGCCGCGCCGAAATGGAACGCACCGTCGCGGTGGGCCAGGAACCACGGCTCGGACGTCCCTGGCGGCCCCCGCATCCAGGCGATTTCCGGGTCCGGGAAGATTCCGAAACGGGCCAGGCCGGGCGACTCCCGGTGGACCGCCTGGGTGAAGACCCGCTCTCCGGTCTCGAGGTCGACGACCGCCGCGTGCCCCATCGCTACGTGCCCCGTTGCCCAGGAGGAAGGCGCGGCCGAGGGGGCGGCAAGCGTCAACCCGGTGCGGAACAGAGTGAACTGCCAGGCGAAGCGGCGGGCGCCGTCCGCCGTGTCGGCGAAACCGACGAGATACCACCATTCGGTCCGGTAGCCGACGTGAGCCCAGTGATCGTTCGGGAACTCCCACGGGTAGTCCGGCGCCGCCTGCTGCCACTCCTGCGCCGCGACCGGCGCCGGGGCGAGCAACGCCGCGCACAGCGCGACCCGAATGGAACGAACCATCAGATCTCCTGGCGGAGGCCGGTCGCATCCACCCGCGAGGCCAACCGCGCGGGAAGGACCGCCGCAAGGAGGCCCGCCAGCACGACCGCGGCCGCCTGCGACGCGAGGACGTCGAGCGGCCAGTGGAGCGTCAGGGTCCACCCGAACCACAGTGGGTTGACGACATGAACCAGGAGCAGCGTCAGCACGGCGCCCGCGCCGCCGCCAACGAGCAGCGCAATCCCGATGATCACCAGTGTCCGGCCGAGGAAGCCGAAGGCCACCTGTCTGCGATTCGCTCCCAGCGCCCGTTCGAGCGCCGCCTCCGGGGCCCGCTCGCGCACCTGGGTCCAGAGGAAGAGTCCGACCCCGAGCGCCGCGATCACCAGCGCAAAGACGCGCAGGAGCCCGGTCACCGCCATCGTCTGGTCGAACACGTCGAGCGCCCGTGACCGGAGAGCGGCGTTGTCCACCACGTTCGCGCTCGGCCCCAGCGCCCGTTCCAGACGGGTGACCGCCGCCGCCCGATCGGCCCCGTCCCGGAGATACAGGGCGGCGCCGTGAACGGGCGCCGGTGTCCCGGGCTCCGGCGGGTAGAGGGAGTTCATGAGCGTCCGGTCGAGGAACAGCGCCCCCTGTTCGTTGCCGTAGTCGCGGTAGACCCCGGCGACCCGGAGCGGACGGTCCGGGGTCGCGGCGGGAAGCGGCAGTGCGGCCCCGGCCCCGAGATCCAGCCGCCGTGCCAGCGGCTCGGACACCAGGAGTTCCCCCTCTTCGAAGCCGGCCAGCGCCGCCTTCCGATCTCCCAGAATGGAGAAGCGGTCGCCGGCGGCGGGAAGGGCCGCGTCCACCCCCAGCACGGCGACCGGCCGCCCTTCGAGCCGGACCCGCTGGGCCCGCAGCAGATCGCGCTCCCGAACGTCGGGATCCGCGGCCGTGACCGCCAGCGCCTCGGCGGAGAGCGCCCGGCGCTCGGACGCGATCGAGCGCGCCCCGCCCGCTCCCCCGGCTCGCGAGACGTAGATGTCCGCAGCCAGTGTTTCCCCCAGCCAGGTATCGAGGGTTGCCCGGAAGCTCCCGATCAGGGAACTCACCCCGACCAGCATGGCGACCGCCACGACCAGCGCCGCCGCCGGCGGTCCCGTAGAGCCGGGCTCGCGGAGGGCCGCGAGGATTCCCCGGCCCACGGCGGAGTTCTGCCCTGCCCGGAATCCCGCCGCCAGCCGGATCACCGCGTCCGGGAGAAGCGCGGCGCCGACGAGCAGCGCGCCGGCGGCCCCGAACCCGCTTCCCACGAGTGCGGGCCAACTCCCGGGATCGAGAGCCGCCCACACCGCAGTTCCGATCAGCGTCGTCCCGGCGACCGGCGGGCCGAGGAGCCAGAATCGGCGGCGCCCGGGGGACAGCGAAGCGCGTCCCGGGGCGAGCAGGGTTACCGGCGCGCGGGACGCCTCCGCGAACACCTGCGGCGCCGCGCCGGCGAGGGCTGCCGCCACCGCGACGACCCCGGCCAGGACCACGACCTGCGGGTCGACCGTCAGACTCTCGATCCGCTCCAGCAGATAGAGGTTCGAGATTGTCGCGCTGACGCGGTCCAGCGAGGCGCCCGCGGCCACGGCGCCCACCGGGATGCCGAGTGCCGCGCCGGCCAGCGCCATGAGAAACACCTCGCCGAGGAGCAGCACCCCCAAGCGCCGGCCCGAGGCGCCGAGCGCCCGGTAGAGGCCGATCTCCTGACGGCGCGCGGCGAGCGCGGCGCGGACGCTCGCGTAAACCAGGAACGCGGCCACCAGCAGGCTCACGGCGGAGAGCGCGAGCAGATTCAGCCGGAACGCCGAGAAGAGTTCCGCCCCTTCCGCGCGCAGGGTTCCGCTCTCCTCGATTCTGACTCCGGGAATCCGGGCGGCGAGCGCACTCCGGATCGATTCGACGTCGGATCCTCCCGCCACCGACAACTCGATCCGGTCCAGACCCGGCCGTCCGCGGAGCGCCTGGGCGTAGGCGAGGTCCAGGAAGGCGGACGCGCGTCCTTCTTCGCCGGGGTACGTGCCCGCCACCAGCGTCGGCCGCCGGCTGCCCGGACCCGCGCCATCGGATCCGATCCACACCGGATCCAGCAGTCCGACGCCAAGCCGGTCCGCAACCCGCCGCGGGAGGACGATGCCTCCGGCGAAGAAGACCTCGGGAGCGAGAGTCCCCTCCTCCCCCCCGGAGCCCGTGAAATCGAACGATCCCGAAACCATGTCCACTCCCCACGCGGGGACCGAGGCCTCCCGGTCGAGAGTTCCCACCCGCAGCCCGGCGAGGCGGAGCACCGGCGCGGCCCGGCGGACTCCCGGAATCGCAAGGGTGGCGGACCACGCTTCGTCCGGAACGCTTCCGGCCTCCTCCACGAGACCGGTGACGACGAGATCGGCGCCGGCGGAGATGACCTCGAGACTGGCGTCGAGGGTTTCGAGCGCCGCCCGGTTCACGAGCTGCACCGACAGCACCGCCCCGGCGCCCAGCGCAATGGCCAGGACCGGGAGCAGACCCAGCGCGGGCGCCGCCCGAAAGCGGGCCGGCGCCGCCCGGAGCAGCAGCCGGATCACCGCGCGCCCGAGGAGGGCGGCAGTTCATCAGCGAAGAGCCGCCCTCCGCGCAGCCGCAACCGGGTACCGGCCCTCGCGGCAAGCTCGGGATCGTGGGTCGCGAGCAACAGCCCGGCGTCCCGGTCGCGGACCAGGCGGAAGAGCAGGTCCGCCACGGCTCCGGCGCCACGCGCATCGAGGTTGCCGGTCGGTTCGTCGGCCAGCAGCAGCGCGGGCCGGAGCAGGAGCGCCCGGGCGATCGCCGTCCGCTGCATCTCGCCACCCGACAGCCGCCGCGCCGGCTCGCGGGCGCGGCCTTCGAGTCCGACCGCCGCGAGCAGGCGATCGGCGGCAGCGCCTACCCCGACCGGATCCCCGTCCTCGGCCGGCGCCTCGTGGACGCGAGCGATGCGCGCCGGCAACAGCACGTTCTCCCGCACCGTCAGGTAGGGCACGAGATGGAAGAACTGGAACACGAGCCCCACGAACCGGCCGCGCAGCCGGCTGCGCTCCGGATCGGAGAGGCCGGCCAACTCACGCCCCCCGAGACGAACCGACCCCTCGCTGGGGGTTTCGATGCCCGCCGCCACGTGGAGCAGCGTGCTCTTGCCGCTGCCCGACCGTCCGGCAACCGAAACGGTCTCGCCCCTTCCGATGCTCAGGCTGACGGAGTCGAGGACCGTCAGTTCCGACCCGTCCGCCTGCGGGTACCGTCGAACGACCCGGTCCAGCTCCAGGACGGGGCTCATCCCGCCGAAACGCCGTTCCTCGCCGCCACCACCTGGGCCATCACCGCGAGGGCGATCTGGTCCGGCGTCCGCGCCCCGATCGGAAGTCCGATGGGCGCCGCGATCCGGGCGAGCGCGTCCTCGGAGACACCGCGCTCCTTGAGCCGGTCGAGGCGCCGCGCGTGTGTCTTGCGGCTGCCGAGCGCCCCCACGTAGAAGGCGGAACTCTCGAGAGCCAGCGCGAGCGCCGGGTCGTCCAGCTTCGGGTCGTGCGTCAGGGTGGCGACCGCGGTACCCGCGTCGAGGCCGATCCGCTGGAAGCCCTCCTCCGGCCACTCATTCACGATCTCCACCCCGGGAAATCGCTCGGGGGAGGCGAACACCGGGCGTGGATCGCAGATCACCGGACGGTAGCCGACCCGGGCCGCGAGACCGCAGAGCGTCTGCGCGATGTGGACGCCGCCCACGATGACCAGCGTTTCGGACGGGAGGATGACGTCACAGAAGACGGACCCGCGTTCCGTATCGGTCGCCAGCGGTTTCCCCGCGGCGAGGGCCGCGTCGGCGACGTCGGCCAGCGCCGGGGACCCGGTTCCCGGCGACCCGGCGACCTTGACCAGGCTCTCACCGAGGTTCGGCCCGGAGGTCACGACCGCGAGTCCCACCGCGTCCCGGCGTTTCATCCCCTCGCGGACCTGAGCCAGCAACTCCCGGTCGGCCCGTTCGACGAACACCGTGAGCGACCCGCCGCAGGCGAGACCCACTCCCCACGCGAGTTCGTCGGAAACCGCGAAGCGGAGGAGGCGCGGCTCCCCGGTCCCGATGACCTCGCGCGCCGCTTCGACCACGCTCGACTCCACGCAGCCCCCGCTCACCGAGCCGGCGATCCGGCCTTCACGGTCGATTGTCATGCGGGCGCCGGGGCGCCTCGGTCCCGAACCCCAGGTGTGAACCACCGTGGACAGCGCGAGGGGGCCCTCCCCTTCGAGCCAGGAATCCAGAACGGGAGCGATGTCGCGCATTGGGCCGAGGCGGATTATCGTGCGGCTGGCGGCGGTACCGCGGCCAGCGCCCGCTGCCAGGTCCTGAGACGCGGGACAGCGGAACGCCCCACCGGATCCAGCTGCGCGAGGTGCTCCGCCAGCGAGCGCACGCTCGCCAGGTTGTTCACCGGAAGGAAGTCGTGGATGTGGGGAAGCGCCGCGACCATCCCCCGGGTCAGTGGCTCGTAGTCCTCGTCGGACAGCAGCGGGTTCAGCCAGACCACCCGCCACGCCAGCCCCCGGAGCCGCTCCATTTCCGAGGCCACCAGCGCCGGATCGCCGCGGTCCCAGCCGTCGCTCACGAGGAGCACCACCGCGGCGGAGGTGGGCAGCCGGCGCGCCCATTCCAGGTTGAACCGGTGGAGCGCCTCGCCGATGCGGGTCCCGCCCGACCAGTCACGTACCGCCTCCGAGGCTTCCCGGAGGGCGCGGTCCACCCGCCGGTCGGCGAGCTTGCGGGTGATCCGGGTGAGCCGGGTCGCGAAGACGAAAGCCTCGACCCGCCCGGGCGACCCGTGCGAGAGCCCGTAGAGGAAATGGAGCAGCACGCGGGCCGTCTGCTCCATGGATCCGCTCACGTCGGCGAGCACGATGAGCGGCCGTGGTTTCTCCCGGCGGCGCCGCCGTTCGAGGCGCACCCACTCGCCGCCCGACCGGAGCCCCATCCGCAGCGTCCGGCGCAGATCCAGGTTCCGGTTGCCGCCGGGCCGGAAACGCACCACCCGCCGGCGGGCCGCTTTCCATCCGGCATCCCGGATCAGGCTGCGGACCTCCCGCAGTTCGTCCTCGTCAAGGTCCGAGAAGTCCCGGTGCTCGAGGGACTCGCGGTCGCTCCAGGTGCGCCGGGCGAACGGATGGTGCGGCTGCTGATCCGGGCCGGCATCCGTACCGGGGGCGACCGGCCGGAAGGTTGCCTGCCTGACCGGGGAGCGCTGCTTCCGGAGCATCATCCCGGGAAGCCTGGTGCGGGTCCAGCGTTCGGGCGGCGTCTCCCAGAAGAGCGCGAAGGCCGCGTCGAAGAGTTCGAGGTCTTCGCGCCGGTGGATGAGGAGCGCCCGCGCGGCGGCATGGAACTCCTCGCGCCGGAACACCTCGATCAGCGGGAGCGCCTGCGCCAGGTCGAGCATCCGGGCCGTCGAGACCGGGAGCCCGATCCCCCGCAGCAGGCGACCGAAGAGCGTGAGGTTCTGGAGCAGCGGCGGAAGCGCCGCGCCGCGTCCCGGTTGGGGGCCCGAGGCCGCGGCGTTCAAGAGACTCCGGCGGTCAGCCGGGTGAGGATGGCCCCCGCCCGTTCGCCGCGGACCATCTCGAGGTCGTCCCGGTACTTGAGAAGCGCTCCCAGCGTCCGGTCCACCGCCGCCTCGTCAAGGGCGGTCTTCCCCAGCGAGGCCAGCGCCATCGTCCAATCCAGGGTCTCGGACACCCCCGGACGCTTGAAGAGATCCAGGTCGCGCAGCTCCTGCGCGAAGCGGGTGGCCTCCGCCGCCAGTCGAGCCGCCGCCTGGGGCACCCGCTCGCGGACGATCTCGAGTTCGCGTTCGTAGCTGGGATAGGGAATCCAGTGGTAGAGGCAACGCCGCTTGAGGGCGTCGTGGACTTCCCGGGTCCGGTTCGAAGTCAGGACGACGACCGGCGGCGCCTCCGCGCGAACGGTGCCGATCTCGGGAATCGTGATCTGGAAGTCCGAGAGGACCTCGAGCAGATAAGCCTCGAACTCCTCGTCGCTGCGGTCCACCTCGTCGATGAGCAACACCGGACGGCCTTCCGGCGACGAGGTTTCGATGGCGTGCAGCAGGGGGCGGCGCAGGAGGAAGTCCGCACCGAACAGGTCCTGCTGTTCCATGGCGCTCCCCCGGCTCTCGGCCAGGCGGATGGCCAGCATCTGCCGGGTGTAGTTCCACTCGTAGGCTGCCTGGGCGATGTCGAGCCCCTCGTAGCACTGGAGCCGGATCAGGGGCGCACCGAGAACCGCCGCCGTCACCTTGGCGAGTTCGGTCTTCCCGACGCCCGCCTCGCCCTCGAGGAAGAGGGGTCGTTCGAGGCGCAGGGCGAGGAAGAGCGCCGTGGCCAGCGCGCCGTCGGCGATATACCCCTGCCCCGCGAGTTCCCCGGTGAGTTCGGGGACCGAAGCGAGGGTCGCCGTCTGGGTTGCTGACAACCGCCTGGCTGCTCTATCCGGCGCGTTCGGCCGCGAGAGCAAGCGCGCGTTTCGTGTAGACGCCGGCGAGATGGGCCCGGAACTCTCCGGAGGCGTAGAGGTCGCCGAGCGGCTCGTCGAAGGCTTCCCCGACGTATGCCGCGGCGGCCGCGATCCGGTCCGCGCTGGCCGGGCCGCCGCAGAGCGCGGCGGCGGCCGCGTCGGCGGTCACCGCCTTGCCGGTGACCCCGTTGATGCCGATCGAGCAGCTCGCGACGTTGCCGCCGTCCATCCCGACGCAGGCGGCCACGCCCACCACGGCGTAGCTGGAGGCCGGATGGCGGTGCTTCAGGTAGGCGCTGCCGGCGGCGCCGGGAACCCGGACCGAGGTGATGACCTCGTTGTCGGCGAGGGCGGTGGTCAGGATGTCCACGAAGAAGTCGGAAGCGGCGATCGTCCGCTCGCCGCCGGCTCCCACCGCGGTGACCTCGGCGCCGAGCGCCAGCATTGCGGCGGGATAGTCGGCCCCCGGATCGGCGTGGGCCAGGCTGCCCCCGATCGTCCCCCGGTTCCGGACCTGGATGTCCCCGATGGCGGCGGCCGTCTCGGCCAGCATCGGGCACCCCCCCTGGACCGCCGCCGAATCGGCTACCGCGGCGTGGGTGGCGAGCGCGCCGATGACGAGGCTGTCCCCGTCAGCCGAGATGCCGGACAACCCGGGAATCCGCCCGATGTCCACGAGGGCGGCCGGCTGCGCGGCGCGCAGCTTCATCGCCGGAATCAGGCTGTGCCCGCCGGCGACCAGCTTGGCGTCCGGAAGCGAGGAAAGCAGCTCCACCGCCTCGGCGACCGAAGCGGCGCGGTGGTAGTCGAATTGGCTTGGAAACATCGGAATCTCCTCTCAGGCGCCGTTGCCGGCCGCCTGGACGGCCCGCCAGATCCTCTCCGGGGTGAGCGGAAGCTCAATGTGGCTGACTCCCAACGGAGCCAACGCGTCGAGTACCGCGTTCGCCACCGCCGGGGTGGCCGCGATGGTGCCCATCTCTCCGGCGCCCTTGACTCCCAGCGGGTTGTGCGGAGATGGGGTCTCGATGCGGTCCACCTCGATCCCCGGAAGGAGATCGGCCCGCGGCACCGCGTACTCCAGCAGGGTTCCCGAGAGGAGCTGGCCGTCGTCCGAGTAGGAGCCGATCTCGGTAAGCGCCTGGCCCACGCCCTGGACGACGCCGCCCTGGATCTGGCCCTCCACGATCATCGGGTTGATCACCTTGCCCACGTCGTCCACCGCCACGTAACGGAGGATCCGCACCTCCCACGTGTCGGGGCAGACATCGACTTCGCAGATGTGTGAACTCGCCGGGAAGGTGAAGTTCGCCGGATCGTAGAAGCTCACGACGTTGAGCCCGGGTTCCATGCCTTCCGGCATGTTGTGCGCCGTGTACGCCGCGAATGCCAGCTCGCCGAAGTCCTTCCCCCGGTCCGGAGAGCCCTTTACGTGGACCCGGCCGGCCTCCCGGTCGTACACAACGTCCTCTTCCGCCGCCTCGAGCAGGTGGGCCCCGAGCTTGAGCACCTTGGCGCGCACCTTTTCGGCGCTTCGGACGAGCGCGGAACCGCCGACGCAGGCGCTCCGGCTCCCGTAGGTGCCCATGCCGAAGTTGATGCGTCCCGTGTCGCCGTGAACGACTTCCACGCTTTCGATCGGCACGCCGAGCTCGTCGGCAGCCACCTGAGCGAGAGTGGTCTCGTGCCCCTGGCCGTGCGAGTGGGACCCGGTGAAGACGCTCACCTGCCCGGTGGGATGGACGCGAATCTCTCCGCTCTCCCAAAAGCCCACCGCCGAGCCGAGCGAGCCGGCGACCGCTGAAGGGGCCGGGCCGCTGGCTTCGATGCAGCACACGACCCCGACGCCGCGCAGCTTGCCCTCGCCGCGCGCCTCGGCCTGCGCGGCGCGCATGCCGGCGTAGTCGGCGCGATCGGCGGCGGTCGCCATCAGCCGGTCGTAGTCGCCGCTGTCGTAGAGGAACGCGACGGGGGTCTGGTAGGGGAAGTCCTCCTTGGGAATCGCGTTCTGGCGCCGCAGGTCGAGCGGATCCCGGCCCAGCCGGGTGGCGGCCAGGTCCACGAGGCGTTCGACGAGGTAGGCCGCCTCCGGCCTGCCGGCGCCCCGGTAGGCGTCCACCGGCACCGTGTTCGTGAGCGTGCCGTGCACCTTGCCGAACACTCCGGGCATCTTGTAGTTCCCCGAGAGCAGCGTGATGTAGAGCGCCGTGGGGATGAGCGGGGCGAAAGTCGAGAGGTAGGCCCCCTGGTTCGCCCAAGTCTCCACGTCGAGCCCGGTGAAGGTGCCGTCGCTGGTCATGGCGAGCCTGGCGACGGTGACGTGGTCGCGCCCCTGGGAATCGGTCATCTGGCTCTCGGTGCGCGTGGCCACCCAGCGGGCAGGCCGTCCGACCTGGCGCGCCACCCACGGCACGATGACTTCCTCGGGGTAGTGGAAGATCTTGCTGCCGAAGCCGCCGCCCACGTCGGGGGAAATCACCCGCAGCTTGCTCTCGGGAATCCCGAGCGTGAAGGCGGAGAGCAGCAGCCGGATCGGGTGCGGGTTCTGGCTGGTGGTCCAGACCGTCATCTCCTCGGAAGCCGCATCCCACTGCGCCGCCGCGGCGCGCGGCTCCATCGCCGTGGGGATGAGGCGCTGGTTCACGAGCTCGATCTCGACGACCTCGTCCGCCTCGGCGAACGCCTTCTCGCAGGCCTCCTGGTCCCCGAGCGCCCAGTGGTAGGAGGCGTTGTCCTCGATCTCGGCATGGACCAGCGGTGCTCCGTCGTCCATGGCGCCGCGCGCGTCCACCACGGTCGGGAGAGGCTCGTAGTCCACCTCGATCGCCTCGACGGCATCGGCCGCGATGTAGGGAGTCCGGGCGGCCACCACCGCTACCGAGTCCCCGACGTGGCAGACCCGGTCGGTCACGACGATGGGCCGGTCCGGAACCTTGGTGTCGGGCACCAGCCAGCCGCAGGGGAGCGAGCCGCACCCGCCGTCCTTGAAGTCCTGGCCGGTGAACACGGCCACGACCCCGTCCATGGCGGCCGCGGCGGACGTGTCCATCCTGGTGATCCGGGCGTGCGCCTCGGGACTGCGCTTGATGGCCACGTACACCATGTCCGGGAACTGGATGTTGGCGACGTAGCGGCCCTTGCCCTGGATGAAGCGGGGGTCTTCCACCCGCTTGACCGAAGTGCCTACGTAACGGCCCATTGCTCTCCTCCTACCGATCCTCTTTGAAGGGTGCGGGTTCCGCTCAGCTCGTCCCGCCGGCGCCGGCGGCCACGATCGACTTCACGATGTTCTCGTAGCCGGTACAGCGGCAAATGTTGCCTTCGAGGCCGTGCCGCACTTCGGCGTCGCCGGCGTCGGGATTCCGGTCCAGGATCTCCACCGCGGTCATGATCATGCCCGGGGTGCAGAAACCGCACTGCAGGCCGTGGTGATCCCAGAAGGACTGCTGTACCGGGTGGAGTCCGTCGGCGCCGGCGAGACCCTCGATGGTCGTCACCTCACAGCCGTCGGCCTGCACCGCGAGCACCGTGCAGGACTTCACCGCCTTGCCGTCCATCAGCACGGTGCAGGATCCGCACTGCGACGTGTCGCAGCCGATGTTCGTTCCGGTCAGGCCGACATATGCGCGCAACAGGTGGCAGAGGAGAAGCCGGGGTTCCACGTCGAACTCCTCGGCCTTTCCGTTGACGCTGAGGCAAACACGGTGTCTCATGGGGAGGTTCCTCCTCGCCGGGAACGAATCATCCAAATCGCGAGAGTATCCGGGAATGGCGGAAATCCGCAAGAGCAGAGGGACCGTCCGCTGCGATCCGGCAGGATGTGCGCCGGCAACCTAGACTACGGACCGAATCCCAACGCCATGCGCACTGTCCTGATTCCCGTTGTCCTCGCGACCGTGCTCGCGGGAGCCGCATTCGCTCCCGGACAGCCTCCGGCCCAGCCGCCGGTGGAGGAGGCGAGGCCGGAAACCACCGAACGGGAAGCGATGCTCGGGAACCGTTTCAGCTTCGTGGTGCGGGTGCCGAGCGTAACCCTCGACGTGGTGGTTGCCGATGAGCGGGGCCGTTTCATCACCGGCCTGGGCGTCGACGACTTCGAGATCCTCGAGGACGGCGTCCCCCAGGAGATCCGCTACTTCACCGCCGACCTGACCCCGGTGACGAGTCTCCTGCTGCTCGACTCCTCCGCCTCGGTGCGTTCGAGTCTGTCGGCGATCCAGACGGCGGCCTACATCTTCCTTCGCAACATGGCGTCCGCGGATCAGGGCCGGGTCGCCACCTTCAGCGAGGGCGTCCGCTTCGGGCCTCCCTACACGACCGAGATCTGGGACCAGGTCCCGATGATCCGCGCGATGCGCCCGTTCGGCAAGACGGCGCTTTACGACGCCATCCTGACAAGCCTCCAGGAACTCTCCCGCGTGGAAGAGCGAAAGGCGCTGGTCCTGGTTTCGGACGGGGAGGATTCGGGGCCCGACGCCAAGGGGAGCGTCAGCACGCGGGAGCAGGCGCTCGAAGGGGCGCGGCTCTCCGAGGGCGCCATCTACACGGTGGGGTACACCGGCTGGAGCCCCGAGGGCGGGGGAAAGCTGAACCGGGAGTTCCTGGATGACGTCGCGGAGCAGAGCGGCGGACGGTCCTACTACCCCGAGAAGATCGAGGACCTGTCCCGGCACTTCCGGCAGATCCAGCACGAGCTGCACCGGCAGTACCAGATCGCCTACCTCCCCTCCCGTGACCGCAAGGAGGGCGGCTGGCGCAGCATCGAGGTCCGGATCAAGGACCGCGACGACCTGGTCGCGCGCACCCGCAAGGGCTACTACGCCGCGCCGGACACCGAAACCAGCGAATCCCGGTAGGCGCGCTCGGAGCGCCGGCCTCTGGCCGGCATCGCGCGGGAGCGCGAAACCCGCGTTGATGGCGCGGCACCATGGGAACGCGGGGCCGCAGTCGGCTCATTGGGGGAGTGCGGTTTCGCCTCGCTACGCGCCCCCACCGGGAGAACTGGGGCGATGCCGGCCAGAGGCCGGCGCTCCACTGCCGTCCGCGCTTCTCGCAACGCGCCGATGTGCGATCTCCAGGCCCGTTGTGCCGCAACAACACCAGAGGACGGATAATCGGTAGTACGCCAAACGCAAGGAGCCACCGATGCACCGAACCGCCGTCCTCCTTTCCATCCTCGCTCTCGCGGGCGCCTGCGGATCCCCCGCCCCCGCTCCGGCCCCCGACCCGGAGCCCGAACCGGACCCGATTCCCGCGCCTGACTTCACGGTCCCCGCGGACAACACCCACAACCGCTGGAGCGCCACGATTCCGCCGGTGCTCACCGTGCCCTCGGGCGCCGTCGTCGAGATCTTCACCAAGGAAGCCTCGGACGGTCAGATCACCCTCGAGACCACCGCGGACGACCTCGCGAGCGTGGACTTCGGGTTGATCCACGCCCTCACCGGCCCCATCGCGGTCGAGGGCGCCGAGCCGGGCGACCTGCTCGCGGTGACGATCCACGAGGCGGAAGTCCAGGGTCCCGGCTGGTCCGGCATCTTCCCCGGCTTCGGTTTCCTCGCCGACGAGTTCACCGAGCCGTGGCTCCGGAGCTTCGACATGGCGCCCGGGGCCTCCGAGGTGCGGTTCAACGACCGCATCACGCTGCCGCTGTCCCCCTTCCCCGGCGTCCTCGGGGTGGCGCCGGCCACCGACGAGATGCTGGTGACCATCCCGCCCCGTGAGAACGGCGGGAACATGGACAACCGGCACATGCGTCCCGGGGCCACGGTGTACATCCCGGTCCAGGTCCCGGGCGCCAACTTCTCGATCGGTGACGCCCACGCCGTGCAGGGGGACGGGGAGGTCTCCGGAAGCGCCATCGAGGCCCCCATGCGCCTCGTCGTCACGCTGGAGGTGCTGTCGAACCCGCGGGGGATCACCGAGCCCGAATACGAGACCGACGATTACTACGCCGTCACCGGATTCGACCCCGACATCGACGAGGCGGCGAAAAAGGCGACCCGCCACATGATCGCCTGGCTGGTGGCCGAGCACGGGCTGACGCGCGAGGAGGCCTACGTGCTCTGCTCGCTCGCGGGAGACCTCAAGATCTCCGAGACCGTGGACGTTCCCAACATGCTGGTGAGCATGCACATGCCGAAGTCGATCTTCTGAGACGACCGCCCCCCGATGTACATCCCCGCCGTCGCCATCCTGGCCGTGGCAGCGCTGACCGCACTCCCTGCGCGCACGGCCTCCGCCCAGGCGCACGAATACCCCGACCCCTTCCCGGGCGGCTACCCCTCCCCGGCGGGTGTCAGCAACGCCGGACGGATGTACATGGAGGGCTACTTCCCGCCGCCCGTCACCGCCTCGCCCACCTATCCGGCCTGGTCGCCCGACGGCGAGTCCATCGCCTTCGCCTACCAGGGCCGCATCTGGGTCGTCCCCGCGGGGGGCGGCACCGCCCGCCAGGTCACGAACGGCCCCGGTTATCACTCCCAGCCGAGCTGGTCGCCCGATGGGGGTCAGATCGCCTACGCGGCTGACATCGACCGCAACTTCGACATCTTCGTCACCGAACTCGCGACCGGCGCATCGCACCGTCTGACCACCCACCCCTTCCTCGACCTGCGGCCGCGCTGGTCGCCGGACGGGTCCCGCATCCTCTTCACGACGGAGCGCGACGGCACCTTCGACCTGTGGGTCCACGACCTCGGACCCGGCACGGCCGAAGCCGTCATCGCCGACCCGGACGCCAACGACATGGCCGGGGACTGGATCGGCGACACCGGCGACATCGTCTTCGTGTCCCGGCGGGGCGAGGCGGCGCTCGGTTCGGGTTCCCTATGGCGTTATCGCGCCGCGACCGAGGCTGTGGAACTGCTCATCCGTATTGAGACCAACTACCAGGCGGCGCCGGTCGTCGCACCGCACGGGGGCATCGTCGCCTATGTCACCGACGCCTCCGGCAACAACGACCTCTACGCCGTCCCGAGCGAGAAGTCGACCCGCGGAATCCAGCCCGTCCGCCTCACGCACACCCGGACGGACGAGTACTTCCCCTCGTGGTCGCCCGACGGCGAGCGCCTGGTGTACGCCAGGAACGGCGGCGCCACGGACCAGCCGCGCACCATCGACAACGGGATGGGGTTCGCGCTCTACACGGTCACCCGCGGGGGCGGCGCACCCCAACCCGTGCGCATCGACGGATATGCCTGGTCGGAGCCCACCGGCCGGCTTCGCGTCCGCGTCAGTGATGAGGACGGCGAACTCCTGCCGTCGCGCATCTACCTGACCGGCTCCGACGGACGGGCGTACTTCCCGCACACCAGCTACCCCCGCGTCGTCAGCGTCACCGAGGACTACTACTTCCACACGGACGGCAGTTTCGCCGCGACTCTCCCCGTGGGCGACGCCACCGTCGAAGCCTGGCGGGGTTTCGAATACGAGCCCGTCGCACGCGCCGTCGAAATCCGCGCCGGTGAGCACGCCACCGTCGAACTCCAGCTCGACCGCTGGATCGACATGGCCGCGAACGGCTGGTATTCGGGCGACAACCACATCCACCCCAACTACGGCGGCCACTACTTCGTCACCCCCGAGGACCTCAGGAACAAGGCTCACGCGGAAGACCTGAACGTCGCGAACGGCATGATCGCCAACTATTGGGGCAACAGCCGGGTCGAGGACCTCGAGCACTTTCTCGGGCATCCGCACCCGCACACCGGGCCGCGCACCATCGTCTACTACAACGAGGAGTACCGGCCCGGCTTCTTCGCGCACCTCTCGCTGCTCAACCTGGTCGAGCTGATCACGCCCTTCTACATCGGCTCCGTGGGCACCGCGCACCACGCGCTTTACCCCGACAACGCGTCCGTGCTGCGCCGGGTGCACGAGCAGGGCGGCATCGGCGGATACGTCCACCCCTTCGGGCTCGGACACCGCGATCCCGACGCGGCAGGGGTCGGGTACGCGCGCGAGCTCCCCGTGGACGCAGTCCTCGGCCTCGCCGACTTCGTGGACGTGGCGTGCATCTGGAGCGACGAGCTCGGGACGGCCGAGGTCTGGTACCGCCTCCTCAACACCGGTTCGCGCATCCCGGCAACGGCCGGAACCGACGCCATGACCGACATCTGGCGGCATCCCGCGGTCGGGACGACCCGGGTGTATGTCTACACGGGGGAGGACCACGTCCACTACGACGCCTGGGCCGACGCGATGGCGGCGGGCCGCACTTTCGTGACCAGCGGGCCGATCCTGACGCTCGACGTGTCCGGGAGGAGCGTGGGCGAGGAACTCGCGATTTCCCGGGGCGACGTGGTCACGGTGCGCGCGACGGCGCGGTCGCTGTTCACGATGCATGGCCTGGAGATCGTGCAGAACGGCCGCATCCTGCACCGGGTCGACGCGACGGGGGACCTGAAGTCGGTCGACGCCGAGCTGGAGATCCCGATCGAGGGCAGCGGGTGGATCGCGGCGCGGGCGCTCGGGCCGCCGCAGCACGGCGTGATGGACAGCTACCTGTTCGCGCACACGAATCCCGTCTTCGTCATCGCAGACGGCGAGCCGATTCGCTCGCTGGACGACGCGGCGTTCTTCGTCCGCTGGATCGACCAGGTGCTGGAGGAGCTACGGGCGATGGACCGCTGGGATGATCCCGCGCACAAGGCGGAGGTCCTGGCCACCTTCGAGGAGGGGCGGCGGCTCTACCAGGCGCAGGTGGACGCACTCGAGGGCAGCGGCGGCGGCAGGTAAGGACTTTCCGAGGCGGGGGCTGGATTCGCGGCGCCTCTCGCCGTCAGTCGTCCCGACGACGGACGGCGTCCCCCCGGGAACGACTACTCGAGCGCCGCGAGCACCTTCCCGATGAACGGCGCGAACGCGCCGCCCTGAATCCAGCGCACCACGACCACCAGGTCGTTTTCCCAGTCCACATAGACGATGTTGCTGCCCGCACCGCGGAAGGTGACCGCCGTGTCCGGCGCGTCCGGCATGGACTTCACCAGTTCGCCGTCCCGCTCGACGGGGCCGTTCAGGAACCAGTTCATGTAGCCGTAGCTCGGGTTCACCTCGCCCGGGGTGCGGGCCATCCCGATCCACTCCTCGGAGATGAGTTGCTTCCCCCTCCAGTTCCCCATCCGCAGGAACAGGTAGCCGAAGCGGGCGAGGTCGCGGCCGCTGATGTGCATCCCCCCGCCCCAGTGGCCGCCGCCGCTCACCGACTGGACGTTCCGGCCGTCGATCATCACCCAGGAGTTCTCGTACCCGTGCCAGCGCCAGCGGTTCGAGGCGCCGATGGGATCCATGATCCCCTTGCGGAGGATCAGCGGGAGCGGATCGCGCACCACCTGGAGCGCCGCGAGCGCGAGCAGGTTCACCCGGACGTCGTTGTACTTGTAGTGCGTTCCCGGCTTGTGCATGGGGCGGTCCGGGTACTCGAAGGGGTGGTCGCCCACCGGCCGGTCGGCCCAGTCGGGCTTCCCGAAGAGCGTCCCCTGCCAATCGCTCGTCTGCCGGAGCAGGTGGTCCCAGGTGATGGACTGGTTGTGTTCGGAACCGAAGAGCTCGTCGTCCGGCATGTAGGGGCCGACCCGATCGTCGACCGAGGCGATGAGACCCTTGTCGTAGAGGAGCCCGACGGCCGTGGAGAGGAAGGTCTTCGAGACGCTGAAGGTCATGTCCACCTTCTTCGAGGGCCCCCACTCGCGCACGATGTATCCGTCCTTCACGACGATGCCGCTCAGGGCGCCGCGGACCGTCGTCGGCCCGATCCGGAACCCGAAGGGCTCCTGGGCGAACGTCAGTTCGTGGTTGAGCGCCAGATCGTTCGGTGCGCCGGACTCGGACCCAACCGCAAACTCGACCGCCTCGTCGAGGAGCGCCGGATCGAAGCCCGCTTCCTCGGCCGTCTTCGTCTGCCAGTCGTGGCGCTCGGGGAAATAGGGGGTTTGCGCCCCAACCAGAGTCGCTGCAAACAGGCACAGGACCGCCAGGCCCGTCACACGGGCGCGCCGCATTCCTCTTCTCATCGCTTGTTCTCCTGAAAGGCCCTTCAGGCCTCGATCTTGGATCTCATCTCGGCGAACATCTCGCGCAACACCTTCTCGGTGACCGGCTTCAGCAGCCGGGAAGCCAGCGCCGCCAGCGTTCCCCGCACCTGCACCGTGCCCTTCCAGTCGAGCGCGGTACCCGATTCCTCGTCGCGCAACCGGAGTTCCGCGACGGCATCAATGGTGGTGCCGGGTCCCCGGCCCCGGATCTTCATCCGGGCCTCTTCGAGCTCGACGAGATCGGTGAACTCGATGACGTTCTTGGCGTTGAGCCCGACGGTGCCGAGCTTGATTCCGCCCACCACCTCGAAGCGCCTGCCGGGCTCGAGGATGCGGACCGACTTCACCCCGGGGGTGCAGGAAGCCACCGACTCCGCGTCGGTGACGAATTCCCAGACCTTTTCCCGGGGGGCGCTGATGATCTCGGTCCCTTGGATGTCCATGGCTGGATTCTACGGGAGCGCCCCGCTTCCGGCCGGGCCGCGCCAACGCGACTACGCTCTGACGAAATCCCGGGGGTCGATGCGATCCACGCTGGGCACCGGGTCGAAATCGGTGTCCACCGAGAGCATCTTGCGGACTCTGCGCGCCTCCATCGTTGCGACGTGAACCGCGTCGCGACTGGAGAGCTGCGGGTGCTCCAGGAGAATCTCCAAAGCCCGCGCCGTGTGGTTCGCCGTGACCGGAATGATCTCCACGCAGAGATCCACCGCCGCGTCATGAACAAGCTGCGCATCGCCGGGGCGACGCTGCGAGAAGTATCGGTGCAGGATCTCCTGCAGCACTTCGGCGTTGGTGACGAGCATCAGGTTACGAACCAGCGACTCCTGGACGGCCAGGTCGCAGATGGCGCGCCAATCCGGATCTTTCCCCGCCGTGTACATGAAGATGTTCGTATCCAGAAAGATCGCGTTGTCAGCGGTCATCATCGGATTCGGAAGGGTGAGAGGATCCGGCCGCCCGGGTGTCCCTCAGGTCGGGCGGATCCGTCGGTAGGAACTTCGTCTTGAGACGGCTGTACTCGCGCTTCCACTCCGACCAGGACTCGGGCACGGGCGCCGGCGGCATGTTGCGAAGCGCCTCCAGCGCCTCCTGCTGGCGCCGGCGCCTGTCGGGCTTGACGCAGTACTCCTGAATCGCTTCGCGGACGACGGCGGCGTGCTTCAGGCCCTCCGCTTCGGCGCGGCGCCGGATCGCGGCGTACTCAACCTCGTCCAGCGTGACCTGAACCTTGTGACTGCGGGACATGCGGGAAGTATCGTGTGTCAGACATCATGTGTCAAATTGTTTAACGCTCCTGGAATGTGTCGCGTGATTCACGCCCAATCCGGCGAAACGGATCCTTGGACCCGCCTCCGGCGTAGTCTTCCCGGCTGAGGTTCCCCGCCATGTCGTGTTCCGTCCCGCGCCGCGGTCTGCTCCGCGCTGCGCTCCTTGGAGTTCTCCTGTTGCCGGTCCCGCTGGAGGCGCGCGGTGCGCCCGCCGCCGCCTCCGAAGCCGCCCCTTCGACCGCCGAAATCGTCGGGGAGGTCACCGATCCGCAGGGACTGCTCGTGCCCGGCGCCGACGTGATCCTGACCCTCGCGAGCGGCGAGATCCGGGAGACCACGAGCGACGCAGCGGGCTCCTTCCGGTTCGACACACTGCCCGAAGGCGTCCACCAACTGACCGTCCTCGGACGCGGTTTCGCCGACCGGACCGTCGAGATCACCGTGGGGGCCGCCGGCGAGGTCCGCATCAGCATCCCGCTCGACATGTCGTTCGCGGAGCGCGTGACCGTCACCGGACAGCAGCAGGAACGGAGCCTCCAGGACGAACCGACGAGTGTCGCGCTCGTGAGCGGCGCGCAGCTCGACGCCGGGACCGACACCGACCTCTACCGTCTGGTCGCCATGACCCCGAACGTGAACTCGTCCTCCGATGTCCGCGGCTTCTCGATCCGGGGCATCAGCCAGCAGGGCTTCGGGCCGGAAGGCGGCCTCCTGCTGAGCGTCAAGCTCGACGGCGCCACCGTCCAGGGGTACCAGGGCACGTTCTTCGGGCCCTTCAGCACCTGGGACATGGACCGCGTCGAGATCTTCCGCGGCCCCCAGTCCACCCAGCAGGGGCGGAACGCGCTCGCCGGCGCCATCGTGATGAAGAGCGCCGATCCCGAATACCGGACCGGGTTCCGGGTGCGCGGCCGGTTCGGCAACTTCGGCGCCACCCAGGGCTCGGCGGTCCTGAACGTCCCCATCGTGGCCGGCAAGGCCGCCTTCCGGCTCGCTGTGGACAATCGCAATAGCGACGGCTTCGTCAACAATCCGACCCGCGGGGAGGACGCCTACGACTACCGCGACTACCTCGCGGTGCGGATGAAGCTGCGCTTCGATCCGACCACCCGGTTCCGGGGACTCCTCACCTACCAGGCGACCGAGAGCCGGGGCGGCGACGGCGCCATCAACGTGGACCGGTTCCCCGAAGAGCGCGTGAATGTCTCGGACCACCCTGCCGAGGACGGTTCGGAGCACCACAACCTGACACTGGCGCTCGCCTACGACCTGAGCCACCGGCTGTCGCTCGAGTCGACATCGAGCGTCTACCAGCACGACTACCGCCGGGAAGAGGATCTGGACCAGACGCCCCTGGCGGCCGGCGTGCTCGACTACACGACCGACGACGAGTGGATGACCCAGGAATTCCTGCTCCGCTATCAGGGCCCGGGCCGCCGGAGCGGCGTGCTCGGGTTCTACTACGCCGACCTGACCGACACGCTGCAGGCGGACGCCGCCGGGCCGGGCGAACTGGCCGGCCTGCCTCCCGGCTTCACGTTGACCTCGTTCTTCAACACCGAGGAAACGACCCGGAACGCGGCCCTCTTCGGCGAGTTCGACCTCGGTCTGGCCGACGTCTGGACCCTCACCCTCGGCGCCCGCTACGACGACGAGCGCCGCCAGACCGTGAACCGCCAGGGGGTGGTCTCCGACCCGCCCCTGCCCCAGTTGCCGCCGGCAGGCCCCCCGCAGGAACTGGACGCTTCCTACCGGGCCTTCCTGCCGAAGGCAACCCTGACCCGCGACTGGACCGATTCGCTCTCCACCTCGGTCGGCTGGCAGCGGGGCTACCGGGCCGGCGGGCAGTCGATCGCCGTGCTGAGCCAGCGGGTCAGCGACTTCGAGCCGGAGTACACCAGCAACGTCGAGTTCGCCCTCCGGGCGGCCGCGCCCGACCGGCGCTGGTTCTTCAACGGGAACGCCTTCTACACCGACTGGACCAACCAGCAGGTGCGGGTCATGACCGAGCTCGGCCTGCCGGTGGACACCGTCACGGTGAACGCCGGGGAGTCCACCGTGCGCGGACTGGAAGCGCAGGCCGGTTACTGGTTCGACGCGCGCGTCCAGTTCTACGGTTCGCTAGGCCTGCTCGAGACCCGGTTCGACGATTTCCGCGACGGCGAGCGCGACTTCACGGGGAACGAGTTCCCGTACGCTCCGGCCTGGTCCTGGTTGACCGGCCTTTCGGTCCGGCTGGACGACAACTGGTCGGGGAATGCCGAGATCGCCGCGCAGGCGGACGCGTTCTCCAACAGCGGGAACGACGCGCGGTTCCGGGTGGGACGCCGCACCCTGGTGAACGGCCGCTTCGGCTACCAGCGGGGCAACTTCGGGGTGTTCGCGTTCGGGCGCAATCTCCTCGACGAGGCCTATCTCCTGCAGGCGTGGCAGCCGACGGCCCCGATCTTCGGGGCGCTGGGGCGCGCCGGCGAGCCGCGCACGATCGGGATCGAACTGGACGTGAGCTTCTGACCGCGACTTCCTCTACGGGTCTTCCACGCGGGTCCAGGGACCGCACTCGGCGTCGCTGTAGAAACCGGCGTCGGACGGATCGATCGTCACCGTGAGTTCCGCGCCGGCCCGCGCCTCGACGAGGCCGTCCTCCACAACGTCCTCCTGAACGCCCCCGAAGGCGGCAAGCCGCAGCCAGAGGCACAGGTAGTCGGCATCGGCGCGATAGGTGCCGGGCGCGACCTGGGCGCCCACCAGCCAGGTGCCCGGAGCGATGTCTTCCATGACGCCGGGGTGCGGCGGCTCGGTCCGCCACTCCCCGCACTCGGACCGGGATCGAAACGCGGCATCACTCGCCTGGATGTCCACGATTTCCTGCCCGGAATCGAACCGGAGCTCCCTTCCGGCGATGAAGTCAAGGTCGGGCTCGGACTCGAAGGGCAGGAGAGGGGCTCGATTGGCCGGGTATCCGATGGAAAACCCGGAGCGCCGCTGCCAGAAACATCCTGAGTCCGGATCGGTGAAGTACCGCCCCGGCAGAACCTCGTCACCGACAATCCACTGTCCCTCGCCGAACGCATCCCGGGGCGCCCCTCCGGTGAGGGTGAAGTCGAGCCGACCCGAATCACGCGTCGCGAGCCCCGTCGCCTCGGCGTACCCGTCCTTCCGTGCCGCGAGGGTGGTGTCGCCCTCCAGGTCATGCAGGATGTATCCGCCGTCGCCACGCGTCGTGGTTGCCTTCCCCACGGAAGGGCCGTCCAGCGCGACGACGAACACATCCGCCACCGGGCGGCCGTTGTGGTTCACGACCTGTCCGCTGAGGTCATAGCGATCCGGATTGACCGGCGCAACCGCCACTCCGGCCTCGGCGCTGGCAGGTCCCAGCGTGGCGGTGATGCGCGTCTCACCGGCCGCGTGCGCGAACACGAAGCCGCGCCCGTCCACGCTCGCCACCTCGGGCGCGCTCGAACTCCAGACCGGATCCACCTGCCCGGCGGAGCCGTCGCTGAAGGTCGCCCAGCCGGTCAGTTGCACCACCGCACCGATCTCGAGCGGTTCCTCCGGCAGACCGCGGATTTCGAGCGCCGTCGGGACCGGTCCCGGGAAAGGCCCGGTAGGCGTCGTCGCGTCGCTGCAGCCACTGACGCCAAGCGCCACGATCGCGGCGAGGGCCACCGCTCTCGACGCCATTCTCCACCGCACAACCCAAGTCAAGTCACGACCACACGTCATCTTTCGGCAGACTAACGCCATGAAGCCGGATCGGTTGTCAGTCCGGTACCACCAGCAGCCGGTCATGGCGGCGGAGGATCTCCCGGAGGCGTTCGTGCGGGATCGCGTAGATCCGGCGGCCGTTCACGCCACTCATGTCGCGGGCCGCGACCATGGAGTTCACGATGGCCTCCTCGGTGGCCTGCACGACCCCTTCGAAGAGCGGGTTCAGATCGGAGTTCGCCAGCATCCGCAAGCGAGCCTCGCCGCTCTCGTTGGCGACGGCCTCCCCGTTGGCGGTCGAAAACGCGACGAAGATGTCTCCGGAGCCATTCATCGAGATGCTCCCGAGGCGTCCGAGTCCCAGGGATGCCCGGCGGGCAACCCGCTTCAACTGGTGCGGGAGCAGCGGCGCATCGGTGGCCGCGACGATGATGATGGATCCGTCCCGTCCTCCCCTCGGGACGGGGGGACCGGATTCCGAGGGCGGCGGGTTCTCCGGAAGCAGGTCCGGGATCTCCCGCCCTACCGGCACTCCGGCGATGCGGAGCTGCGGACGCCGGCCGAAGTTGGACTGAACCAGGACGCCCACCGTGTAGTCCGTTCCACCGGTCCCGACACGGCGCGAGGCGGTGCCGATTCCCGACTTGAACTCGAAGGTGCGCATCCCGGTACCGCCTCCCACCGAGCCCTCCTCGACCGGTCCGCCGCGGGCGGAGTCGAGCGCGGCGAACACGTGCTCGCGGCGGACGTGGAAGCCGGTGATGTCGTTCAGGAATCCGTCCCAGGTCTCGGCGACCATCGGCAGCGTCCACGCGCGAAAACCGAGATTCGCCTCGGCCCAGGCGATCGCCGCCTCGTGGACCGCGCCGACGCTGTAGGTGTTCGTGATGAGCACCGGCCCCTTCAGGATTCCCCGGTCGCTGACCCAGGTCGTGCCGGTCATCTCGCCGTTCCCGTTCAGGGCGAACCAGTTGGCGAACACCCCGGCCTGGCTCATCCGCCCGCGCGGCAACACCGCGGTGACCCCGGTCCGGACCGGTCCCTCCTCCCGCAGGATCGTGGTGTGTCCCACCTCCAGTCCGGAAACGTCGGTGATGGCGTTCAGCGGACCCGGATGGCCCTCGAAGGGCACCCCCAGGTCCCGGGCGCGGGTTGGGGTCTGGGCGGGAGCGCCGGCGGCGATCGAGGAGATCATCACGGCGGCGCACAACGTGCGGCGAGACTTCATCGTTTCGGCCCTCCTGCGGGGCGGCGGCGCCCGGTCAGGGCGCAAATCAGGCGGAATCAGCGGCCTGCGCGGCGGTAGCGAACGTCTCCGCGCAGCCGGCGCAGCAGAACCACCAGGTTTCGCCGCCCGATTCCACCCGGTGCGGAGAGTCCCGGGAGACGCTCATCCCGCAGATGGGGTCCACCGCCACGTCGTCGTCTGGAACGTCGAGCGAGATGCCGACGGCGGGCGCTGCCGGCTCCTCCGCAGCGGCCTCGGGCGGTTCCGCCGCGCGCCGCTCCTCCACGATCTGGGCGAGGATGCTGAGCGCAATCTCACCGGGGGTCTCGGCCCCGATGTCGAGCCCAGCCGGAGACCGGAGCCGGCCGATGTCGGCTTCGGCGACACCCATCCCGACGAGCCGCTCGCGCACCGCCGCCGCCCGCCGCGGACTCGCGACCAGGCCCGCATAGCGGGCGCGGCCGCCCGTCAACGCGGCCTTCAGCGCCCCCCACTCGCCTTCTCCATGACCGGCGACGACCACGAAGGCCCCCTCGGCCGCGGTGTCGAGGTCTTCCTCGGTCTCGGCAGTCCGAACCTCCATCCCGAGCGCCTCGCCGAGCGCCGCCAGGGATTCAACGATGGGCGAACGCCCCGCCAGCAGCAGACGCCGCGAGGGCAGGTACGGCTCCAGGTGGATGTCGAGAGCGCCGCCACTGACGCAGGCCATGTGTTCCTCCAGAACTCCCTCTTCCGCCTCGACGCCCTCGGGCGGGCTGTCGGGGGAGATGCGGAGCAGCCGGGGCGCTCCGTCGGCGAGCGCGCGCAGCGACTCGCGCCGGACCGCAGGTTTGACGCAGGTCCCGCCGACGAAACCCCGAAACTGTCCGTCGCCGGTGACGATCGCCTTGGCGCCGGGGCGGGCGGACGTCGGACGTTCAGCGCGCACGACCGTTGCCAGGACGAAGGGAACCCCGTCCCGGTAGAGGCGCGCGGCCGCGGCGAAGACGTCCGTCGGGCCGGTCATCGCCGTGTTCCGGCGCGGCCTCCTAGCGCGTCGCCGCGGCGCCGTGTTCGTTGAGGACGTCCCAGACGCGCGCCGGAGTCATGGGAATCTCCATGTGACGCACCCCGAGGTGCCAGAGGGCGTCCACCACCGCGTTCACGACGGCCGGGGGGGCGCCCACGGTCGCGGACTCGCCAACCCCCTTGGCGCCGATCGGGTGATGCGGCGACGGGGTGACCGTCTCGCCGAGCTCCCAGTGCGGCGTCTCCATCGCGGTGGGAACGAGGTACTCCATGAGGTTGCCCCCAGTGATGTTGCCGTCCGCGTCGTAGGAGATCTCCTCGAGCAGCGCCGGGGCGATGCCCATGGTGAGCCCGCCGTGGATCTGGCCGTCCACGATCATCGGGTTGATCCGCACGCCGCAGTCGTCCACCGCCACGAAGCGCCGGATCTTGACCTGGCCGGTGCCCCGGTCGATGTCCACGCAGCAGATGTAGGACCCGAACGGGAAGGTCAGGTTGGGCGGGTCGTAGTAGGAGATCGCCTCGAGGCCCGCCTCCAGGCCCTGCGGGTGGTTCGTGTAGGCCGCGAACGCGATGTCCTGGATGGTCTTCGCCCGGTCCGGGGAGCCCTTCACGTAGAACTTCCCCTGCTCCCAGACGAGGTCCGCTTCGTCCGCCTCGAGGAGGTGGGCAGCGATCTTTCTGCCTTTCTCCCGGATCTTCCGCGACGCGATGGACGCCGCGGCGCCGGCGGTCGGAGTGGACCGGCTCGCGTAGGTTCCGAGCCCGTAGGGTGCGGTATCCGTATCCCCCTCCTCGACCTGGATGTCCTCGGGCGGGATGCCGAGTTCTTCCGCGATGATCTGCGCGTAGGTGGTCTCGTGTCCCTGCCCCTGGGACTTGGTGCCGAAGCGGGCGATCGCCTTCCCGGTGGGATGGATGCGGATCTCGGCCGAGTCGAACATCTTGATGCCAAGGATGTCGAAGGTCTTCGACGGCCCGGCGCCCACGATCTCGGTGAACGAGGAGATCCCGATGCCCATCAGCTCGCCGCGGGCGCGCTTTTCGGCCTGCTCGGCCCGCAGATCCTGGTAGCCGATCATGTCCATGGCCTTTTCGAGCGCCGCACCGTAGTCGCCGCTGTCGTACTCCCAGCCGAGCGCCGACTGATACGGGAACTGCTCGGGCTTGATGAAGTTCCGGAGGCGGAAGTCCGCCGGGTCCTCCCCGTTCTCGCGGGCCAGGAGGTCCACCATGCGCTCGATGGCGTGCACCGCCTCGGTGACGCGGAACGAGCACCGGTAGGCGATCCCGCCCGGCGGCTTGTTCGTGTAGACGCCGTCCACCGATACGTGCGCGTTCTCCAGGTCGTAGGACCCGGTGGCGATGTGGTAGAGCCCCGCCGGGAACTTGGACGGGTTCGCCGCCGCGTCCGAATAGCCGTGGTCGGCGACGGTGTCCAGCTTGAGCGCCGTCACCTTCCCGTCCTTCGACCCGAGCCTGGCGGTGATGTGGTAGTCGCGGGCGAACGAGTCCGCCTGGAGGTTCTCCGAACGGTCCTCGATCCACTTCACCGGCTTGCCGGTGACCACCGACGCGGCCGTCGCGAGCACGTAGCCGGGATAGACCGGCACCTTGCCCCCGAATCCCCCGCCGATGTCGGGCGAGATCACCCGGATCTTGTGCTCGGCGAGGCCGAGATGGGCGGTCACGAGGGCCACCACGGTGCGGATCGCGTGCGGCGCCTGGGTGGTCAGGTAGAGGGTGAGGTGGCCCTCCACCGGGTTCCAGCTCGCCACGCAGCCGCAGGTCTCGATCGAAGCCACATGGATGCGCGGAAGGTGCATCTTCTGCTCGACGACGGTGTCGCAGCCGGCGAGCGCTGCCTCCGTCCCGTCGGCGTCCCCGTGCTCCCAGTGGAAGATGTGATTGCTCTCCTTGTCGTCCCGGACCTTGGTCGCCCCGGGCTTTAGCGCCTCGTGCGGATCCACCACCACGGGCAGCGGGTCGTAGTCCACCTCAAGGGCGGCGGCGCCGTCGGCGGCTGCGTAGCGCGACGTTGCCACGATCGCCGCCACTTCCTGCGCCTGGTACTTGACGGTGTCCACCGGCAGCACCATCTGCTGGTCGCTCATCAGGGTCGGCATCCAGGCGAGCTTGAATCCCTCGAGGGTCTTCCCGGTGATTACCGCCGCCACGCCGTCCACCGCCATCGCGGTGTCCTCGTGGATCTTGGTGATCTTGGCGTGGGCGTACGGGCTCCGGGCGATGTCCAGGTAGAGCATCCCGGGCAGCTTGATGTCGTCGATGTAGCGGCCCTGGCCCCTGATGAAGCGGGCGTCTTCTTTTCTCTGGACGGAGTGTCCGAGTCCTCTGCACTCAGCCATCGCTGTTCTCCTTCATCAGTTCGCTGGCCCGCTGCACCGCTCGTACGATGTTCACGTAGCCGGTGCACCGGCACAGGTTGCCGGAGATGCCCCAGCGGATCTCCTCTTCGGACGGATCCGGGTTCTCTTCCAGGAGCGCCTTGGAGGTCATCATCATCCCCGGAGTGCAGAAGCCGCACTGGAGTCCGTGTTTCTCCGTGAATCCCTGCTGGACCGGATGGAGACCGCCGTTGCCGAGCCCCTCCACGGTCGTGACCTCGGCGCCGTCGGCCGCCACGGCGAAGACCGTGCAGCTCTTGGCGGGCACGCCGTTCAGGAGCACCGTGCAGGCGCCGCAGGAGGTCGTGTCGCACCCGATGTGGGTGCCGGTGAGGTCGAGTTCCTCGCGGATGAAGTGCACGAGCAGCAGCCGGGCTTCCACCTCGCGGGTGTGTTCCTCACCGTTGATGGTGACGCTGATCTGGTGGGAACTCATGACGCCTCCCTCGCCCGGGCGAGCGCGCTGGCCGCCGCCCGATGGGTGAGCACGCGGACCACCGCGCGCTTGTAGTCGGCGGACCCCCGGTGATCGTCGCCCGGATCGGCCGCCGCCGCGGCGGCTTCGGCCGCGGCGTCGAGCGCGGCATCACCGCCGTCCGAGCCGACGAGCGCCGCCTCGGCGGCCCCGGCCTGGATCGCGGTGAGGCCCACGTTGGTGAGCGCCACTCCGGCGCCGGCGACCTGCCCGCCGTCGAGTTGCAACTGGACGGCGACCGCGGCGACCGCGTAGTCGCCGACCTTCCGCTCGAACTTCTGGTAGGCGCCGCCTGAACCGGCCCCGGACGCCGGAATGCGGATCTCGGTGAGGATCTCGCCGGCTTCCAGGCAGGTCGAGAAGGGCCCGGTGAAGAAGTCGGACGCGGCAATCGTCCGCTCGCCGGAAGGACCGCACGCGACGAACGACGCGCGGTAGGCGAGCATCGCGGCCGGGTGGTCGTTGCCCGGATCGGCGTGGGCGACGTTGCCGCCGACCGTCGCCAGGTTCCGCACCACCGGATCGGCGATGACGCGGGTGGTGTCCGCGAGCAACGGGTACCGGCTCTGCACGAGGTCCGACTTCTCGAGTTCGGACTCGCGGGTCATCGCCCCGATGCACAGGGAACCGCCCTCTTCGCGGATCCCGGAGAGCCCGGGAATCTTGCGGAGGTCCACCAGCGCGGCCGGCTCCGCCAGCCGGAACCGCATCATGGGGATGAGACTGTGTCCCCCGGCCAGCAGCTTGGCCTCCGGGTTCGCCAGCAGCAGCCGGCTCGCCTCTTCCAGGTTGTCGGGAGCGTGATAGTCGAAAGACGGTGGAATCACGGAGTCTCCTCCTTCCGGGTTAGCCAGCATACCAGCGTGTCGCACGTCAGGAACGAGCCCCAAATCGCACGTACGGCTTGGAACGCCGGTCTCCAGACCGGCACCGCGGCGCTCTGCGCCGCGAACGTCGTGACCCTCCCTATTTCACGGCACGCACCTCCAGGAACGTCCGAGTCGCGGGCCGCAGGCCCGCAAGACGCGTCTCGATGCTCCTCCGCATGGGGCACACGGCCCGGACCGCCGACCTCCGGGCCGTTATAGAGATCAAATAAACAGCTAATCTATCAACAACTTATGCTCCTTCTTGGGATCCTGATATCACTCTGCCTATCACTTGTGTCGATTGCCGTTGGCCCAGTCCCGCTTTCTCGCGATCCGGGTGACTGGCGAGTTCGCGAAGCTGGTGCTCCTCGCGGTGTCTAAACTTGACTCGATAGATGCGTGGCGCGGCTCCCCGGGATGCATTCGGAATCGCCGACCGTACGACGGATGTCGTCTCCAAGAGTCACGTTTTGGGGCAGCAGGCACGGGAAGAAACAAACATGTCAGTTCATGGATCCGGTAGCCGCTTAGGTTGGAACCGCACGATGGCGACGACGCTCTCGTTGCTGGTATTTGCCTTCAGCGCCGCGGCCATCCAGCAGCCTCAGAACCCGCCGACTGAGCAAGCCACGCCAGAGTCAGGTCTGCGGCCGAATGAACCAGAACCGATGGAGCGGTCTGATGGTCAGCCACCCACGACCGAGGTGGACGGCGCAAGCGTAGCTCGGTCAGAGGCTGTTACACGCCTCTTGTGGGTGGAAGTCGGCCTTCTCGCGATAGTACTTCTGGTACTTCCCACCGTGTCCCTATGGAGGGCTAACGGCGCCCGGAACGACGCGAGAGGTCTCGGCCTTCCCAGAGGGTCCGTCCGTAGCATGCTGGCGATTGTGATCGTCGGTTCGACCATCAACTTCCTGCTCTTCGGATCGGAAGTCGCTGGTGACGGCTTTAGCGAAGTCGTTGCGGCGCTGACCACACTGAGCGGCTCAGTAATCGGCTTCTATTTCGGCGGTAGAACCGCGGCGCCTCCTCCCGACAACAACCAGGGAGGAAAAAGCCAGGATGGCGGGCCGAGTTCGCAAACGCCTGAGGAAGACACGAAGGGAGGAGTTTGAGACCATGAGTTCACCAACAGGATCCGCCCGACTGAGGCCAGTGGATGTCGAGCCCCGCGCCGGATTTTGCATCTGGCTCCGGTACGAGGACGGGGTGGAAGGCGAGATCGACCTTTCGGATGTGGCCGGAAGGGGGGTTTTCGCGGCGTGGCTGGACCGGGGTTTCTTTGAAGACGTGCGGATCGGCGAACTTGGCGAAATCGCGTGGAGGAATGAGATCGATCTGTGTCCCGAGGCGCTCTACCTTGAGATCACGGGCAAGTCCCCGGAGGACATCTGGCCCGGCCTGAGAGAGCGCTCCTGCAGTGCCTGAGGTAAGCCGCTTCTATGGGATCGTCATTCAGATCTTCTTCCGCGACCACGAGCCGCCGCACTTCCACGCAAGATGTGGCAGCCACGATGCAGTGATTGATATCGACGATCTGGCGATCAATCGCGGCGAACTGCCCCGCACGGCTCGGCGGCTCGTGTTGGAGTGGGCCGCGTTGCATCGGGATGAACTGCTCGCTGCCTGGAAGCGGGCGAGGCGCGGGGAAGCGCCTGGAAGGATCCCGCCACTGGACTGATCGCGCGGGCTCGCAGGGGCGTCGCCGTTCATTGATCCACGACGAGGCGCATGAGCCGAACGACCGAAGCCTTCTCCCGCGTCAAGATCGATGCGCTCCTTGAGGATGCGAGTTGGAATCTCACCGACGGCGTAAGCGTCCTCTTTGAGCACACGCTCCCAGACGGTTCGCGGGCTGACTATGCACTGTGCGACCGTGCCGGTCGGCCCGTTGCGGTGATCGAAGCCAAGGGTGCCAGGGTCAACCCCATCGCGGCGCAGGGTCAGGGGCGCCACTACGCCAAGCAGCTCGGCGTGCCGTTCGTGTTCTTGTCGAACGGGGAAGAGGTCTGGTTCCTGGACCGCGAGACCGACGCTCACGCCCGCAAGATCGCCACCTTCTACGCCCCGGACGACCTGGAGCGGCGGATTGCTGCCCGCAGGAATCGGCTGGACCTGTCCAGTGTCGAGATCGATCGGCGGATCGTGGATCGTGATTACCAGATCGCCTGCATCGAGGCGTTGACTGCCGAGGTTTCGCGTGGTCGGCGCAAGCTGCTCGTGGAGATGGCGACCGGCACCGGCAAAACCCGGATGGCGGCGGCGTTCGTCAAGAGACTGTTCGAGGCGGGCATCGTGACTCGGGTCCTCTTTCTCGTGGACCGCATCGCCCTTGCCGGACAAGCCGAGGACGCCTTCAACGACCATCTGCGTGACTACCCCTGCCACGTGCTCCGACCGGGCCGGGGTTTCGACCGGACAAAGCGGATCACGATCGCGACGTTGCAGACAATGATCACCGATTACCGCGATCTGTCGTCGGGCTACTTCGACCTTGTGATCACGGACGAGTGCCACCGCTCGATCTACGGGAAATGGAGCGGGACACTCCGGCACTTCGACGCCGTCCAACTCGGCCTGACCGCGACACCATGCAGGGCCGAGGCCGACCTGCTACCGGACACCGAGGACGGCCGCTTCGTCCGTGACACGCTGCGGTTCTTCGAACTCGTGGAGCCGACCTTCCGGTACACCCTTCGCGAGGCGATCGACGAGGGACACCTGGTCCCGTACCGCATCTACAAGGCGATGACGGTCAAGACTGCCGCCGAGGAGGGGTTCGAGGTGGCACGCCGGGACCTCGACTGGACGGCGATGGACTCGGCGGCGCGGGTCGAATTCGAGAAGCTGTTCGAACAGTCCGACCCCATCATCGTGGATCCGCGGGCGCTGGAGCGGGCGTTCACCATCCCGGAACGCAACCGGGCAATCGTACGGGAGTTCCGCGATGCCCACGAGAAGGGGTTCACGGGAAAGGACGGAATGCGACAACGGCCGACGCGGGGAAAGACCATCGTGTTCGCGGTAACGAAGCGCCATGCCGAGACGCTTGCGGCAATGTTCGACGAGCACTTCGCCGACCTGAAGCCGCAACCCTCGACGCGCTATGCAGACTTCGTGGTCAGCGATATCGGCGGCGGCCCGGCCCCGGACGCGAGCGCCATCATCAAGCGGTTCAAGGAGGAGGAGTTCCCCAAGATCCTGGTGAGCGTCAACATGCTCGATACCGGCTTCGACTGCCCCGAGGTGGTCAGTCTGGTCATGGCGCGGTTCACGGCAAGCGCCATCCTCTACCGGCAGATGCGCGGGCGCGGCACCCGGAAGGCTCCGCACATCGGCAAGACCCACTTCACGATCTTCGATTTCGTGGGCGTGACGGAGTTCCACGGCGACGACGATGACGACATCGGAAGCGGCGGAGAAGTTCTGGCACAGACGGCACCCGCGCGCCTCGAGCCGCGCATGCTGCTGACGCTCAACGTTGACGATCAGATCGATCCCGCGAGTCGCGACTGGCTGACACTGGACGAGCATGGCCGGATCGTCCGAACTGCTGAGCACGACACCCGCGCGGCCGAGGTTGGTTTGCGCTTCGAGGCATGGCGCGGCGGCCAGAACCTCGACGCAGAGCAGGAGCGCTGGGCCAGCTTGATCGGAAGCCGGATCCGGGCCGACGCGATGCATATGGACGCGTTCGGCGACTACGACTTCGATGAGCACCCCTTCACCGGGCTTGGCGGTTACGACCAGGCGCGGCGGGTCTTCGGAGGGCAGTCGGCTCTCGACCACCTGATCGCCAGCTTCAACGCGGCCGTGTTTGGGCAGGCCGGCGTGTCCGACTCCGAGAGGGACGACGACCGGACCGCGCCGTGACTCTTCCGCCATGCCTCTGACACCGGAACTCCGGCGCGCCATCGACCGGATTCGCGACTACCTGTTCGCCGGGGGCTACCCAGATCCGGCCCAGAACGCCGAGCAGCTGAGCTTCCTCATCTACTTCTATATGTTCGAGGCGGCGGACGCGGCACGGGTTCGGGCGGCCCAGCGGCCCGGTGCGAACCCGTATCCTGGCGCGTTCGCTGGCGAATGGACGCTGCGGAATCCGCGCAACGCTCGCGAGCCCGGATCGGCATCGGTCCCGCGCGAGACGCTGCGCTGGTCCGACTGGGCGAACGCACTGAACGGTCAGAGACTCGTGTCGTGGGTACGAGAGGAAGTCTTCCCGTTCCACGCTGGGATCGCCGCCGGGGGAGTCACCGACTTCATGGCGGATGCACGGCTCGTGATCGACGAGCCGACCGTGCTCTCCCAGGTCGTCAGCCACGTCAATGATCTACATCTTGAACTGGTGGACGCCGACACCAAGGGCGATCTGTTCGAGCACGTGTTGCGGCAGATCCGGCAGGCGGGCGAGTTGGGGCAGTTCCGCACACCCCGCCACGTCATCCGCACCATGGTCCAGCTTGTCGATCCCAGGCTCGGCGAGACGGTCCACGACCCGGCAGCAGGAACGGCGGGGTTCCTGGTCGGTGCTTACGACCACATCCGGCTCACGAACTCCTCGGACGCTGGCATCGAGGAGATCGAGGTGGACGGCAAGACAATTCGGCGCGGGCTCGGCGACACAATGAGCCGCGCCGCTGTGCGGCAGTTGCACGAGGCGACGCTGTTCGGCAACGAGGTGGACCCGCGGATGGTCCGACTCGCCACAATGAACCTGTCCCTGCGTGGGCTGGACAGGGTGCGCATCCTTCGACGGGACGCTCTGACCCGCTCGCTGGACCGGGCGACGAAGGCGGAGCTTAGGCTACCGGTGCAGGGCTTCGACATCGTGCTCGCCAATCCGCCGTTCTCAGGGCGGGTGGACACGGACCGGATCGTCGAGGACGTGAGGGTTGGAAGGACGCGGCAGACGGAACTGCTGTTCCTGCAGTACATGCTGAACCACTTGAAGGACGGCGGTCGGTGCGGCGTCGTGGTGCCCGAGGGCGTCCTGTTCGGCTCAACTGGCGCCCATCGAGAGTTGCGCCGCAGGCTCATCGAGAACAACCGCGTCGAAGCAGTGCTGTCGCTGCCCGCCGGCGCGTTCAACCCGTATTCGGGTGTCAAGACGTCCGTACTGGTGTTTCGCAAGGGTGGGGCCACTGAGCGGGTGATGTTCCTGCATGCCGACAACGACGGCTTCAAACTGGACGCCAACCACGACACCCCGATCGACGACGACGACCTCCCCAGTCTCGTGACGGCTTTCCGGCATTGTCAGGTGCGACAGACGGCTTGGAGCCAACGCGACCCGGAGACGGACTGGACCGAGAAGTGGTGGTTCGCCGGGGCGGACGCCATCCGTGAGGCCGACTTCAACCTAAGCGCCGGGAGGTACCGACCGCAGGGTCGGACGCAGGTGGACCATCGTGACCCGCTAGAGATCCTCGACGACCTGAAGGCCATCGAGAACGAGATCCTCAGCGAGATCGACGACTTGGCCGCCGCCGTTCAGGAGGCAGTCGAGTGATGAGCCCGCGAATCGTGCCACTCGCCGAGCTCTGCGACTTAGATCGCCGAGGACTTCGACCGGACGACCCCGACGCGGCGCGCCTGCCGCTTTTGGGCGTCGAGAACGTCGCTTCTGGTACCGGTGCCGTGAACCTCGACACTCGCTCCCGCGTCGGCGAGGGGAAGAGCACGTCGTTTCGCTTCGACGACCGCCATGTGCTCTACGCCAAGCTCCGCCCGTACCTGAACAAGGTAGCTACGCCTGAGTTCGCCGGCAGGTGCTCGACGGAGCTGGTCCCGTTGCTCCCACGGCCCGGCGTCGATCGCGGTTTTCTGGCGTACCTGCTTCGGCGCAGGGAGACCGTCGCGTTCGCCATGTCCTCAGTCACCGGATCGCGGATGCCCCGTGCCGACATGAAGGCGCTCATGTCCATGCCCGCGCCGCTCCCGCCACTAGACGAACAGCGGCGGATCGTGGACATCCTGAACCGGGCTGCGCGAATCCAGGCGCTGCGCCGGCGAGCCGCCGACCGATTGCGCGAGTTCGTGCCGGCGCTGTTCGTCCGGATGTTTGGCGATCCGGTTGAGAACCCGATGGGGTGGGAAGTCCGCCCACTGGCGGATCTCGTGCAGGAATTTCGCTACGGAACCTCTCGCAAGTGTTTCGACCGGCCCGATAGCGAAGACGCTCTTCCCGTCCTGCGCATTCCAAATGTCCTCCACGGCGGCGTGAATTGGACCAATCTCAAATTCATCACGCTCCTTGGAGACGAACGCGAGAAGCTGAAACTGGCGCGTGGTGACATTCTGTTCGTGCGTACTAACGGCAACCCCGAGTACATCGGTCGTTGCGCCGTATTCTCCGAGTACCGAGACGCCGCGTACGCGTCCTACCTGATCCGAGCGCGGTTTAGGAGGAGTGAGCCGGTTTATCCGGAATACGTCTCTGCCGCACTCGCGCTACCGACAATGCGGCAGATCTTGTTACGGCTGACACGAACTACCGCAGGCAACTACAACATCAGCATCGACCTCCTCGGACGTGTCAGGATTCCGCTTCCGCCGCTCACCCTTCAGCACCGGTACACGGAGACTGTCAAGGCGGCGCGCGCGGTCGTCCGGTTGGGGGAATCCCGTACAAGGGTTGCTGCAGCGCTGATGGCGTCTCTCGTGTCCGAGTTGTTCCAGACCAGCTCGTCGGAACGCGGAACGCATTCTGCGTGAAGATCGCCGTCCCTTGACGGCATCCGGAGAGGAAGGTTTTCCGCGCCGGTCCCGCACGTTCCCAGCACCGCCGCGATCATTCGTCTAGGAAGACTTTGCACCATTCGGCTAGAGCATCACCCGGCAGGGAACCGCACGGCGGCCCGTCGCGCGTCACAACTCCATGCGCGATCTGAGTACGGCCGACCGGCCAAAGCTCCCTTTTCTGCACTCCAGAGCTTCACCCGCTCCGAAGACCAAGCTCGCGAGTTCACTGATCCCGCATCATGCGTCCGCTGAATCCTGTGAGTTCTGCCAGCTTTCGCTCCATGGTAAGGAACGTGAGGGACTCCGGCAGACTTCGGTCGGGATTCTGAACCAGCCTCGCCTTGGTTCCTAGCTCTCTGCCGAGAGACACGTTGCCGACGAACAGGACGCCTGTAACGTCGCGCAGCTCGTCTCGCCATGGTGCAGTTGGCGCTTCGTTCGATGGATCTCCCGCGATCGCCCGAATCTCGTCTCCGTCATTCCAGGAATACTGACTGTGGCAGACCGACAGGGCAATCACGAGGATCCCGTCGCTGCCCGGTCCCTTCCGTCGCCATTCTTTCGCCTTCTTGACGAGGCTTGTGCCGATCGCATCGGAAGCATCGCCCACTGCCGAGCGGGCCGGTCCCCAGATGTGTCCGACGGTGCCCTTCACGGGTGGTGGGCGCAGGACGCCTCGCAGTGACCAAGTGCCGCACTTGAACACCTCCTGGAGGGGGAGTCTTGATTCAAGGGACTGTTCTACCTCCTCAGCGCTCGAGCGCCTAATGAGGTCGATGAACGGCTTGCCGATCTTTCTCTTCGAGATCGTGCGGTCCAGATTGCCTTGGGCTCTTAGCCACAGGTTCGAGTGCAGGTGGACCTCTTCCTCTTGCATCGCCGACCTGATCTTTTCCACGGCATCGTTTTCGTTCACATTGCCCCTGAGTTTTCCAGCATTCTGGTCGCCTTGTCCGCACACTGTGGCCTCAAGGTAGAAGGCTTCGCTCCCATGTTTTGCCAGGAAGTCAGGCATATACCTACCACTGGAGAGCATCGGCTCCACGGACACCTGATGTCGGCTGGTCTTCAGTAGTGCAAACATCTGTAGTTCGAAGTAGGCCTCGGTAAAGCGGTCGGGCCGACCGCTACGGAGCCGTGCTCGGATGTCTGACTGCTTCTCTCTGGGGAGCTGGCGGTACCAATCCTCGATCCAGTCGCGAATCGGCGCTGCTTCGGGACGGCCCTCGCATTCAATGAACTCGTGGAGCCGTTCCCTCCCCGTCGTGCGTCCGCGCCGGGCAGGATTGATGTTGAACACGGTGTTCATCTCGGTTTTTCTTGCCGAAGGATCGGCACCGAAAGATAGCTCAGCCGTCGGTCGTTGCAGCCCCGCACTGGCCGCGTTCCGGTGTGACGAAGCCGCGCCTTCTGGGGTGCCGCGTTGGTGCGGTTCCAGGCCGCCTCTCCGGCCGGCCAGCATCTCGTATTCCGCCACTAGGCGGATACAGGTGATTGCGCCGAGTGGTTGGTGGATTCGGGGCGCGCGGCGAACTGGTTGATCCAGGCAGCGACGTTGCCGAACCGGGCACGAGAGAGGTGGATGGCGCGGGCGATCTGGTAGATGGAGAGGCCGCCCCGCGCGAGCAGACGAACGAGGTTCTTCGTATGGATGCAGGCGAAGATGTGCCAGAGCTGGTCGCGCTCGACTGGGGTGAGGTCGGCCGAGCGGAACATCCGGCCGAGCGCGGCGCCATGGGGGCGGTTCGGATACCCCGCGAGATAGCTGGCGGAAAGACCGGCAAAGAACAGGTCCGGATTCTCTGGTGTCGCGGGCGGTGCGGCGCGGGCGCGAGGATGATCGAAGCATCTCAACGGAAGAGGGTTCCGGGGAAGGCGTTTCTCGGGATTGAAACCGAAGCAGCGGGCGGGTTTGTCCGGCCCGCCGATGAGAGAACCGTGTTCGCCGAGGCCCGCGGCTCTCGGATCGCCGGCCCGGAGCAGACATTCCTCGACCGCCTGGCGTTCCGCGGCCGCCCACAGCTCTTCAGGAGTCGATTCGTGTTCCGGGTCGTCGGGCGGAGGACGGAAGTAGAAGTGACGGATCTTCACGAGATCGAGCATTGGTTGTGTGCCCTCAGCGTTCCCAGGGGGTGTCGGTTCGGAACGATCGGGACGGCCCCCTGGACCGGATTGCGTCCGTGATGATCTCATCGGTGATGCGGACAGCGTTGGAAGCGGCATGGCGGCTGACCGGCCTGATGAGTGGCCGGCCATGGCTTGCCAGCCAGCGGTCAGGCAACGAGTGCAGCTGCGCCTGGATCGCTCGGAGATCGGGAGTATCGACAGCGCGTAGCGCGGAGTGGAGTGAGCCGGGCTCGTGTTCCCTGGCCATTGCCAGGTCGTAGAGGTCGCGCGGGAGGAGCCGCCCCTGCAGGAACATGCGGTAGTGGAGCTTCTTGGCGAGGATCTCGGCGGTTGCTTCCAGGTGAACGGGGGTGTTGCGGACCGTGTCCGAGGATGCCGGAAGCCGGGTGAGAGGAGGGCTGGTGGCGAGGGTTACTTCACCAAGCTGATCGTTCTGGCGGAAGTGGATCGTGGCGAGCCCAGCATCGATATCGACGGCATGAGCGCCCAGATGGCGCTGTACATGGTCGCGGAACGAGAGCCGTTCGGTGAAGAGGCGATCGTAGGGTGCGGATCCAATGAAGAGATCCACATCGGTGCTGTGACGGTGCGCCCACCGGGCGGCAAGCGCCGTCCCGCCGCCGAGCCGCATGTGGTGTTGGCCGCCAAGGTACTCGCCGAGGGTGCCGCGCACGGCTTCGAAGAGTTCGGCCGGGCCGGCGGGCAGGTCGTATTCCGCCATCAGACGCTGCTGGTGTCCTCGTGGGAGATCGGTGCGGATCCCAAGCGACCGTTAGCCATGATAACGCGGCAGTCTCCAGGAGACTTCAGCCAGACCCCCGCGCCGACCGCGGTGAGCAGGCGCATGCTCATATCTGGCCGGCTTCCCGCGCCCGCCAGTAAGGGCGCTCGCGGGGGAGGTAGTGCGGCTTGAGATAGGCGCGGGTGGCGGACCGGGCGTTGGTCCCGTCATAGGGGAGGACGATGGCCTGACAGTTCTCCAGGAGGGAGAAGGTGCGGGAGTGGAACAGCGGCTCCCGCTGCTCGCGGTAGGACTTCGAGGTCCCGAGGGAGCCCTTCGCGCCGCCGGCGCGGGCGGTGATGACCGAGAAGCCGGGCTTGGCCGATTCCGTGAAGGAGTAAGACGGGGAGAGCCGGAGGACCTTGCCGCACATGTTGGAGGCCTGATCGGCGCTCGCGTCGTCGCTGAGGGAGAGGAAGACCTTGGTCCGGAGGGTCTGGAGCAGCGTGCGCCAGGCGTTCTCGCCGGACAGGACGCTCCTGAGCGAGCTGATGGACTGGGTGGCGACGATGGGGATGACGCGGCACTGGCGGGTGAGGGCGAAGGCCTTTTCGTCGCCGGCGGGGTCGTCCTCTCCCACGGAGGCGAAGGACTGGTATTCGTCGCAGAGGAAGACCGCGGGCCGGAAGTAGCGGTTGGGGTTGGTCTTGATCTGGGCCGGACGGGTGAGCAGCGTCTGGAGCCAAGTGTTCTTGAGCATGACGCCGATGGTGCGGGAGAGCGCGGGGTTGGCCCCGGCGGGCATGTTGAGGGCGACGACCTTGCCGGACTCGATGAGTTGATGGAGCGGCGGAAGGGGCCGGAGG
>VXWI01000020.1 GCA_009835985.1 Acidobacteriota bacterium | reverse complement strand
CCGAAGAGGACATTGACAACATCGGTTGCGTTTTCCCGCACCCCGACTTCCCAAGATAGCCAACGAGTCAGCCGGTCCCCGAAGGCTCGGGTTCGTCGCCCGGAGATCTACGATCTCCAGTAGGGCACCGTACACAAGTGGCTCGCCTTCCGGAACCATCAGCGGCTCGGAGTCTGATCCTGGTCCCGCGTAGGAGCCTGCCGGCGCATCACGTCCAGAGCTCGCGCAACGTCGCGGCGAGCGTCTCGTAGTCCTGGGCCAAGGCGGTCACAAGACCGTCGAGCCGCTCGAACTGCTCCTGCAAGATGTCGCTCTCGGCGTCCTGCCGCTCGATTCGCCGCCGCAAGGTTTCGCTCTCGGCGTCCTGCCGCTCGATTCGCTGCGTCAAGGCTTCGATCTGTTCGCCTTGCCGCTTCTGCTCCTGCTCGTAATGCGCGCACAACCGCTCCAAGGCGGCCATGGAGTGCCCCTGTAGCTCGCTCATACAGCTCCCTCAGTCGCTCGACAGCTTCAATGCAGGCCGCCCGTCCACGGTCCAGGGCGGATTGGCCAGCGTCCCGTGGGGCAGCACCACGAACCGATCCCCGGCGATCTCCACGAGGGTCACCCCCCAGGTTGTCTCCTCGATCCCCGCCAGAGTCTCGCGCGCCTCCCCGATCTGGAAGTCGAGCGCCGCCCGGGTCTCGATCCGGCTCTGGATCCCCGCCGACAGCCACCGCGTCAGCGCCCAGCTCCCGAGGCTGATCCCGAGGAACAGGCTCAGGCCGACGACCAGAGGACGCAGCCAGGTCTTGAGAAGCAGCGCGCGCGTCCGTGCGGTCGCCGCCTCCGTATCGATTTCGATGGTAAGCAGCGCGCCGTTCGCGACGGCGCGCAAGTTCTCGCCAAGCCGCTTCAGCTCGCTCGCCGCCGCCTCCTCGACCTGCCGCCGGTCGGCCTCCAGCCGGCTCCGCAGCCGGGCGGTCCAGTCGTTCGGGTTCGAAGTCATGCTGGTACAGCGCTCCTTTGAGCCGCCACCGTTTCCCGCTCTCCGGGTCACGGGCGGTCACGTAGTCCTTGCCCTGGCGGGGCACCTCGAGACCGGTTTCCTCCAGCGCGGCGACCACGTCGGCGCGGCTCCGCACCCCGCCGCTCCCGATCCGCTGCAGGAGGTAGTCGCGGATCAGTTCGCGCGGGCCGGGTTCCACTTCGAGGCCGGCCCGGAGCCTCGCCGCCTCGATGTAGGCGCGGTGGCCGGGCTGCTGCGCCTTGGCCCGCGCCGGGTCGTCGGGGCGGCTCCAGCCGTGCTGGTGGTTGAAGGCGTCGCGCAGCGGGCCGAAGACCTTCTGCCAGCCGGGCGGCGCGATGTTCAGGCTGCGGCCCGTCTCAAGATCGCAGCGGGCGGCGAGGACGTGCACGTGCACCCCGTCGCCGTCCTCCCGGTGGAGGACCGCCGTCCAGGCGTAGCGGTCGGGGTCCAGCCCCGCCCAGGCCGTCTTCTCGAACTCGTCGAGGACGGCACCGATCTGCTCGTCGGTCGGCTGGTCCTCCGGCGCCCACGCGATCACCCCCGAGGTGTACCCGCGGCCGAACGACAGCGAGTCGGCGACGGCGGCCACGTGGTCGGGATCCCCCCGCAGGACCTCGACGCCCGGGCGCTCCCGCCCGGCGGCGTCGAGTTCGCCGACGAGATAGTCGGCGGCCGCCCGCGCCGAGCCCTTGCCGTGACGGTTGAACCTAACGTGCATCACGGTCCTCTCCGGCCGGCAGGGCGAGGGCGCGCAGCGACCGGTCGATGGCCATCAGCCGGTCGGTCACCCGGACCGCCTCCATGACGGAGGCGTGGGTGTTCGCCCATCGCGCGAGCTGGTTGAGGTTGTTGCCGATGCGCGCGATCTGCCGGCTCCGCTCCCGCTCCACGGCCATGGCCGGCGCGGTCCAGGTCTGCGTCCGGGCCATCGCCTGCCGGAGGAGTGCGGAGAGCGGCAGGCCGGCCGCGGCCGCCTTGGCCTTCCAGGCGGCGCGCTCGGCCGGCGTCACGCGAAGGTGGACCTCCACCGAGCGGCGCTCAGCCATGAGCGCACCGGCCAGGGGGTTCGGGGGCCGGCGGCCCCCGTCCGCCCGTTGCTGCTACGGCGGGACGGAAGGCGGGGGGTTCGAAGGGGGGCGCAGCACTCCCTCGCCAGAGCACAGTGTGGACACACTGTGTAAGCTGGCTTACGGTCAAGTAGCCAGCTGTCTCTGGCGCTCTGGTGCTCACCTCGGGGTCCTCCGCTGAGGCCCCGAACGGTGCTGCGAGCCGTTTGGCGAGCGTTAGCAGCCTATCGGGGGATAGGCTGCAAATGGACGGCTCTCCGGCCGTTCATCCGCGGAGCCGCGTCCCCTCAGCTCCCGTCGGTGACGCTGCTGAGACCCGGCGCGGGGCGGAAACGCACCACCCGCCCTCGCGGAATGCCCACCGGCTCGTTGGTCCGGGGATTCCGGGCCACGCCCGTCCTGCGGGGGGCCGCGTGGAACAGGCCGAACCGCCGCAGCACGACCCGGTCTCCGCGCTCCAGCGCGGAACTGACGGCTTCGAACAGCACGTCCACGGCGTCCCGCACGTTGGGAGACTCCAGGACCGTCACCTCCATCACCCGGCGGACGAGATCGACTTTCACCATGCTCAGCGCATCATAGGCGACACGCAACACTCCGTTCAGCACCCGCCATCGAATAGTCTCTCGGACCACAGTGACGGGAGAGCCGGACTCCCGTGGTC
>VXWI01000089.1 GCA_009835985.1 Acidobacteriota bacterium | reverse complement strand
GCCTCGTTCCGCGGGCGGGTTGGGGCGCGCCACGGCCGCGCGTCCGCGACCGCGGAGCGCGCCCTTTGGGACGGTGTGGACACGCTCGTGTTCGAAGGCAGTCCGCGGATGGTGGATTCGTCGCTGCTGGAACTCGAGAGCGGCGACCTGCGGCTGGTGATCGCGGAGCCAAGCCGCGTCGAGGCTGAGGATGCCGTCACGGCCCGATTCCTCCCCGCCCGCCTGGACTGGCTGCCGGGCGAGTTCGACGGCGTGGCGCTCACCGGGGATTCCGCGGTGATGGAGACGGGGAGCGGCGAGGGCGTCTTCACCGGAGGCGTGCGCGTGCTGTTCGGGAGGAACCGGCTGCTGTCGGACAGGGTCAGCGTGGACGCGGAAGCCAGAACGCTGGAGGCCACGGGTGCGGTCGTCACGTCGCTCGAACTCGAAATCCCTCCGCCGGGCGCCGGGGAGGCGGAACGCCAGGACCGTGATGCCGACCTCCCGGCAGCGGAAGCCGGGCCGGCGACGGTCCGGACACCAGTGGCGGGCGGTTCCGCTCCCACGGCAGGCGAGCCGTCCGGGGCGTCGCCGTTCGTCTTTACCGCCCGGGCCGAGCGGTTCCGCTACGAAGCGACGGGTGCGCAACTGTTCTACGGAGGAACTCCTCAGGTGGAACGCGTGGAACCTTCGGGCGAGGTCAGCCGGCTCGTCGCCGGGCGGATCGAGGCCGACCTGACGGCGGAGGGATCGCTTGGAGCGCTCCGCGGGGTCCAGGGAGCCCGGTTCGAGCGGGGGAGCAATCTGGTGCGCGGGTCCCGTATCCGCTACGAGCCCGGCGCCGATCTCCTGTTGGCGTGGGGTTCGCCAGCCGTCGTGAGCGTGGATGGAAGGACTTCGGAGGGTGGTCTCCTGGAACTTGGTCTGGGGGATGATCGAACGGAGATTCACCCGACCCGGGCGAGGCGGGCGCTGACCCGCGCTCCCATCGCGAGGAGGGACGGGCCTTCCCGCCGGTGAACGCGTCGTGAGTGTGTCCGGAGCGGGGCATGGATCGCCGCAGTCCGCCGCGGCGCCTGCCGAGCCACCCGCGACGGATCGGGAGGCTGGCGCGGCGCACGTCCTCGCCTGTCACGAGCTGGTCAAGACGTACGGCATGCGTCGCGTCGTGGATGACGTGAGCGTGCGGGTGGAGAGCGGCGAGGTGGTGGGACTCCTCGGACCCAACGGAGCCGGGAAGACGACCACGTTCCGCATGATCGTGGGGCTGATCCAGCCCGATCACGGCACCGTCGCGCTGGACGACCGGAATCTCACCGGACTTGCCATGCACCGCCGGGCGCGTTCGGGGATCGGGTATCTCCCGCAGGAACCATCCATCTTCCGGGGGCTCACCGTCGAGGAGAACGTGCTGGCAATCCTCGAAGCGGTACCCCGGATGGGGCGGCGGGCGCGGCGAGAGCGGGCCGAGACGCTGCTCGAGGAGTTCGGCCTCACCGAGCGCCGGCGCAACCTGGGGCACTCGCTTTCGGGGGGAGAGCGCCGGCGCGCGGAGATCGCCCGGGCGCTCGCGCCGGATCCCCGGTTCCTGCTGCTGGACGAACCCTTCGCCGCCATCGACCCGATCGCCGTTTCCGAGCTGCAACGGATCGTCGGCGGCTTGCGCGAGCGGGGACTGGGCGTGCTCGTCACCGATCACAGCGTTCGCGAGACCCTCCGGGTCACCGATCGGGCCTACATCATCGAGGAGGGGCGGATCCTGTTCGAGGGGACGCCCGCGGAGCTGGTGCGCAGCGCGGAGGTGCGGCGAGCCTACCTCGGCGAGGACTTCGATTGGCAGTGAGCGCCAGGTCCGGAACCCGAACCGAGTTGCGGGTCGGCGCGCGTCAGCAGCAGCGGCTCACGTTGACGCCCCAGGTGCGGCAGACCATCGAGATGCTGGTCCTGCCGCTTACGGAGCTCCGGGTGCGGGTGCAGCAGGAACTGCTCCAGAACCCCGCGCTCGAAGAGGTGGTCGAAGAGGAGGAAGAGGACTCCGAGTCCGAGGACGTGGAAACGGAACGGGAGAGCGAGGCGGAGGACGGCGCGCCGGACGACCCCGACCCGATGGCGGAGATCGATGCCGAGGACTTCTTCCAGGAGAACCAGGACAACACCGGAGGGCTTGCGCTCGGCGAGGAACCCCCCGCTCTCGAGCGGACGCTGGCCGCCGGTCGCACGCTCGCCCAGCACCTGACCGAGCAACTCGGCCCTTCGGTCGCTACCGAAATCGAGCGCACGATCGGCCTCGAGATCATCGGCAACCTCGACGAGCGCGGATATCTCGATGCCTCCGTCGCCGAGATCGCGGCCACGTTGGGTGTGTCCGAGGAGCAGGTCGAGGCGATACGAAGGCGGATCCTGCGATTCGATCCGACCGGGGTTGCCGCCCTCGACCTCGCGGAATGCCTGCTGGCGCAGCTCGAGGCGGCCGGCCAGTCCGGCGGGCCGCTGGGCAGGATCGTGAGGGAGCACCTCGATCTCGTCATCCGCGAACGATTTCGGGAACTTGCCCGCGTCATGGGCGCCGAGGTGGCCGTCGTGATGCGCTGGGTCCGTCGGATCGGAGAACTGGATTTCCGTCCCGGCGGCCAGTTCGCACCGGGCCCGGATCAGATTGTGGTGCCGGACGCCCGGGTGTACCTGTTCAACGGGGAGTGGCGGGTCGAGATGAGTGACGGCGTTCCGAAGCTCCGCACCAGTCCCGCGTACCGCGCGGTGTTGAAGACGCCCGACCGGCACACTCCGCAGGAACAGGCCTTTGCGCGCGAGGCGTGGGTCCGCGCCAAGGGTTTCCAGCGGTCGGTGCAGCAGCGCCAGGAAACCGTCCGTCTCGTCGCCGAGGACATCGTGCGCAAGCAGGCCGAGTTCCTGAATCGGGGCATCGCGCACATCCGGCCGCTGGTCCTGAACGATGTCGCGCAGGACATCGGGCGGGCCGAATCCACGGTCTCGCGGGTCGTGAGCAACAAGTACCTCGAGACTCCCCGTGGGGTCATACCCTTCCGGCGCTTCTTCCACAGCGCCCTGTCACTGCGCGATGGGCGTCAGGTGTCATCGGAGGCGGTTCGCGCCCGGGTCCAGCGAATCGTGGGACGCGAAGATCCCGAGCATCCGTTGGCGGACGACCAGATCGTGCAGCTCCTCGATCGCGAGGGGATCATGATTGCGCGGCGCACGGTGGCCAAGTACCGCAAGTCCCTCAGAATCCCGTCTTCCAACGAACGCCGCGCCCGCTACCGCAACCGCGCTCCCGGATGGACTCCCTAGGGTGGGGCGCCGGAATCCGCTGCCCGCGCAGGTGGCCGGACCCAGGAGGAGTTGACCGGGCGCGGCGGCTTCCGGATACTGCCCGGCGATGATCGGAATCGTGGTGGTGACCCACGGACAACTGGCGAGAGAGCTCGTGGCGGCCGCGGAAATGATCACCGGGGAGGACATCCCCAACGCAACCAGTGTTTCCATCGGCTGGCACGACGCACCGGACGATGCCCAGCGAGCCATCGTGACCGCGGTGGAACGCGTCTCGGGAAACGAGGGGGCCGTCATCCTGACGGACATGTTCGGAGGCACGCCGTCCAATCTGGCGCTCAGCCTTCTCAACGAGGGCCAGGTTGAAGTCGTGACGGGCGTGAACCTCCCCATGCTCATCCGCCTGGTCTCGATCCGCGAGGAAGAGCAGGTTGGTCCGGCTGAAGCGGCGCGGGCGGCGCTGTTCCAGGGCAAGGAGAACATCTATCTCGCATCCGAACTGCTCGGGGGCGGACTCGAGGCCGCTGCGGCGGGCGACGCGCCCGAGGCAGCGGCGGAAACGGTTCCGGAGGATCAGGTCGACCGGGACCAGGACTGATTCAGGACACAGGTCGGCAGGGACGGAGGGTGCCGGAACGGGTCGTCCAGGTGACGAACCAACTGGGGATGCACGCCCGGGCGGCGGCGCGCTTCGTGAAGACGGCGGCCCGCTACGAATCCGTGGTGACCGTGACCCGCGGCGAGACGACCATCGACGGCAAGAGCATTCTCGGTCTCCTGTTTCTCGCGGCGGCGAAGGGCAGCCGGCTTCGGATCCAGACCTCGGGGCGCGACGCCGGGCCGGCGCTCGACGCGCTCACCAGGCTCGTCCAGGATGGGATCGGAGATCCGCGCGAGCCCGGGACCGACGGGGTCGAGGCGGGTGAGCGGTGATGATGCCGCCGGCCCTCCGGGGCGATCCCGGGCGGCCCCGACCCGGGGAGACCGTCCTGCGCGGCGAACCGGCGGCGCCGGGCATCGCCGTGGCGCCCACGATCGTCTTCGAGCGGCGCGCCGTCCCGGTGTTCCGGGTGGAGGTCAGGAAGCGGGAGATCGGGCGCGAGATCCGCCGCTTCACCGATGCCCGTGACCGGGCGGCCGAACAGCTCCGCGAGATCCGCGAATCCACCCGGCGCGCGCTGGGACAGGATCGCGCGTACCTGTTCGAGGCGCAACGCCTGATGCTCGCCGATCCGCTCCTGGTCGGGCGCGTCGAGGAGGTCATCCGCTCTGAGCGCGTGAATGCCGAGTGGGCGGTGCGGACCGTGCTGCGGGAACTCGAGGCCGTGTTCGACGGGCTCGCCGACGAGTACCTGCGGCAGCGGAAAGGCGACATCGCGGACGTCGGTGGGCGTCTGCTCCAGAACCTGGGGGGCGCCGCCCGTCCGTCCCTCGAGCGCTGGGAACGCCGGCACGTGGTCGCCGCGGACGACCTGCGCCCGTCCGACACCGCCGAGCTCGACTGGACCAAGATCCAGGGAGTCATCATGGAGGCGGGCGGGCCGACGTACCACACCGCCATCCTGGCCCGGACGCACGACGTGCCCTGCGTGACCGGGATTCCCGCTCTGCTTGACCACATCCGTACCGAGCTGCCGGTCGTCGTGGACGGCTCGGAGGGAATCGTGGTGGTGAATCCGGCTCCGGCGACGGTGGCCAGATACCGCCGGAAGCGTGAACGGGAACGGGAGCGCCGCCGCCGCCTGCTGGCCGCTACGGCGTCGCAGGCCCGAACCGCGAACGGTGAGCGGGTCGTCCTGATGGCCAACATGGACGAACCGGGCGAGATCGATCTCGTTCGCCGCCACGGCGCCGAGGGGGTCGGACTCTTCCGAACCGAGCGGATTGCCGTCCAGGAGATTCCCTCCGAGGAGGAACAGTTCCGGATCTACCGGGACCTGGCCCGGGCGCTCGCACCGCACCCGCTGGTGATCCGGGCGTTCGATCTCACCGCGACGGACATCGGCCGCGCGCCGGAGCTGAACCCCGCGCTCGGGCTGCGCGGCGCCCGGCTGCTGGTGATGGCGTCAGGGGTCTTCGAGACCCAGATCCGCGCGGTGCTCCGCGCCGCAGTGCACGGCAGGGTCCAGTTGATGTTTCCGATGGTGGGCGGACTCGAGGAGTTTCGGGCGGCGCGGACGCATGTCCGGGCGGCGATCCGGGCGCTTCGCTATCGGGACGCGCCGTTTCGGGAGGTGCCGGTCGGCGCGATGCTGGAGGTGCCCTCGGCGGCGGCGACCGCCGACCTGCTGGGGCAGGAAGCGGAGTTCCTCAGTATCGGAACCAACGATCTGATGCAGTACCTCTTCGGAGTGGATCGGGCGAACGAACGCGTCGCGCACTTCAGCGATCCGCTCCATCCCGCGCTCCTGCGCACCCTCCGGTTCGTGGCGCGCGTCTGCCGCCGTACCGGCCTGCCCCTGGCGGTATGCGGGGAGGTGGCGGCGGAGCCGCTCATGATCCCGCTGCTGCTGGGCTTCGGGGTACGGACGTTCTCGATGAGCCCGAACGCCATACCGGAGATGAAGCGGCTGATTGCGGTTCAGGACACCCGGAGGGCCGAGGAAATCGCCCAGCAGAGCGTTCGGCTGACGACGTCGCGGCGGGTGCGGGCCCGGGTTCTGCGGGCGGTGCGGGAGAGGAGTTCCACCGCGGATTCGGGGTAGCCGAAGGCCGGCGTTCCGGCGTCGTTTCGATCCTCTGTCAGACGCGCTGGTGGTCGGCGCGCCAGTCTTCGACGGCCTGCTTTATGGACCTCCGGTCCGTCAGTTCGCCCGCGAGGACCCGGCGGACCAGTCCGGTCAGTTCCCCGTCGGAAGCGAAGCGCAAGCCGATGAGCTGGTCCGTCGTCAGTTGTCCGACCTCACCCTTCAATTCGTCCGGCAGAATCCGCTCCAGGCGGAGGCGCTCCTCGAGGCGGATCACCCGGTCCTGAACGCGTGTTGAGAAGCGCCGCGCAAAGAGAAGCGCTATTGCGGTACAGGCGGCGACCACGAACAGGGCCAGGGTCCCTGCGCTGAAATCCACGACGAGCAGGTATCCGATGCCTGCCGTAGCGGCCGTCGAGAGAAAACACCCCGCAAGGAACAACAGTGGAGGGCGCTTGGCGTGGCTCGCGTAATTCTGGGGCTGGGCCATCACGATTCCCGTCCGGCGACGGAGAGCAGGCGGGCAGACCCCGGAGCTGATGGAACGTGCCGCAGTCTGGGCTGAAGGGCCGTTTCTGCGGGTCCCCGAGGCATTTCGGGAATTCTACGGGTCGGAGAGTTGCCCAGAATCGACGCACCGCTCAGTGAAAATCCCGGCTGGGGACCTCTGGTGGAGCCACCGTCTCGGCGATCTCCGGCCGGAAGAGCTCGTCCACCACGAGGTGGACGGTGCCCTGCTCCGCCTGGATCCTTCCGGCGGCCCCAAGGAACGACAGGGTCTGGGCCAGTTGACGGTGCGCCTCGAAGACGTCCGGCCAGAGGACGAGATTCACGAACCCGGTTTCGTCCTCGAGGGTCATGAACACCACTCCGGAGGCGGTCCCCGGCCGTTGCCGGCAGATCACGATCCCCGCGTACCGCGCGCGCGTTCCGTTTCGAAGCTTCGACACCTCGCGGGCGGAAGGAAGTCCCGCGGCGGCCAGCCGGCTGCGAAGGGGCAACAGCGGGTGCCCCCGGGTGCTGCTCCCGGTCGTCCGGTGATCCCAGGTGATCGTTTCCAGGCCGTCGAGCGGGGCGAAGCCGGGAATGGCTTCTTCGAGGAGCGGCGGATCCTTCGGCGTCACGCCGAGCGTTTGCCAGACGGCTGCGCGGCGGGTTTTCGGGCCCAGGTTCCGGAGCGCGTCCGCCTCGGCAAGCGCGACCATCGCTTTTCTGTCGAGACCGGTACGGCGCGCCAGGGCGGCGATGGAAACAAAGGGTGATTCCCGGCGAGCCGCCACGATCTTCTCTCCGTCGGCGGCGCCGAGTCCCTTCACGTAGCGCAGCCCGAGGCGGACATCGGGTTTTGCGGGGAGAGATTTCCCCTCTCCACCGGCTGCCGTGGATCCTGGAAACAGGGAACAGTCCCAGGCGCTCGCCGTCACATCCACCGGAAGAAAGCGCACGCCCCGCCGCTTGGCATCCTCGATGATCGTTGCCGGGGAATAAAAGCCCATCGGCTGCGCATTCAACAGCGCGCATGCGAACTCCGCCGGGTAGTGGCAGAGCAGGAACGCGCCGGCATAGCTGATGAGCGCGAAGCTGGCGGCGTGGCTTTCGGGAAAGCCGTACTCCCCGAATCCCTGAATCTGCTCGAACACCCGTTTTGCGAACTCGGGAGCGATTCCCTTGGCGCACATGCGGGAGAGCAGGCGGCTCCGATGCCGTTCCATCCGCCCCGTGCGCCTCCAGGCGGCCATGTCGCGACGGAGCTGGTCGGCTTCGCCGGCGGTGTAGTCGGCGGCGACGACCGCGAGCCGCATGACCTGTTCCTGGAACAGCGGCACTCCGAGGGTCTTTTCGAGGACGGGGCGGAGCGAGGGGTGCGGGTATTCCACCGCTTCTTCACCCCGGCGGCGGCGAAGGTAGGGGTGCACCATGCCACCGGCGATGGGCCCGGGGCGAACGATGCTCACCTCGATCACCAGGTCGTAGTAGTTCTCGGGCTGGAGCCGCGGCAGCATGGCCATCTGCGCCCGGCTTTCGATCTGGAAGACCCCGACGGTTGCCGCCTTCCGGATCATTGCGAAGGTGTTGGGGTCGTCGGCGGGGATGGTGGACATGGACAGATCGACGTTTCGGGACTCCCGGAGCAGCCGGAAGGCGAGGTCCAGTTGGGTAAGGGCGCCGAGCCCCAGCAGATCGACCTTGAAAAGACCCAGTTCCTCGATGTCGTCCTTGTTCCACTGAATGACCGTTCTTCCTTCCATCGCGGCGTTTTCCACCGGCACGATGTGAGAGACCGGTTCCTCTCCGAGGAGGAAGCCGCCGGGATGGATCGAGAGGTGCCGGGGGAATCCCTGGATCTCGTTCGCCAGACGGAGGAAGTGCCGGGTTGCCGCCCCCTCCGAAGTCCAGCCGGCGGCGGCCAGGCGGTCGCTCGAGAGTGGCTCGTAGTGGGAGAACGCGCGGGCCAGCCGGTCCACGGAGCGCTCCGAAAACCCGAGCGCCTTGCCCACGTCCCGGATCGCGGACCGCGTCCGGTAGCAAACGGTATTCGCCACCATGGCGGCGCGCCCTTCGCCGTACCTCTGATACACGAACTGGATGACTTCCTCCCGGCGGGAATGCATGATGTCCAGATCGATGTCGGGTGGTTCGGCGCGCTCGCGGGACAGGAACCGCTCGAACAGGAGTCCCATCCGGACTGGGTCCACCGCGGTGATCCCAAGGCAGAAGCAGACCGCCGAGTTCGCCGCGGAACCCCGCCCCTGACAGAGGATTTCCCGCTCGCGGCAGAAGCGGACGATCTCGACCATGGTGAGGAAATAGCCCCCGTAGTCGAGTTCGTGGATCAGCTCGAGTTCCTTTTCCAGTTGCTGCCTGACGGCGGGCGGCATGCCGCCGGGATAACGCTCGGCGGCGCCTTCGAACGTCAGTTCCCGAAGCCGGGCATCGGAGTCCATCCCTCCGGAGAGCTCTTCGGCGGGATAGCGGTAGCGGAGTTCGTCGAGTGAGAAGCGGCAGGCCTCGGAGATTTCCAGGGTTCGGTCGACCGCGGCCGGGTCGTCGGCAAAGAGTTCCCGGAAGAGGGCAGGGGAGCGCAGGTAGTGCTCGGCGTTTCCGCGAAGACGTCGTCCGGCTTCCCGAAGCGGCACCCCGTAGCGGATGGCGGTGAGCACGTCCTGCATTTCCCGGCGCCCCGGACGGTGGTAGAGGACCTCGGTGGCGGCGGCGACCGGGATCCGGTACCGGTTCGCCCGCCCCCGAAGCCGGGCCTCCTCGGGCATGTCGTCGTCCCGGTGGTGCCGGGTGATGAGGACGTGGAGGTTCTCCCCGAAGGCTTCCCGGAGCAGGCGCGCCGGCCGGTCGGGAGGGGGGGCCTGCTTGAGGGCGGAAGCGCCGCCTCCCCAGAGCGCGTGAAGCCCTTCGGCGTGCCCGGCGATTTCTTCCCAGGAAACACCGGCCGTTCCCTTGCGGGATGAGCCTCTGCCCGTCCCGGAGCCGTTCCTCTTCGAGTCCTCGCCGGTGACGGGGTCAGGATCTCGGAGCAGTCCCCGGGTCAGGAGCCGGCACAGGTTCCGGTAGCCGGTGCGGTTCCGGACCAGCAGGAGGATGCTCTCCGGTGCGCCCTGCCGGCCTTCCCCGGCAGTGTCCGCCGCCACCGACGTTTCGGCGCCGAGTACCAGTCGGATGCCCCGCTCCCGCGCCGCGACATGGGCCTTGACGGCTCCGTAGAGGCCGTTCCGGTCGGTGAGCGCAATCCCGGGAAGACCAAGGGAGTGGGCCTCTTCGACCAGTTCCTCGGGGTGGCTTGCTCCTTCGAGGAAGGAAGCGTTGCTCTTGCAATACAGAGGAAAGTACAAAGTCCAAGAGCCTGATGGCTAGTAGCCTGTGGGCAAGGTGGCGTGAGCACCGAAAGCGGCCAGTCTCCCGGTGGGGGCGAGGCGCCCGGCTGACAAGGCGCGCGAGGGAGGAATACCAGAGGTCTTTCGACCGATGCGCAACGACGAGCGCCGCTCTGCGGCGCGGTTCAGCCGGGATGCATCGCCGCTTGAATGCCACGCCACTTTGTTCACAGGCTGCTGGCCATCAGTTACTCGACACGGCCTTCGAGGAACCACGAGCGCCGTTCCCGGTCGAAGAAAACCCAGCAGACATCGCCGCGTTTCAGGCGGACAAAGAAGTAGTCACGAGAGACCGGCCGCCCCGAAAGCAGACGCCACCAGCCTCCGGAGACGCGAAAGGGACCGGTGAAACTCTGAACGGGACCGTGGCCTGGTCCCCGGAGCAGCCAGCCGTCGGGTTCGCCCGAACCCCGATGGGGAAGGATGAGCGGCTGATCGTAGATGCGGCGAATCAGGCGGGGGGTCCGGGTCTCGAAAAAGTCCTGCGAGGGGCTCTTGCCCGGGAGATTCCGGAGGGTGGCCTCTCCCACAGAGATCGGCCGGCACCGGTAGCGTCCCCGCGGAAGGTGCGCATCCCGGATTTCCAGCCGGACCAGGGAGTCCTCACCGAACTCGGCCTGAATCTGGGCCAGCGCCTCCGAAGCCCTTTTCGGACCGGTGGAAAGAGCTTCCCCGGGGCGCTGGTACAGGCCGGGCTGTTCCGCGACGTAGACGCCCCCGTGAGCCCGGAGAACGAGGCCGAGGATCCTTTTCCCCGGTTCCTCTTCCGTACTTCGGGAAGGCCTCGGCAGCGGCCCGGCGGTGGTCCGGATCTCCGGAGAGATGCCCCCGAACCGCAGGCGGAGCAGGGAGAGGAGCTTCACGCCGTCCTCGGTGGGAAGGGCGGGACGGACCGACCCGGAAATTGACGGAGTGTCTTCGCATTCCACTTCGTAGGCGAGTTCGACGACCGCGAGGCCCTGTTTCCCGAGGTCGGCGAGGACCTGATCGAGCAGGCGCTTCGCGTGGAAGATGAGCCGTTCGATGTCGGTCTCGGGCGGTTCGAAGGAGATCCGGTGTTCCACCGGCGTCTCCGGGCGGAAGGTTTCGGAAACCGGCGCGAAACGCTCCCCGGAAACGAGGCGGTGGAGTTCCAGGAGCTCCTTTCCGAAGCGGTTCGCCAGTCCTCTTCCGGACCGTCCTTCCCCGGCCAGGCGCAGCAGGTCCCGAAGCGATGAGATGCCGAGTTTTTCGAGGCCGGCGAGAGCCTTCTCCGGCAATCCGAAGCGGACGAGGGGGGCCCTGAGGGCGGCGCTTCGTTCCTCGGCGGGACTTTCGAAGATCTGGAGTCCGAAAGTGGCCCGCGCCGCCGCAAAGGAGTTGAACCGGGTAAAGCCCACCGCGACCGAGGCGCGAAACCCGTCGCTTTGGAGATCTTTCGAGAGTGCGTCGATCCAGTCCGAAAGCGGACCGAACAGCCCGGTCAGTCCGGATGCCCGCAGCCAGAAGGTTCCGGCAGCGCCGCACCCGGACAGTTGGGGGGCGAGGGATGAAGCTGATTCGACCTGGGGAGTCCAGCGGTGGAGCCGCTCAGCCAGCCGGCGGACTTCCCGTTCTACTTCCGAAGCGCGGACATGGTCGATCCGGAGTGCGGGGCAGCAGGCGACCGCGGCGGCCTGCCGCATTCCCGGGCGCACCCCGAGAGTGACCGCCTGGCGGTTCGCCCAGGAAATCCGTGCCTGCACCTTGTCCTCGGTGACCACCGCCACCGGTTCCTGCCGCCATTCGGGGTGTCGCCGGAGCAGGATCTGGAGCGGTAGCGCCGGAACGTCAACACATGCCAGCCGGCTCACGGCATTCCCTTTCGAACCGGACTCCGGGGAGAAGGCGGTCCCGGCCCCGGAGCGGCGGCGGTCCGGGAGAAGAGAGGCCCCGGTTCCCCTTGTCCTTGAGAACGGTGATGACGATGCCGTTTCCCCGGCGGCTGGCGTCGAAGCGCTTGCCCACCCGAGGGTCGAGCGATGGGGCGGCCGGTGACTTGTCGGTCAGCAGGACGACAGCGGTTCGGTATTTGTGTGCGAGTCCGGCAAGCCGCGACAGATGAGGGAGCCCCCGAGGAGTGCCCGGAGGGGACATCGGAGTCCTATCGGATGCGGTGGCGGAGTCCGACCTCGTCTTTTGAACCGACTGGCGAACCGATCGGGGGCCGAAACTCTCCGGCGGGAGCGAATCGGCAAGGTCCACGACCACCAGCCCGAAAGCTCCCGAGTGGACAACCCGGGTGGCGGCGCGAATCTGCGCTCCCGGTGTTTCCAGCCGCAGCAGGACCAACCGGTCCAGCGCAATCCCCGATTCGACCGCGTCCGGGGGAAAGAAGAGACTGCGGGTCGTCGCTATCCAGGCGATCAGGGCGGGGTTTTGGGCAGGGTCTGGGGCGGAGTCCGGATGCGCCCCCGGCCCCGGTCCGGAATTCGGAGCGGGGTGCCGGCGGTGACGGAGTTTTTCGTGCCGGAGCTGATGATGCTGGGCTTCGGCGACCAGCGCCAGCGCCGAAGAAAGGACGCCGGAGTCGGCCGTTCCGGAGATTTCCACGAGGCTGCCGGCAAGCCGGGCAAGTCCCCACTTCGCGGGTTCCCGGGCGGGAGGCGGTTCCTGGACCCGGGAGGGATCGATTCGGCGGGGTCCGGGTTGCCCGGACAGGACAGCGGAGCGGACAGCAGGCGGAACGGGGGATTGAACGGGGGCAAGGGTCTGTTGCATCACGGTTTATCGGGCCGGCAGGGATCAGCAGGCAGTTCTCATGAGGGATTCAGCGAATCTGGCGTCGCAATTCCACGACTCTCCCGAGGATCCGGCAGGATCCGGGAGGTGGACGGAGCGTGTCGAAGTCGGGGTTTTCCGGCCGCAGCTCCATTCCGTGCTGTCCCAGGTGAAGCCGCTTCACGGTGGCGTCTTCTTCAAGGAGCGCCACCACGATCTGACCGGAAACGGGCTTGCCCCGCCGTTCGACGATGACGGTGTCTCCGGGCAGAATGCCGGCGCCGGACATGCTTTCCCCTCGAACCCGGAGGGCGAAGTAGTCCGAGAGATCCCGGGAATCGGGGATTTCTACCGGGAGATTTCCCTCCGGGTTCTCGATGGCCTCTTCGAAACCGCCGGCGGCAACCTCACCCAGGAGGGGGACCGGTTGAAGCCGGCCCGAAGACCAGTCGGGGACCGGCGCCGACAATCGTTTGGGTTGGCGTTTGGGCAGGCGGTAGCCGCGGGCCCGGCCCGGCTCCTTGACCAGACGTCCCTCTTCGACAAGAGCGGTGAGATGGGCCCGAACGGTCTCGACGGCCCGGAAACCGAAGTGCTGCTGCACTTCGCGAAGGGAAGGAGAGTCCCCCCGCAGGAGACGGTCGCGCACGAAGCGGAAAACTCGATTCCGGGTCTGTCCCGGAGGGGTTTTGGGCATGCACGCAGCATAACAGACATTTGTCTGGTATGCCAGAGCGAAGAGACAACGAAGGATTGGCGAGTGGCGGCGTGCGTTTCGCCTCCCTGCGGTCAGCGATGCCGGCGCGCGCTCCTACCCGGACCGGAGCGTGCGTTTCGCCTCCCTGCGGTCGGCGATGCCGGCCGGAGGCCGGCGCTCCGCGGCGTCCCCCTAGAAGGGAACTTCGTCGACGTCGTCGCTCGTGTTCACTCCGCTAGGTTCCCAGGCGTCCGGCGCCTTCCGTTCCGCGCGTGATCCGGAGTCCGTTGCAGCTCTCTGGCTGGAAGCCCGGCCCGTGGACCCGTAGCCGCCGCGTCCCGAGCTGCCGCTGCCCAGGACCGAGTGCGCCTGAGTCTCGGTGGCGCGGCGTTCCCGGCCCTCCCGGTCCGTGTACTTGCGCGTCTGGACGAACCCAGTCACGAGCACCCGCTGGCCCTTTTCGAGTTGCCCCTCGATCCGCCGGGCGGCATCGCCGAAGAGTGAGACCCGGTGCCATTCCGTCTCCTCGCTGTTCTCCCCGTCGCGCCGGGTCCAGCTCTCGCTGGTCGCCACCGTGAGATTCATGACCTCGAAATTCGGGAAACTCCGCAGCTCCGGAGTCTGGCCGAGGTTACCCAGCACGATGGAGCGGTTCACGTTCGGCTCCGCGGCCTCGGGCGCGCGCACGATGTCGGCCCGGACCTCCGTGGCGTACACGTCGTCACCCTCCTTGTTCCGGTACTTGCGGGTGCGGAGCTGGCCCTCGACGTACACCGGGTCGCCCGGCGCGAGTCGCTCGGCCGTTTCCACGTTCCGGTTCCCGCCGACCGCGACCCGGTGCCAGGCCTGGCGCTCCCGCTCGCCGCCCCGGTCGTCCGGCTCCAGCGTCGCCGTCCTGACGTTCAGGTTGACCAGTTTCCGTCCGTCATCGAAGGTGTGCGTCCGCGAGGCCTCTGAAACCACCCCGCGCAGCACGATCTTGTTCACATCTCGCATCTCATCCACTCCTTCCGGCCGCCTCAAGCGGCCGGTTCTCACACGCCGGGATCCCCCGGGGGCATGGCGTCCAGCTCCCTTTGCGCCAGACGCGCCGCCGTGGTGCCGGCAAAAACATCCAAGATGCTCTCAAAGATTTCGCGCGCGTCGGACTCATGGCCCATCCGCCCGAGAATGAGGCCTCGCTTGTACCAGGCCTCGCCAATTTTGCTGCTTTCCGGGAAGTCATCGATGACGCTCACGAAGTGGTCGAGAGCGTCGTCCAGCCGGTCCTGGGCCAGCCGGCACTCCCCCATGAAGTAGCGGGCGTTGTCCGCGAGTTCGCCGCCCAGGTCGGCGACCCGCTCGAAGCCCGTGAACGCGAGGTCATAGCGCCCCTGGAGATAGTCGGAGTCGGCCTGTAGATAGATCTCGGCAACGCTCGGTTCGTCCAGGACCGTGGCCTCTTCCTCCGCGCCTCCTTCACCGGAGCCTTGTTCCTGCGACGCTTCGTCCCCGGCCGCGACTTCCGCCGCCCCGGCCTCCTCACCTCCCGGAAGCGCCGTGCCGTCGGCCTCTCCGGAGCCACCGCCCAGGAGCGCGGCGCGGCGCTGCGCCTCGCGCACCGACTCCACTTCCACCATGAGGGCCGAGAGGCGCGCATTGGTATCCCGGAAGGATTCGCTCAGCGTCGCGACGCTCCGTTCCATGCGTTCGAGCGTATTCATCGTCTCGGCGCGGCTCTGGCGATCGGCCGTGAGCGCTTCTTCCCGGTCGGCGAGGAGGGCTTCCACTGCCTGAGAAAGCGCGGTCTGCGCTTCGACGAGCGTCGCGAGCTGCACCTGGATCTGGCGAATCTCCGACACGATGCGGTTCTGGTCCCGTTGGGCGCCGGCGCGCGTCTCACCGAGGAGCGGGGTCGCGGAGAGGCAACCGAGGAGAGTCGCGGCGACGAGGGCCGCAGCCGGGGACGCGGTTCGGAGGGACTTCACTTGGCGACGATCTCCAGGTGCGCGCGGCGGTTTCGCCGCCAGGCGGTTTCGTTGTGGCCCGGATCGAGAGGGAATTCCTTGCCGTAGCTGATGATCCGCATCCGCCCGGTGCCGACGCCGAGGTCCCGGAGGTAGTCGCGGACGGCCCGGGCGCGTTCTTCCCCGAGCGCCAGGTTGTACTCCACGGTGCCGCGTTCGTCGCAGTGGCCTTCGACGAGGATGCTGACCGATGGATAACGCGACAACCACGCGGCGTTCTCCTCGAGGGTGGCCCGCATCGACGGACTGAGATCGGCGCTGTCGTACTCGAACTGCACGTCCTTGAGGTGCCCTTCGGTGTTCAGTTCCTCGAGGCTCTTCGCCCCGATGTCCAGCAGGTCGGTCTCGCTCCCGACCTCGGGCGGGATCGCCAGGATCTCGTCCTCGGTCAACCCGCCGGAACTCGAGGGCGACGGATCGGCTGTGGAGGCGCCCTCGGCCTCCGATGCTTCGGGAGGCGTCACGAGGTCCGGCGGCGGTTCACTCCCGGTTGCCGGCGTGCGGTCGACGGAAGAACACGCGAAGGCCGCCAGCAGCGCGAGCAGGGAGGCCGCGGGGAGCGCCCGGCGGGTCGGAAAGAGTCTCGAATCTAGTTTCATGGGGGCGATTTCAGCGCGGATCTCCGGGGGGGTTGCCCCAGCGCGGGGTGGTGTTGCTCCCTTCGCGGGTGAGCTGCTTCAGATTGGAGCCGTCCCGATGCATCGTGAACACCTGGTCGTCGCCGGCCCGGTTGGAGGCGAACGCGATGTGCAGTCCGTTGGGAGCCCACGAGGGACTCTCGTTGCTGCCGCGGCCGGTGGTGAGCTGGCGGGTCTGCCGGGTCTCGAAATCGTGGACGACGATGTCGAAGGGACGGCGTTCGATCCGGGAGGCGTAGGCGATCTCGCTGTGCTGGCGTGACGGAGACCAGGTGGGGGAGTCGTTCCACGAGCCCTCGAAGGAAACGCGCCGCAGATTCAGTCCGTCCCGGTCCTTGGTGTAGATCTGCGGAGCTCCGGTCCGATCCGAGGTAAAGGCGATCGTGCGTCCGTTCGGGGACCAGGCGGGGGCGACGTCGATGGCGCGGTTGTCGGTAAGCCGTCGCAGTTCGGTGCCGTCCACCGCGGCCAGATAGATCTCCGACTGGCCGTCGCGATTCGAAGTGAAGGCGATCCACCGTCCGTCCGGCGACCAGGCCGGGGTGAAGGACTGGAAATCGCCCACGAGCTTCTCGCCCCGGCCCTGGTAGAGAAAGGCGAGGTAGAGGGCGGGAGCGCCTTCACGGTAGGAGATATAGCTGAGCGCCCGCCCGTCCGGCGACCAGCTCGGGGTGATGTTCAGGGAACCGTTGGCGGTCACCGGGCGTTGCCCGTGACCGTCGTAGTCCATCAGGTAGATCTCCTTGCTGCGCGGTCCCGAGCGACTGGTGGAGAAGGCGATCCGGGTGCGGGCGACGCCCTGGTAGTTGCCGGCGTGCTGGAGGATGTCGTCCGCGATCCGGTGGGCAAGCGTGCGCGCGGCCCCGCGGGCCGCCGTGTAGCGGCGGCCGAAGACGTTCTCCTGCGCCCGCACGGCGTGCATCCGCACTTCGGCGACCAGAAACTCCCCGTCGATCCGGAGCGTGCCGCTGACGAGGATGTCGGCGCCGATCGATTCCCACTGGTAGTAGTCGAGGACGCCCTCCGGCGATCCGGCTTCGGCGATCCGGTAGAAGCGTTTCGGAAGCATCCGGTATACCCCGGCGTACTCGATGTCGCTCCAGAGGACGGCGCTGGCCACCGAGGCCGATTCGGCCGCTTCTTCGGCCAACGTGGGTCCCGCGCCGGAAAGCGGTTCCGCGGGGACGGCGTTCGTCTCCCCGGGCGGGGTCCCTCTTCCGGAGGTTTCGGCCGCCGCCAACCGGAAGTCCGGGATGGCCATCCGCACCGGGGCGCCCGGACGGGTGATGTCGAGGTACCAGTCGCCGGTGTCCTGACCGGCGGTTCCGGCCAAGGGGGTGCCGAGACTCGCGACCCCCACCTCCCCGGCGCCGCTTCCAGGGCCGGGGGACGGTGCGCGAGTCCCCGTCACGGGGACGAAGCCCGCGGCGACGCCGGTGGCCAGTGCGGCGCCCAGGGCTGCGAATGCGAGACGGGGCAGGCGTGGAGGCTTCATGGAATCTCGGGCGCCGGCCCGTCCGGGCTTCCGGTTGCTTCCTGCTCGTAGGTGAACAGGAGATGCACGCCGACGCGGTCCCGCGGATAGCTGTCGGGAAGCCGCGGCAGGGGTTCGGCCAGCACCACCGCCCGAAGCGCCGCCCGGTCGAGGAGCGACTGGCCGCTTGAGGTCTCCACCTCCGCGTCGCTGATGGCCCCGTCCCGGAAGATCGTGAACCGGATGACGACGGTGGCTCGGCCGCGGACCGGGATCTGCTGCCAGTTCGCCTGGATCCGGGCGATCATCTGGCGCTGGTAGAAGGCGTACTCGAAGTCCTGGTCGAAGCGCGTGCCTCCCGGCGTTCCCCCGAGACCGATTCCGGTGTTGCCGGACGCCCGGCGGCCCGTCGAGCCGGTGTTGGCGGGTCTCCGGGTGGGCCGGGAGCTGGTGTCGACGGGGCGGCGGGTCTCGAGCCGCGCCGATTCAGCCCACGCCGCATCGCGGCCCCGGAGACCGGATTCCGGGCGCTGGGGGCGCGCCGCCCGGCGGCGGGCCCGGGCGTCGGGGACCGGCATGCGGTCGCGGTTCTCCACGGTGGGGCGCACCACGTCCGGACGGGAGGCCGGAGGTTCCGGAACGGGTTCGGGTTCGGGCGCTGGAGGCTCGGGCGCGGGCGGCGGA
>VXWI01000012.1 GCA_009835985.1 Acidobacteriota bacterium | reverse complement strand
ACGCCCTGCTCGACGCGGGCGTCGAGGCGAAGCTCGCCTATACTGCGGAAAAGCGGATGCATTCCATGACTTCCGAGACCGTCACCGCGCAGACGCAGGCGATCGTGGCGGAAGTCCGCCAGCTCGCCGCGCAGGTTCGCGACCTCGCCGAGACCGTCGCCGAGAACCACCGTGAGCTCACCGCCGATATCCAGGCGCTCAAGGAGGCCGTCGCCGCGCACGACCGCAAGCTGGACGTGCTCGCCGCCCAGATGCGGCTGGTGATCGGCGGCTTCGCCCTCCTGGTCACCGCCCTCATCGCGGTCTTCGGCATCCTGTTCACAAGGTAGGCCCGCGCCCGTTCCCGCGGCGCCGCGCGCCCATCGTGCGCGCCGCGCAATACTGCCGGGCCGATGCGCCATCGCCCGGCGATGCTCCTCGGACCACTCGCGACGCTTGCGTGGAGTTCCGGACTCGCCGCCCAGGAAGTCCCGGCAACCAGGACCTCCGAACCCATCGAGATCGACGGCGTGCTGGACGAGGCCGCGTGGGACGGAGCCGCCTCCATCGAGACTTTCACCCAGCTCCAGCCGGTCGCCGGCGCGCCGGCCTCCCAGCGCACCGTCATCCGCGTCCTCTACGACGAGCGGATGGTCTATTTCGGCATCGAGGGCCGCGACACGGACCCCGAAGCGATCTCCCGGACGGTCACCCAGCGCGACGGCGAGGTCTGGGAGGACGACGCGGTGGCGCTCGTCCTCGACACCTTCGACGACGACAACAACGCCTACGTGTTCATGGTCAACTCGCTGGGCACCCAGCAGGACGAGCGCTGGGCGGACAACGGGCGCACCCGGGACATCACCTGGGACGCCAACTGGCTGTCGGCGGGAACGACGGGCCCAGGCGGCTGGACCGCCGAGGTCGCCATCCCCTTCGAGACGGTCCGGTTCGCGCGCGAAGCCACCGCCTGGGGCTTCAACGCGATCCGTTACCTCCCCCGGAACCTCGAGCAGAGCCACTGGATCCCGGGACTCTCCGAGTGGTTCCGGATCGCCGAGATCGGCGCCATCACCGGCCTCGACCTGACCGAGGCCGTCACGAAGAGCTACGCCTTCATCCCCTATGTGCAGGGGGCCCTCCAGGAGGCGCAGGACGACACCACCGAGTTCGGACTCGACCTGCGCTACGCGCCGTCGAGCAACATCGGGATCGACTTCTCCTTCAACCCCGACTTCGCCACCGTCGAGGCCGACGTCGAGCAGGTGAACCTGACCCGCTACGAGCTGTCCTACCCGGAGAAGCGCCCCTTCTTCCTCGAGGGCACGGAGAGCTACCGCACCCGCATCGTGCAGTTCTACTCGCGCCGGATCGGGGACATGCAGTGGGGCGCCAAGGTCAACGGGAAGGTCGGCGCGTGGCGGGTGAACGGACTGGCCAGCCAGACCGACACCGAGTCCGCCGCGGCTGCGGACGGCGCGCTCTACTCGGCGTTCCGGCTCAGCCGGGAGATCCGCGGCGCCTCGAACGTCGGGGTGATCGGCGCGAACCGCACCTTCGAGGGGACGAGCGAGGGCTCGGTGGGGCTCGTCGGGACCCTCTTCTTCTCGGACTACCTCGGCATGACCTCACAGGTCGTCCGGTCCTACGGCGCCCACGACGAGGGGGCGTGGACCTACTTCTTCCGGCCCTCCTACGACTCCCAGACCGGACACTTCCACGTCCGCTACACGCACGTCGGGGAGAACGTCCGCGAGAACATGAACCGGGTCGGCTTCATCCGCGACGACGACCGGCGCGAGGTGGACTCGAACGTCCGGAAGCAGTTCTGGATCAACCGCCACGGGCTCCAGGACCTGACCGGTTCGATCAACTACAACCAGTTCTGGAGCCAGGCCGGCCGCCTCCGGAGCTGGCAGATCCGCAACCGGCTCGGCCTCAACTTCCTCCGGCGCTGGAGCCTCGACCTGACGAACGACGAGGAGTTCAAGGCCGAGGAGGCCGGGCTCTTCGAGAAGGACTTCCGGAACACGCTCTACCAGGCCAAGCTGACGTTCGACACCCGGACCGGCACCTCCGTCGCGGCCTACTACGGCCAGGGACTCAACTTCGACAGCGACCTCGACCAGTTCGGGGGCGTCGTGGACTGGACGATCACCGACGCCCTCACCGCGACCTACGACCTCAAGCGGGTCTGGTTCGACCCGGACCCCCACGACCGCAGCAGTTGGGTCCACTTCGTCCGGGCGACCTACTACGTGAACAAGGACATGTTCTTCAAGGTCTTCTACCAGACCCGCTACGACGTCACCGGCAGCCTCGCGAGCCCCATGTTCGAGCTCGAGCGCGAGACGATCCAGCTCCTCTACGTCTGGAGGTTCTTCCCCCCGTTCGGATCGCTCCAGCTCGCCTACCAGGAGGGCCCCGCCCAGTTCGATGACGAACTCGTCAACTACCGGACGCTATTCACGAAACTCTCCTGGGTGTTCTAGGTTCGGAGCGCCGGCCTCCGGCCGGCATCGCCCCAGTCCTCCCGGTGGGGGCGCGCAGCGAGGCGAAATCGCGTAGCTCCAGCGCCGTCATGGCGCAGCGCCTCGGAGCGCCGGCCTCCGGCCGGCATCGCGCGGGAGCGCGAAACCAGCGCCGGTGACGCTCTTGCTGTTCCGCCGCGCTTTCCTGCCGACCAGCAGAACTGCACATTCGCTTCGACTTTTCCACATTCCGGCCCCAGGCGGGAAAAAACAGGCCCGAATTCCGTCCAGGTAAGTAGAGGAGGACGCCGCGTCCTCCGACGCATCCCCCTGGAGCTCCCGATGCCCTCCC
>VXWI01000029.1 GCA_009835985.1 Acidobacteriota bacterium | reverse complement strand
CTCCCGCCCCACCCCGGAGGTCGCCGACCCCGGCCGAACTCGACCTGATCCGCTGGGCGGACGCCCGGCCCGACGAGGTCGCCACGGTCTTCGAGGCGGCGGAACCGGAAGATCTGGAGGGTTTCGCCAGCTCGGACCTGCTGCTCGACCTGAAGCAGGCCGCCGAGGGGGGCGGCCCTCGACTCGCGGACCGGATACAGGAGTTGCTCGCGGGCGAACCCACCGACCGGCAGCAGCTCCTGATCGAGGTCCTCGAGCACCCGGTGGGTCTCAACACCGAGAAGCAGAGTCCGGGAGAGTGCCTCGACGCCCTGCGGATCCTGAGCCTCCGGCAGAAGCTGCCGGCGCTACGGGCGGCGGCGCGGGGCGATGGAGAGGAAGCGCTCACCGCGCTCGCGGAACTGCAGCAGATCAGCGAGGAGATCGACCGGCTGCGGCGCGGTTAGCAGCTTCTCGCAGCCTCGGCGGCGGGGTCGTAGAGCCCGGCGCATGCTAGAGTGCCCGGTTGCTGTTTGGCGTCGCCCGGCCGGCGAACGAACGGGCTGAACGCCGGACTGATCCGAACTTGCCCGCTTCTGCTGTCCGTTCCCGCCGGGAATTGTCTCCTTGGAGAGTTTGTGGAATCCGTCTGTACCGGGGCGCGGCAGACCGAATGAAACGGCCGGTGAACGCCAGTTCGCCGGCTGACCACTTTTCCCGCGCGGAGCCGAGATCCCGGACAGGCTGTTAGGCCACGGTTCGGAGAACTCCCCCGGAGGATCAACCATGGAACAGGCGGAAACCCCCGGGTACGACCTGGAGCTGCTCCGTGATTTCGGAGTCGAAGCCCAGACCGATGAGGTCAAGGCGCTCGTCGCGCTCGGAAAGGACCGCGGCTATCTGCTGACCGAGGAGGTCCAGGACGCCTGGGGGGGCGACGACCCGCCGGAGGAGTTCCTCGAGAGCCTGACGGAATGGGGCATCCCGCTCTTCGAGTCCGAGGAGGCGTACGAGAAGTCCCGCGACTCCGAAAGCACCACCCTCGACCTGACACCGAGCGCCATCGAGCGCACCAACGACCCGGTCCGGATGTACCTCCGCGAGATGGGCGTCGTTCCCCTGCTCGACCGGGAGGGCGAGGTCCGGATCTCCAAACGCATCGAGCGCGGCAAGAACCGCTCGAAGCGAGCCATCACCCGGCGGCTTTACATCATCAATCAGTTGCTCGTGGACTTCCGGCCGCAGATCGAGGCCGACACGATGCAGCTCCGGGAGAACTTCGAGGTCGCCGAGGGCGGGACGACCATCCGTCATGACCAGCACCGGGAGCGGATTCTGGGCGCTCTGGGCCGGCTCGAATCTCTCTACAAGCTGTACCGGCGGCGGGTCTCGCTCCTCCGCAACGTGCCCCGCCGCACCCGCGCCTATCGCCGCCGCGCCAACGCCGCGGCGCGCACGCGGATCGAGATGAGCCATGTCATCTGGACCATGCGGCCGACCGACGGCCTGCTGAGCCGCTGGATGGAGGAACTGAAGCGCCTCGCCATCGACGCGCACCGGGCCTCCCACGAGATCGAGATCTGCGCCGTGCTCCGGAAGGAGATCGACGCCGCCCAGGAAACGACACCCGAGGCCAAGACGTCGCTCCGCCGCGAGGTCATGGGGCGCCAGCGCGAGGCCCAGGAGACGCTCGACCGCGCCGGCCACGTCATGCCCGAGTTCGGCACCGCCAAGAAGATCAAGTCGGCGCGCCTCGAAGTGCGGCCGGAACTGGAGGCCGCCGTCGAAAACATCGACCTCGGGGAAGAACGCGCCCAGCTCGCCAAGCAGGACCTCGTGCAGGCGAACCTCCGGCTCGTCGTCTCGATCGCCAAGAAGTACACGAACCGTGGGCTCCAGTTCCTCGATCTCATCCAGGAAGGCAACATCGGCCTGATGAAGGCGGTGGACAAGTTCGAGTACCGCCGCGGCTACAAGTTCTCGACCTACGCCACCTGGTGGATCCGCCAGGCCATCACCCGGGCGATTGCCGATCAGGCCCGCACGATCCGCATCCCGGTGCACATGCACGAGACCATCAACAAGCTGCACCGGACCCAGCGGAGCCTCGTGCAGGAACTCGGCCGGGAACCCCGCCAGGAAGAGATCGCGGACCGGATGGGCATGACCCCGTCCAAGGTCCGGAAGGTCATGAAGATCGCCCAGGAACCGATCTCCCTCGAGACCCCCATCGGCGAGGACGACGACGGGCATCTCGGCGACTTCATCAAGGACCCGAACGCCCCTTCGCCCCAGGACCTCGTGATCAACAAGCGGCTTCAGGAGACCATCGAAGCGGTGCTGAAGACCCTGACTCCCCGGGAGGAAGCCGTCCTCGAGAGCCGCTTCGGCCTCGGCGGCCTCCAGGAAAAGACCCTGGAGGAGGTGGGAAAGCAGTTCGAGGTGACCCGCGAGCGCATTCGGCAGATCGAGACCAAGTCCATCCGCAAACTGCGTCACCCGGCGCGCGCCCGCAAACTGCGGCAGTTTTCGGAATGAGTCTCCGGTCGGCCGGGCCCATAGCTCAGTGGTCAGAGCGGCCGGCTCATAACCGGTTGGTCCCAGGTTCAAGTCCTGGTGGGCCCACCGGCCGGGACTTCAGCATTTTGCGTGGGCGGCTCCTCCGCTGGCCCCGAGTTGCCCGCAGCGCTCCTCCCACGGGGGTTTGAGGCATTGCTTCCCGAGCTCGCGACGCTCCGGGAAGTTCAGGGTTTCGATATACGGCTTGCGGCCTGTGATCGGGCGCTTGCGCGGGTGCCGCGCGCTCTCGACGGAATCGACGGGGAGGTTGCGGCTGCGAGGTCGCACGTCGACGCGGTGGAGGAGGAACTCCGCCAGACCGCGGCCGAACGCCGCCACGCCGAGACCGAGCTCGAAGAGGCCGAGGCGAACGTGGACAAGTACGGCGACCAGTTGCTCGGAGCCCGCACCAACGAGGAATACAAGGGACTCCAGCAGCAGATCGCCAGCGCGAAGACGAGGATCGGGACGATCGAGGACCGGATCCTCGCCCAGATGGAGAAGGCCGACGAACTGGAAGCCAAGCTGGCCGACCGCAAGCGGACCTTCGCCGAACGCAGCACGGTGCTCGAGGCGCAGAAGACGGAGATCCGGTCCACGGCCCGGGACCAGGAAGCGCAGCGCGATCAGCTTCGGCGGCTTCGGGCCGTCAGCTTTGCCGGTTTGCCCGAGGAGATCGCCGCCCGCTACGAACGAATCCGGGCCCGGGAGGGAATCGCCGTGGTCCCGGTGAGAGACGGCCGCTGCTCGGCGTGCAACGTGCGGCTCCGGCCCCAAGTCCTCGAGGAGATCCACGCGGGACGCTCGATCCTGGCCTGCGAACCCTGCGCCCGCATCCTGTTCCTCGAAGCGGAACCGGCGGCGAAGTCGGCATGAGTCGGCTCCTCCGGGAGCGTGCCGAGAGACGGCGCGCTCGGGAAACCTGGCTCGAGGGGCCGGATACCGGCTTCCGGATTCCCGCGGCGGAGGGCGCGGGAGGACTCCGGATCGCGGTCGGTTACCCAAACCGTTACGCGCTCGGGATGTCCAACGTGGGCTTCCAGGCGGTGCACCGCTTCTTCCACCTCCTGCCCGACACCGTGAGCGAGCGGTTCTTCCTCCCCGACCGGGCCGAAATGGACGAGTACCGGAGGACCGGACTCTCGCTGCGCACGCTCGAGAGCGGAAGCCCGGTGCGCAGCTTCGACGTGGTGGCGTTCTCGATCACCTTCGAGCCCGACCTGGTCCATCTGGTCGAGATGCTCCAGCTCGCCGGGATCCCTCCGCTGGCGGCGGACCGGACTCCGCGGGATCCGCTGGTGATCGCGGGCGGTCCGGTCACTTTCCTCAATCCGGAGCCGCTCGCCCCCTTCGTGGACGCCTTCGGGGTCGGCGAAGCGGAGGCGCTCCTCCCGGCCCTGACCGGCGTCCTGCAGGCGGAGACCCGCGACGCGCGCCTCCGGGGTCTGGCCGGGGAGTCCGGGTTCTACGTGCCGGCAACCCACGAGGTCGAGTACGCACCGGACGGGCAGGTCCTTCATCGCCGGGTCCGTGGCGGACACCCGGTGGTCCGGGCCCGGATGGGCAAGGACGCCCGGTTCCCGCCTCCGGCCACCTACATCCTCACCCGGGACACCGAGATGTCGGACAAGTTCCTGGTCGAGGTGTCGCGGGGCTGTCCGACGCTCTGCCGCTTCTGCTGGGCCGGCTACAACTACCTGCCGAAGCGGTCCTTCGAAGTGGAGCGGCTGCTGGCGCTCGCCCGCACCGCCCGCCCGCATACCGACCGGATCGGGCTGGTCTCGACCGCCGTGGGCGCCCACCGGGAGATCGTCCCGCTGGTCTCGGACCTCCGCGACCAGGATTTCCGGGTCAGCGTTTCGTCGATCCGGTTCGAGGACGTGCGGGACGAGTTCGCCCGGCCCCTCGCGGAGAGCGGGGAACGGACCGTCGCCATCGCGCCGGAGGTGGGAACCGACCGGCTGCGCAAGGCCATCCACAAGCGGGTGACCAACGACGAGATCCTCGACAAGACCGGGACGCTCCTCGAAGCGGGCGTGGAGAACCTGAAGCTCTACCTGATGGTGGGGCTCCCGGGGGAGACCGAACCCGACGTGGAGGCCATCGTGCCCCTCGTCCGCCGCATCCGGGACCTCGTGCGCGCGAAGCGGCGCGGGGGCAGGACCATCGCGAGCGTCAACCCCTTCATTCCGAAACCGGGAACCCCGTTCCAGTGGCGGCCCATGGCGCCGCTACCGGTTCTGAACTCCCGGATCCGCTATCTGCAGCGCGAACTCGGGGCCCTTTCCGGCGTCGAGGCGCACTGCAAGTCCCCGCGCATGGAGCGGCTCCAGGCGCTGCTCGCGCTGGGCGACCGCCGCCTGGCCCCCGTCATCCTCGCGCTGGCCGCGGGGCGCGGCCTGAACCGGAGCCTCAAGGACGCCGGGCTCTCGCTGGACGCCTACCTCTACCGGCAGCGGGACCTCGACGAGGAACTCCCCTGGAGCTTTATGGACACCGGGATGAAGGACAGCCTCCTCAAGGACCAGCTCGCCAAGGCCGACCGCCTGGTGGCGTAACGCTGGGCGCGCCGGCCCGGAAGCGGCGCAGCGACAACGGTCTCAGCCTCCCTCCCTTCTCCGCGCCACCACCACCGACCAGTTGCGGCCCACCCCGGAGCCCTCCCTCCGGTAGGAGTGGAACGCCGGCTGGCGCCGGGTGCAGATCCCGGTGTCCTCGATCGCGTCCTCCGGCAGGCCCGCCGCAAGAAGCTGGAGGCGGTTCGCGAGCGCCAGGTCGAGATGCGGGCGTCCCGAAGCCCGCGGCCGGAGCGCAAACCGGTCCACGTCGTGTCCGCTGTCCCGGAATGCGGACACCACCTCGGGTCCGACCTCGAAGGAGCAGGCGCGGATCGCGGGGCCGATCACGGCCCTGAGCCGGGAAGGAGGAGCGCCGGCCTCCGCGGCCAGGGCGCGGGCGGCCGCTTCGACGACCCGCACCAGGGTGCCGCGCCAACCCGCGTGAGCCGCAGCCACCGCTCCCGAGACGGGGTCCGCCAGCAGCACCGGGACGCAGTCGGCGGCCTTGATCGCGATAGCGGTTCCGGGGATGCGGGTTACCAACGCGTCGCCGACGGCCGGGGCGTCCGGCCGCGCGACGCTACGGAGCACCTGCACGTCGTTGCCGTGGACCTGCCTCAGGGCATGAACGGCCCGAACTCCGGCGGACCGCTTCAGCAGGTCCAGATCGGCTTCCAGTCCGTCGCGGCGACCGAGGTGCGAAGCGTTGGGTTGCCGGTTCCGGACCCGGCAGGTGAATCCGTGGCGGGCCGGGAAGCGGACGGAGGCGAGTACTTCGAGCGGTCCGCCGGGACCGAGCGTCCGCCAGCGGAAGCCGTCGGGTGGATCGGGGAAGTGAAAGGGGGTCAACGCTCCAGACCGCGCCCGCGGTCTTCTTCAGCCTGTGAGGGTGGGTAAGGCTACGCCGTGCGCGGTGCGGAACACCGCGCATGCCGGTCGGGAGACCGGCGTTCCCGGCCGGCGCGTCATCCCGCCGGTCTGAAGGCCCCCGCGGGGAGAACCGACCGGCGTTCCCGCTGGCGCGTCACCTCCCTAACCGCGGCGGGTCAGGTAGGGAGGCGTCTCGAGGTCGCCCCAGCGGTCATCGCCGGAGTCCTCGGGGAGGGACATGGGCTCGTCGATCACCGGCCGCGAGCCGGAGCCGAAGACGTCGGCGCGGTCGCCGTTCGCCCCGTTCCCGTGCCCCTTCGCCTCCACGCGGTTCGCGTCGGATTCGGCGATCGTGGGGTGGGTGTCCAGTTTCGGGATGGTCCGACCGACCCGGCCGCCGGCCCGTTCGGCAGGTCCCGCCGGACCGGACCCGGCTGCCGACGGCGCGACACCCCGCGCGCCGAAGGTGCCCGTGGCGCGGGTGGTGTAGTTCGCGAAGTCGTTGGGGGTCGCGTTCGCCCGGTTCCGGTCGGGAAACCCGGTGGCGACCACCGTGACCTTGATCTCACCCGTCGCGTCCATTCTCGGATCGAGCGCCGTCCCGATGAGGATGTTGTCACCCGGTTCGGGATCGGCCGATCCGTAGATCCCGGTCCCCTCGGGGGCGACCGCATCCCGGACGACCTGGACGGCGCGCTGCACCTCGTTGAGCGTCAGACTGTCACCCCCGGTGACGTTGACGATGATGCTCGTCGCACCCTGAATCGAGGTGTCCTCGAGCAGCGGCGAGGAGATGGCCGCCTCCGTGGCCTCCTCGACCCGGTCCTCACCCGAGGACTGCCCGATGCCCATGACCGCGTCTCCGCGCAGCCGCATGGCGGAGCGAACGTCGGCGAAGTCCAGGTTGATCTCCCCCGGGACCTGGATCAGGTCCGAGATCCCCTGAACCGCCTGCCGCACCACGTCGTCGGCGCTCCGGAACGCGTCGCGGATCTTGAGGTTCCCGTACACCTCGACGACCCGGTCATTGGGAACGCAGATGAGCGTGTCCACGAACTCGCGGAGTTCGCGGATCCCGTCGTTGGCCGTCGTCCGGCGCTGCTTCCCCTCGACGCTCATCGGCTTGGTCGCCACCGCGATGCAGAGCGCCTTGATCTCCTGGGCGACGCAGGCGATCACCGGCGCCGCGCCGGTACCTGTACCTCCTCCCTCACCCACGGTGATGAAGATCATGTCGGCGCCGGCCAGGACATCGATCAGACGATCCATGTCGTCGCGCGCCGCCAGCCGTCCGACTTCCGGATCGCCGCCGCAGCCGAGTCCGCCGGTCCGCTCGATTCCCAACTGGACCTTCACGGGCGCGTGCGACAGCTCGAGCACCTGGGCGTCCGTGTTCGCGGCGATGAACTCGACGCCGGTGACGCCCGCCTCGATCATCCGGTTGACGGCATTGCCACCGCCGCCGCCGACACCGATGACCTTGATGACGGCCCGCTTCTCCGTCACCTCGTCCGCGGACGCGAACGGTGCGCCGTCCGTCGCGGCGACCGGCGCAGCGGGAGCGGCGGCCTTCTTCTTCCGGGCCGGCTTCTTTCGAGGCGGCGGGTCGCCGGCGCTCGCCGCCGTTTCCTGGACGGTGGCTGCCGGTTCCTCGACGGTTGGGACCGGTTCCGTCGTGGCTGCCGCTTCCTCCTCCGCAGCCGCCGGCTCCACGGGCTCGGAGCCCGCGGCTTCAGGCGGCATGGCTCCCGGGGCGCTGGACTCGGCCGTCGGGGCGGCGAAGAGCGCCGGCTGCCCGGCGGGGGCCGATTGCACTGCCGCGTCCGGGGACGCGGCGGCCTTGCCCGTTTCCGTGGGGCCGGCTTCGGGATCGCTGGCCTTGGGCGCTGGTTCTTCGGCGAAGAAGATCATGGGATCGCTCCTTGGGGTGGGGGTGTTGGGAAGAAAGTGGTCATTGGGCCTTCCGGAGGTGTCCGGCCACGCGCCGCAGACCGTCACCAATGGCGCGGCCCATCTCCGACAGCGCGGATCGGGGCCTGGTCGCGGGCGTGCGCTGGCGGTGCAGGAGGCCGTAGCGGCACAGGCCCATGGCGCAGCCGAAGTCCGGGCGCGCCGCCAGATCGCGCCGGCCGGTCAATTCCTGGGGCCCGCGACCCTCGACGTACGCACCGAAGACCAGTCGCGTGACGTCGCTCAACCCGTCGAGGTTCGCTCCGCCTCCCGTGAGCACCATGGTCCGGGGAACCTCCCGGAGCACGCTGCCCAACTGTTCACGGATCTTGGTGAGATCGCTCTCCGCCCGCCGCTGAAGGATGTCGGCCAGCAGCCGGCGGGGCCACTGCTTGGGGTAGCCGCCGCCCGAGACGTGGATTTCGAAATGATCGTCCTCGGGCACCTTTTCCGCGAGGGCGACGCCGTAGCGGCGCTTGGCCTGCTCGGCGTGGGCCTGGGAGGTCTGGAGTCCGAGGGCGAGGTCGTGGGTGTACGCCCGGCCGCCGCTCGGCATCAGGTCCGAATGCCGCAGCGCCCCGTGCCGGAACACCGCGATCTCGGTCGTCATGGCGCCGATGTCGAGCAGGACGACGCCGTCCTGCCGCTCTTCCCCGGTGAGGACGCCGTAGCCGGCCGCCAGCGGGGCGGCCACCAGTCGCTCGATGCGGATGCCGGCGCCGTTCACCGCCTCTTCGATGCGGTGGAGGGTGGCGGCGGGACAGCTCACGAGGTGCACGTGCGATTCGATCTTCTCGCCGGTCCAGCCCGCCGGGTTGTCGGTGGAATCGAGGTCGTCCACCCAGAACTCCTGCGGGAGCGCGTGCAGCAGTTCGTACGGAGGCCGGAGCCACGCCGTACCGCCGTCCCTGGGCACCGCCGCCATGACGGCCCGATAGACATCGGACTCCGTGATGCGGTGCTGCGGCGTCAGGACCGAGATCGCCCCGGACGAATTGATGCTGCGGCGGGTGCGGCTGCCAACCGAGACGAAGGCCGACCCAACCTCCACGCCGGCGGCCTGTTCGACCTCTTCGACCGCCTGCCGCACGGCTTCGGTGACCCCTCCCAGCCGTACCACCTCACCGTACTGGACGGAGTTCCGCGACTCGGCCTGCCCGACCGCCAGCACCTCGAGTTCCGTCCCCTCCTCCGTTCCGGCCTGAGCCTCGGGGACGCGGGCGAGCACGGCGCGAACCAGATCGGATCCGATGTCAATGCCGCAGAGCAGCCCCGGGTGCCTCGTCATTCCGGCGCTCCTCCCACGGGACGTTCCGCCAGCTCTTCGGGGACTGCGGGCGGCTCGGAGCGGACGAGAAGCCGGTCCGGGACCCGGGCATCGACGCGCGAGAGCCCGGGCCAGCGCTCGACCAACGCGGGCAGGAGCACGGCGGCGCGCGCGAGGCCTTCCGCGAAGTCCCGTTCGGTCAGCAGGATCGGGACCGCCGGTGACCTCAGCATCACCTGCACCCGGTAGGGACCGCCGCTCACGTCCACCTCCGAAACGAGCCGGTCCAGCTCGGGCCGCCGCGACAGCGCCGCCGCCAGCCGGCCGGCGAGCGCCGCGTGCGCTTCGAACTCGGGACCGCTTCGGTCGGCGCCCCGGATCAGGACCAGGTCCGCCGCGTCGGCCCACGCGAAATCCGCGGCGGTGGCGGGCCCGAGAACCGTTCCGTCACCCGCAAGGGCAGCGGGGGGCTCCCAGTCGAGCAGCGCCACGGCCCGCTTCTCCTCGACGTCCACCAGGACGCCGCCGGGCAGGAGCCGCTCCACCGAGACGCGCCTGGGGATTCCGGTCGCCAGAAGTTGCTCGCGGATGACCGCCGCGTCCGCGAGCAACCCGGCGGGCTGGAGAGTCCCGGCGCCCGGGGACCGGTTCAGATGACCCGCCCCGCGGATCCGCAGCTCCGCCGGGCCGCTTTCGGGCGCCGCGCTGACGGGCTCCACGGCGGTCATCCTGCCGACGATGACTCCGGCGGCCAACGCGAGGCCCACGGACCCGACGGCGATGCGGGCGGCCAGTCGCGGCAACGGGGTCCTGGGCGCCGGCGGCGCCACCAGCCGCGGCTCTCCGTCCGCCGGGCGGCGCCAGCCTTCCTGGTCGCCGGGCGGCGGGAGTTCGATGGGCAGCGGGTCCGCCCGGCGTCCCGCCAGCCGATCACGCCACCCGTTCACGGAGCACCTCCTGGAGCAGGTCGGGTAGCTGGGTGATGCTTCCCGCGCCCAGCGTCAGGACCACGTCGCCGGCCCGCAGCTCGGGACCGAGTCGGCTCGCCACCTCGTCGAGGCCGCCCAGGAAACGGACATCGGGGTGCCCCGCACTCCGTATTCCCGCGACGAGCGCTTCGCCGTCCACGCCTGGAATCGCCTTCTCGCCCGCGGGGTAGATGTCCGTGACCACCACCACGTCCGCCCCGCCGAAGCACCGGCAGAACTCGTCGTGCAGGTCCCGCACCCGGGTGTAGCGGTGCGGCTGGAAGACCGCCACCGTCCGGGCGCCGAACGCCGCCCGCGCGGCGTCGAGCGTCTCGCGGATCTCGCTCGGGTGGTGGGCGTAGTCGTCCACGATCCGCACTCCGGCTGGCTTGCCGCGCAGCTGGAACCGGCGTTCGACCCCGGCGAAGGCCTCGAGGCCGTTGCGGATCGCCGGAGTTCCCAGGCCCAGCTCGAGCCCGACGGCAGCCGCCGCCAGGCTGTTCAGGACCGCGGTGCGGCCCGGCTGCTTCAGGTGGACGGCGCCGGCCAGACCGCCCCGGATCCGCAGCTCGTAGCACGTCCCGTCCTCGGAGATGGAGATCCCTTCGGCGGAGATCTCGGCGTCCGCAGCGAGCCCGTAGGTGATGACCCGGCGGCGGATGCGCGGCAGCAGCGAGCGCACGTTCTCGCCGTCGATACAGACGATCGCTCCCCCGTAGAACGGGGTCATGTTGATGAAACGCAGGAAGGAATCGAGGAGGTCCTCCATCCCTTCGTAGGCGTCGAGGTGCTCGCGGTCGATTCCGGTGACCACCGCCAGCACCGGGAGCAGCCGCAGGAAGGTGCGGTCGGACTCGTCGGCCTCCGCCACCAGGATCTCGGACTTCCCGACGCGCGCCCCTCCCCCGATCGTCGCGACCCGGCCGCCGATCACCGTGGTGGGGTCGAGGCCCGCGTGATCGAGCAGCACCGAGGTCATCGAAGTCGTCGTGGTCTTGCCGTGCGACCCCGCCACGGCGACCGCGAACTTCATCCGCATCAACTCGGCGAGCATTTCGGCGCGCGGAATAATGGGGAGTTGCCGCTCCCGGGCGGCCGTGACCTCGGGGTTGTCGGCGGGGACCGCCGAGGAGATGACCACCACATCGGCGCTTCCGACCTGGTCGGGGGCGTGTCCCTCGAACACGATGGCCCCGAGCTCGGCCAGCCGCCGCACGTTCGCCCCGAGCCGGAGGTCGGAGCCGCTCACCGGGTACCCGAGGTTCAGCAGCACCTCCGCGATGCCGCTCATCCCGACTCCGCCGATGCCCACGAAATGCACCCTGGTCCGTTTGGAGAACAGGAGCCCACCACCGGCCCCGGAGGGAGAGAGCCTCGGCACGCGGCCGTTCATGCCGAACCTCCCGCGAGGTCGTGAAGCCGGGCGGCGAGCCGCTCGGCCGGGCGGTCGCGCACCAGCCGGCGGGCCGCGCCCGCCATGTCCCCCCGCCGGGCCGGGTCGTCCAGCAGGGAACAGAGCGCGCTTGCGAACTCCGCGCCCGAGGCGTCCTCGTCGAGGGTGAGCGCCGCCCCCGCATTGGCGAGCGCGGCGGCGTTCTGCCGCTGGTGACCGCCCGCGACGGGCGCCGGCACCAGGATTCCCGGCCGGCCGGCGGCGGCAAGTTCGGCGCAGGTGATGGCCCCCGCGCGGCCGACCACCAGGTCCGCGGCCGCCATCGCCCGGGGCATGTCATCGAGATACGCCACGACGTCGGCGCCCAGGCCGGTCTCGCGATACGCGTCGCGAACCCGCGCTTCCTCGGCGGGGCCCGTCTGATGGGTGATCCGGAGGTGGCCGCCCCAGGCGCGCAGCTCCGGCAGCGAATCGGTCACCAGCCGGTTCAGCCGGGAGGCCCCCTGGCTGCCGCCCGTCACCAGCAGGGATACGGTCCCGTTGTTGCCGGGCGCCGGTGGTAGTTCGAAGAACTCCCGGCGGACGGGGACCCCGGCCAACAGCGCCGGGCGCCGGAAGTACCGCCGGGTGCTTTCCCAGGCGACGGCGACCTCGGTCGCGAACGGAGCGCTCCACCGGGTCGCGAAGCCGGGCTCGGCATTGGGCTCCAGAATCAGGGAGGGAATGCCGAGGAGACGGGCGGCGAACACCGCCACCCCGGAGACCGAACCGCCGGTTCCGAACACCGCGTCGGGGCGGAACTCCTTCAGGAGCCGGCGCATCTGGCCCAGCGAGCGGAGGAGGCGGACCGAGGTGCGGGGCAGGACGAGGGGAGACCGCCCGCGGATGGGCGGAACTTCGACCAGTTCGAGCGGGAACCCGTGCCGAGGCACGATGCGCCCCTCGAGCCCGTTCGTGGTGCCCACGAAACGGATCTCGGCACGCCCCTGATCGGCGAAGGCGCCGGCCACCGCGAGGCCCGGATAGATATGCCCGCCGCTGCCGGCCGCCGCGACCAGGAGTCTCGCAGCTCTCATGGCACCCTCTGCGAGACCGACAGCACCAGGCCCGCCGCCAGCATGGTGGTGAGGAGCGAGGAGCCTCCGGCGGAAACGAACGGAAGTGGGAGCCCCGTGGTGGGAAGGATCGCGGTCGCGACGCTGAAGTTCAAAAAGGCCTGGAGGGCGATGGTCAGCGTGGCCCCCGCCCCGAGCAGCATCCCGAAGCGGTCGGAGGCGCGGCTCGAGACGACGAGTCCGCGGACGGTGAACAGCAGGAAGAAGACCACCACCAGCCCCGCCCCGATGAAGCCCAGTTCCTCGCCGACCACCGAGAAGACGAAGTCCGAGTGGGGCTCGGGAAGGTAGAGCAGCTTCTGGCGGCTGGCAGCGAAGCCGACGCCGGTCAGGCCTCCGCTGCCCAGCGCGATGAGCGACTGGCTCAGCTGGAAGCCGTCGCCCAGCGGGTCGGCGAAGGGATCCAGGAAGGTGAGGATGCGCGCGATCCGGTAGTCCGCGGCCAGCACACCGGCGGCGAACAACGGGACGCCCACCGCGGCCAAGCCCGCCAGATGCTTGAGGCGCGCCCCGCCCAGGAAGATCACCGAGGCTGCGACCAGCACCAGCAGGGTGGCCGTTCCCAAATCGGGCTGGAGATAGATGAGCACCGCGAGGAAACCCGTAGCGACCAGCGGCAGCCACAGGGTGCGGAAGGAATCGGCGCTCCGGGCGGCCAGCAGATGGGCGAGCGTCACCACCAGCCCGAGCCGCGCCGGCTCGGAGGGTTGCAGGGTGAACCCGGCGAACTGCACCCACCGGTTCACGCCGTTGATGGCGGGAGACAGCAGCGCGGCGAAGAGCGAAACGATCACCACGCCGTACAACGCCCACACCACCGCCGGCCGATTGAGCATCCGGTAGTCCGAACGGGCGACGGCGATCATGGCCAGGCAACCGAGCGCCGCCCAGGCCGCCTGGCGCCCCAGGAAGTAGGACGGACTGCGGTCGCTGGCGTCCGCCACGAAGGCGGAGGCGCTGTAGAGCATGACCAGCCCGAAGACGAGGAGCCCGAGCGTGAGGAGGAACAGGAGCCGGTCGGGGGCCATGCGCCGCGCCATTACCGCCCACCTCCCGCCGCCTGGAGGCGCTCGACCGCAGCCCGGAAACACCGGCCCCGATCACCGTAGTTCTCGAACAGGTCGAAGCTGGAACAACCGGGCGAGAGCAGGACGACGCCGCCCGGACGGGACCGCGCGAGGGCGTTCTCGACCGCCCCATCGAGCGTGTCATGGACCTCCACCGGGACGCTCCGGATCTCGGCGGCGATGCGGTCCTTCGTCCGCCCGATCGCCTGAACCGCCCGCACTGCGCCCAGCGACCCCTCCAGGTCGGCGAACCGGCCACCCTTGAGGATGCCGCCGAGGATGAGCTGGATTCCACCGCTCGCCTCCGGCGAAAGCGCTTCGAGGGCCGCCCGGGTCGCCTGGAGATTCGTGGCCCGGGAGTCGTTGACGAACCGGACGCCCGCCACCGACCCGGCGTCCTCGAGGGCGTGCGGGAGGCCGGGGAAGCGGGCCGCCGCCGCTTCCAGCGCGTCCCGGCCGACCCCCAGCAGGCTGCCGGCCGCCGCCGCGGCGGCGAGGTTTTGTTGCTGGTGCCGGCCCGGCAGCCGGAGCGCCGCGAGGCTAGCGAGGACCCGGGTGGCCCCTCCGTCGCGCCGGACGATCCGCCCCGAGTCGACGAGCACCTCCGGATCGTGCGCGCCGGCGGACCCGCCGAACGGCAGCAGGCCGGCGCCGCTCCGGCGGCCGCCGCTCGCCGCGAGACCGGAAGCCACCGCATCATCCCCGTCGAAGACGACCCAGTCGGAAGCCGTCTGGTTCTCGAAGAGACGGGCCTTGGACCGGCGGTAGTCCGCGAGGTCCGGATGCCAGTCGAGATGGTCCTGGCCCACCTCCAGCATCACCGCGACGCGCGCCCGGAAGCGGGCGATGGTCGCCAGCTGGAAACTCGAGGTCTCGACGACCGCGACCTCGTCGGGACCGAACGATCGGGCGAGCGCGGTGAGCGGTTCCCCCAGGTTTCCGCAGGCCCGCGCCGGCGTGCCCTGGATGCTGAGCGCCTCCGCGAGCAGCGTCACGACGGTGGACTTGCCCTTGGTGCCGGTCACCGCCACCAGCCGGTCCGCGGGTTCTCCGAGCGCCCGGTACCCCAGTTCGAGTTCCCCCCAGACCGGAATCCGCCCGCGTCGCGCGGCCTTCAGGATGCCGGTGGCGGGCGGCACTCCCGGACTCGTCACTACGAGCGACATTCCGGCCAGCAGCGACGGCGGATGTCCCCCCCCGTGAACGCGCGCTCCCAGCGCCCGGAGCGCGGAGGCCGCCGGAATCGCCGACTCCGGCCGGGAGTCCGCGACGAGCACCCGCCGGCCGCGGCGGGCGAGGTAGCGGGCCGCCGCCCGACCGCTCGCACCGGCGCCCAACACCAGAACGTCCGGCCCCGGGATGTCTGGGAGTTCCGCCATCGGTCATCGCAGCTTGAGGGTGGTGAGGGTGGCGAGCGCGCAGAGGACGGCCAGGATCCAGAACCGGACGCTCACCTGCGTCTCCTTCCAGCCCGCGAGTTCGAAGTGGTGGTGGAGCGGCGCCATCCGGAAGAGCCGGCGGCCGGTGAGCTTGAAGCTGGCGACCTGCAGGATCACCGACAACGTCTCCAGCACGAACACGCCGCCGACGATCACGAGCAGGATCTCCTGCCGGATCAGGAGCGCCTGCATGCCGATCCCCGCCCCGAGGGCGAGCGATCCCACATCGCCCATGAAGACGCGCGCGGGGTGGGCGTTGAACCACAGGAACCCGAGCGCCGCCCCGGTGATCGCCGCGCCGAAGATCGTGACCTCGGAGGCGCCGGGGACGTAGAGGATGTCGAGATAGGCCGAGAACTCGGCGTGTCCGGACAGGTAGGTGAGCGCGGTGTACACCGCGGCCGCGACCAGCACGCAACCCGCCGCGAGCCCGTCGAGGCCATCGGTCAGGTTGACCGCGTTCGAGGACGCGAGGAGCACCAGCATCGCCGCCGGCACGAACAGCAGGCCGAGTTCGGGCTGGAACTCCTTGAAGAAGGGGAACACCACGCGGGTGGTGAAGCCGCCGCCGCCCGAGTACCAAAGGAGGAACCCGCCTGCCAGCAGCCCGAGCAGGAGCTGGACGCCGAACTTCGTGCGGGCGGTGAGTCCGATCCCGTCCGCGCGCCGCAGCTTCTTCCAGTCGTCCACGAATCCCAGCGTCCCGAACGCGGCCATGGTGAGCACGGCGACCCAGACGAGCACGTTGCCGAGGTCCGCCCAGAGCAGGGTCGAGAGCATCACGGTCCCCAGGATCAGGACCCCGCCCATGGTGGGGGTGCCGGCCTTGTGCTGGTGCGCCGGACCGTCCGCCCGGATCTGCTCGCCCACCCGGAGCCGGGAGAGGCGGGCGATCACGAACGGGCCGAGGCCGAGCGAGAGGACGATCGCGGTGGCGGCGGCCGCCGCGGTGCGGACGGAGACGTAGCGGAAGACGTTGAAGGCGCTGATCTCGTCGGCGAGCGAGAAGAGCAGGTCGCCGAGCATCAGGCGTCTCCTCCGCGTCCATCTCGAAGGGCCTCCACCGCCCGTTCCATCCCGACGGCACGGGACGCCTTCAGCAGAACGAGGTCCCCAGCGGCCAGTTCGCTCTTCAGCAACTTGGCGGCCGCCTCCGGGCTTTCCGCGTACTCGACCCGCTCGCCAACCTCACTCATGGCCTTGGCCATCTCTTGTCCGAGAGGCCCGACACCGATGGTGAGATCCAAACCCATGGAACAGGCGAGGTGGCCACACTCGCGGTGAAGTCGTACGGCGTCGTCACCGAGTTCGAGCATGTCGCCGACCACCAGGATCCGCCTTCGAGCCGGTTCCATTCGGAGTTCAAGGAGTAGCGTCTTCAGCGCCCGAGGACTCGAGTTGTAGGTCTCGTCGACGAGGACCGCTTCGTTCTCCAGCGCGATCCTCTGTCCCCGTCCCGGCAACGGCTTGAGGCTCCTGACTCCTGCTGCCGCCTCATCGAGCGAAACGTCAAGGACTGTGGCGGCTGCCAGCCCAGCCAGCACGTTGGAAGCGTTGTGTCGACCCCGAAGCAGGCACGAAACACCGACGGCGGGACCGCCGAAGGCACTCACCGCGAACTCGATGCCTCCACCTAGCGAGTTGTAGTCCCACCCCCGTACATCGACCCCCTCGGCGAAGCCGTAGGTCACGCGCCGTCCGGAGAAACGGCCGGCCTGGGCCCGGACGCGTTCGTCGTCGGCGTTCACGACCGCGGTTGCGCCGGCGGGGAGAGTCTCGTAGAGCTCTCCCTTGGCGGCGGCGATGGCCTCCAGCGATCCGAAGTACTCAAGATGCGCCTCCGCGATGGTGGTCAGGACGCCGCAATCGGGCGCCGCGATCTCGGTGAGGGTGCGGATCTCCCCCGGGGCGGACATCCCGAGCTCCACGACGCCCACCTCCTCGTCCTCGCGGGCGAGCAGCGAGAGAGGAAGCCCCCACTGGTTGTTCAGGTTCCCCCGCGACCGGAAGACCGAACGCTCCGCGCCGATGGCGGCGGCCGCCGCCTCCTTGGTGGTCGTCTTGCCGAGACTTCCGGTGATCGCCACGATCCGGACGCCGCTCGTGAGCCGCTGCTCGCGCGCGAGGGCCCCGAGCGCCTCGGTCGGATCGGCCACCCGGATCAGGAAACCCCCGGTGACTTCTGCCCGCCGGTCGTAGCCGCGGTCGACGACCACGCCCGACGCTCCCGCGCGGAGGGCGTCCGGAACGAACGTGTGGCCGTCGAAGCGCGGTCCGCGGATCGCGAAGAAGAGATCACCCGGAGCGAGTGTCCGCGAGTCGATCGAGACCCCGGTGAACGCCGCGTCCGGGCCTTCGAGGGCGCCCCCCATGGTGCGGGCCGCCGCGTCGCCGTGGAGTCTCATGAAAGGGAGAACTCCAGCGCGCCGGCCACGACCCGCCGGTCGTCGAAGGGGATCCGGGTGTCCCCGAGTTGCTGGTGCGTCTCGTGCCCCTTGCCGGCCACCAGCACGAGGTCGCGCGGCCCGGCCACGGCGACCGCCTCTTCGATGGCGCGCCGGCGGTCCGGCTCCGTCAGGACTTCGGCGCCGAGCGCCGGATTCTCCGCACCCAACCGGATCTCGGCGATGATCGCGCCGGGCTCCTCCCCCCGGGGGTTGTCGGAGGTCAGGATGACCCGGTCGGCGAGCCGGGCGGCGGCGTCTCCCATGAGGGGCCGGTTGCCCCGGTCGCGTTCACCGCCGCAACCGAAGACCACGTGCAGCCGGCCTTCGCCCACGAGGCAGCGGGCGGCGGCCAGAGCGTGGGCCAGCGCGTCCGGCGTATGCGCGTAGTCCACGAGCACCGCCGGCTTCCGGCCCCGGCGGCCGGTTACCCGCGCCGCTCCGATCCGTTCCATCCGGCCCGGGGGCGGAGCGGCCCCGGAGAGGACCTCGGCGGCCCGCGCTCCGTCGAAGCCGAGCGCGGTGAGGGCTCCCCAGGCCGCCGCCAGGTTCAGGCCGCTGAAGTGTCCGAGCAGCGGGCTTGAGATCTCGGCGGGCCCTGCCGGACCGTCGAGGGAGACGTGCGTTCCGTCGAGGTCGGAGCGGATGGCGGAAAGGCGGATCGCGGCCCCGGCGTCGGAACCGAAGCCCACGACCCTCACGTCGGGACGCCGTTCCCTGAGTTCGGCCGCGAGCCGCGCGCCGAAGGGGTCGTCCGATCCGATGACGGCGGTTCCGCCCGGGCGGAGCAGCTCCGTGAACAGCTCCCGTTTGGCGCGGAAGTAGGAATCGAACCCGCCGTGGAAATCGAGG
>VXWI01000084.1 GCA_009835985.1 Acidobacteriota bacterium | reverse complement strand
GGAAGAAGGCGACCCGGAAGAAGGCCGCTCGAAAGAAGGCGACCCGGAAGAAGGCCGCTCGAAAGAAGGCGACCCGGAAGAAAGCCACCCGGAAGAAGACGACGCGCAAGAAGGCGTCCCGCTCCGCGGCCGTGCCGGCCCAGCCACCTGCGGCGACGTCACCGTCCGCACCCGAACCGGCCGCAAATCCCTAGCCGATCTTCGGCCAGGCCCGCCAGCGGCCCGCCCTTCGCCGTCAGGACCCAGGGGTTCGCCCCCGGATGGATCGCGGGTTCACGCCACGCGTATCGGGGTCGTTTCGAGGCCGGTGCCTATGCTAAATTCTCCCGCCCGCTAAACGCGTTTCCCACAACTTCCACTGCTTCGGGGAGGAGAGTTCCGCCGTGCGTTTCCACTGTCCGCCATCCACCAAGGGCGCCAGCCGCTGGCGTCGCAGCATCCTCGTCACCGGGCTCTGCCTGGCTCTCATGGCCAGCGCCTGCGGCGGGCCGGACATCGGTGTCAGCGGTGAGGAGATCAAGCTGGGCAGCTTTGCTCCGCTGACGGGACCCTATGCAGCGCTTGGCAACGTCGGGCGCTCGATGGCCGCCTACTTCGAGTGGCTCAACGATCAGGGGGGCATCCACGGCCGCATGGTCCATTTGAGCCTCAAAGACGATCAGGGGGATCCGGAGCAGACGCCCGCTCTCGTGGAGGAGTTGCTGCGGGAGGAACAGGTGTTCGCGATGGTGGGCGGGATGAGCAGCGCCAACACCCTCGCCGTCCGGGAAGCCGTGGGGTTGCGGCTGGTGCCCTGGGTGAATCCCGGCTCCAGCGCGCGGGAATGGACAGACCCGCTCGACGCCTACATCTTCTCCATCCTGCCCACATCCGTGACCGCAGCGCAGGTCCTGGCCCGCTATGCGATGAGTGAACTCGGGGTGAGCCGGATCGCCTCGCTGGCGGAGGACACCCCTTTCGGGATCCAGGGTCAGGAGGGCTACCGGCTGGGTGTGCGGCGCTTTTACGAGCAGGTAGCGGCCGCGCTTCCGGACGGTGTGGAAGTGCGCTACGCGCGGATCTCGAGCCGTCCCCGGCGCCCGCGGACCGATGACCCCACCAGTGAGGGTTGGCACGAGTACCCGACCGGAGGCGAAGGGGTCCTGTGGCGGGTCCAGCGGGTCGATGGCGGCCGGTGGGGCCGGCCGGAGGCTGCTCCGGAAGACGTGGGAATGCGTCGCAGCCCGAAGGAAGGAGGCGGCATGGAAGCTGCCCTCGCCGAGTTCAAGGAAAAGCAGGCGGGGGCGATTGTCATCTGGGGCGTCGCCGAGTACGGAGCCGAGGTCGTGAAGGCGATTGCCGCCGATCCGGATTGGAACCCGATCCTGCTCGGCGGGTTCGCGATGGCCGATACGGCGATGATCGATCTCGCGGGCGAGGCGTTCGAGGGAGCGATCGTGGCCTCGACCACTCCCGACCTTTCGGTCGATTCAGACTCCACCCGCTTGGTGAGGCAGATTCTCGCGGACTACGCGCCCGAGGTGCCGTTCGGGGACTACGCCATGCTGGGAATGGCCTGGGCGCAACTGGCTCACGAGGGCATGGAACGGGCCGGAGAGGACCTCAGGCGAATCAACCTCATTCGCGCGCTCGAAACCCTCGACAACTGGCAGGGCCTGCTGGGTCATCCCGTGACGTTCTCCGACGAGAGTCACCTCGGATTCGACGCGGTGACGCTCAAGCGCGTCGAGAACGGCGAGTTCGTCGCGATCACCGGCTGGCTCTCGGAGTAACCACACCTCTGCGCGCCGGCCGGCCCGGCTGACCGGCGGCGCCGAGGGCTGCTAACCCTCGGTACCGGGGGACCCGGCGCCCGCCGTTCGTCCGAGATACGCCTGGCGCACCTCGGGATCGTCGAGCAGTTCTTCTCCGCTCCCCTGGCGCACGATCCTGCCGCCTTCGAGGACGTAGGCGCGTTCCGCGATCTCGAGCGCGCGCACCACGTTCTGCTCGACGAGCAGCACCGCCACTCCGTCCCTGCGGATCTGCTGGATCGTGTCGAACACGGTGTCCACCACCCGGGGCGACAGGCCCAGTGACGGCTCATCCATGAGGAGGAGCTTCGGGGAGGCCATGAGCGCCCGGCCGATCGCGGCCATCTGGCGCTCCCCTCCCGAAAGGGTGCCCGCCAGTTGTCCGGCGCGCTCGGCGAGGCGTGGCAGGAGTTCGAACACAGCGTTCAGTCGCTCGATCGGGGAGCCCTTCCGGCGGACGGCATAGGCGCCCAGGCGCAGGTTCTCGACGACCGTCATTTCGGGCCAGATCCGGCTCCCTTCGGGCACGTGCGCGATGCCTGCCTCGACGACCCGCGTCGAGGAGGCGCCCACAATGGATTTCCCGTCGAACCGGATCTCACCGGATTCCGGCCGGGACAGGTCGCTGATCGCGCGAAGCGTCGTCGTCTTGCCGGCGCCGTTGGCCCCGAGCAGGGCCACCACTTCCCGCCGGTCGACCTCGAAGGTGACACCGCGGAGTGCCGGCACGCCGCCACGGTGGACCTTCAGGTCGTGAATCTCGAGGAGACTCATCGGTGCACCCTCCTCACGATCCGGCCGACCGGCCCAGATACGCCTCGATCACCGCGGGATCCCGGGTCACCTCCGCGGGGGTGCCGATGGCGATGGTGGCGCCGTGGTCGAGCACGTGGACGCGGTGGGAGATGTCCATGACCGCTTCCATGACGTGCTCCACGTAGATGATGCCGATTCCGCTTGCGTGGACCTCCCTCAGGATCCCGACCGTTTCACGGACTTCCGTGGGATTGAGCCCGGCGGCGACCTCGTCCACCAACAGGACGCTGGGTCGGGTGGCGAGCGCGCGAGCGAGGTCGAGCCGCTTCCGTTCGGCAAGGTTCAGCGAATGCACCGGCGCGTTGCGGCGGGGCTCGAGCCGGGTCAGGGCGACGCACCGGTCGGCCGTGCCGGCAGCGGACGTTCCGGGGACCCGCCGGCCGAACTGGGCGCCCACGAGGACGCTCTCGAAAGCTGTCATGGCCAGGAAGGGGCGCGGAACCTGGAAGGTGCGGGCTAGCCCCAACCGGCAGATCCGGTGGGAGGGCAGATGGTGGATTTCCCGCCCCTGCAAGAGGATCTTCCCGGAATCGGGCGCGAACCGGCCGCTGAGGAGGTTGAACAGCGTCGTCTTGCCGGCGCCGTTCGGGCCGATGAGACCGAGGATCTCCCCCTCCCGAAGCGTCAGATCGAGGCGGTGCACCGCCGTGAGGCCGCCGAAGCGCTTCACCACCCCGCGCGCTTCGACCAGGGCGGTTCCCGCTCCCGAGCCGCTCATCCGACCCTCTTTCGGATCAGCCTCACCAACTGGGCGAGGCGGGGCGCTGCTCCCCGCGGCTCCAGCAGGATGATGAAGATGAGCAGCGCCCCGAAGGCCGCGAGGTGGATGTCCGCGAGGCTGGCGAGCACGAACTGCTCGAGGAAGAGGTAGATCCCGGCGCCCAGAACCGGCCCCATGACCGTGCCGATCCCCCCCACCAGCACCATGAGCACGAGGCTGATCGAAAGATCGAAACCGAACACCTTCTCCGGGACGATGTAGAGGGTGAACACCGCGTAGTAGCTGCCGGCGAGCCCGGTCAGGGCTGCGGTAATGGCGAAGACCGTGACCTGCTGCCGGGCGACATTGACGCCGGAAGCGGCGGCGGCCTGCGCGTCCTCGCGGAGCGCGATCAGTCCGAGGCCGAGACGCGAACGCCTCACGGCGGCGCTGACGAGGACTGCCGCCACGGCGAGGACCGCACCGAGCGCATAGAGCAGGACGGGCCCCAGGTCCTGCTCGAGCGGCAGCGTGAGACCCGAGGCGCCGCCGGCGGCCTCGATGTGGTTCGCCACGATCCGCGTCGCTTCCGCCACCCCGATCGTGGCGATCGCGAAGTAGGGCCCGCGGAGCCGCAGGCAGGGCCATCCCCAGGCCACGCCGTAGAGGGCCGCGAGAGAAGCGGCCGCCGGCATGGTGAGGAAGGGATGAACCCCGGCCAGCCACAGCATGGAGGTGGCGTAGGCGCCGACGCCGAAGAGCGACGCGTTGCCGAACGAGATCTGTCCGGCGAAGCCCCCCACCAGGTTCCAGGCGCTGGCCAGCAGGATGTTCATGAACAGGAGTTGGGCGAGCCGCGAGCTGTAGGGGTTGGCCAGCAGCAGCGGGGCGACGAGCGCCAGTCCGGCCAAGGCCCCCGCCCCGAGGAGGAGGTGGCGCCGGGTGAAGGACGACATCAGTCCGCGTCGGCGCGGCGCATCACGAGCGCCGCCGTCAGGACCAGGAAGCTCACGACGTCCCGATAGCCCGTGTGGATGTAGAAGGCGGTCAGGTCTTCGGCGATGCCAAGCCCGATCCCGGCGACGAGGATGCCGCCGATGTTCGTGAGTCCGCCCAGCACGACGACGCAGAAGCTCTTGAGGAGGAAGCGGGCGCCGAACTCGGGGGTGACCGAGTAGAACAGCGACATCAGGCTTCCCGCGGACATCGCGAGCGCGGAACCGATTCCGAAGGCCACGGCCCACACCCGGTTCACCGGCACGCCGGAAAGGGCTGCCGCTTCGCGGTCCTGGGCCACGGCGCGCAGCGCGAGGCCCGACCAGGTCCGCTTCAGCATGAGGGCGAGCGCCACGAAGCCGAGCAGCGAGAAGGCGGACACGATCAGCCGCGGGATGCTCAGCGTCAGCGGTCCGAGCGCCAGGGACTCGAGCGAGTAGGACGTCAGGAGCGACCGGTCGGCGCCGCCGAAAATGAGATAGAGCGCGTTGCGGACGATCAGCCACACGCCGAACAGCAGCAGCAGCGTGGTGACCGGCGGGCTGTCCCGGAGGCGGAACACCAGGGTCCGCTCCACGGTGGCCCCCAGCGCGAAGCCGAGAGGAACGGTGATCAGGATGGATACGAGCGGATCCATTCCGAACGTCGCGTTGAGCCACCAGGTCACGTACACGCCGAGGGTCAGGAATGCCCCGTGCGCGAGGTTGACGACCCGCAGGACTCCGTAGATCAGGCCGAGCCCATACGCCATATAGGCGTAGACCGTGCCCACCAGGATCCCGGACGCCAGGACGGAGAGGAGGTCAACCACGGTGCGGGTTCGTCAGTCGGAATTCCTCTTGCCGGCGGCGTCCCACACTGTTGGCGGCCGGGCGGCCGTCGCAGCGTCGCTCCATCGCGTCCGAAGCTGGAGCGGCACGCGCCGTCTCAGCTTCCCAGGTAGGCGGGTCCCTCCGCCGCATCCGGCGGGAAGACGATGCGGACGCCTCCCTCCGGCTGGTTCTGCACGATGACGCAGCGGTTCTCGATCTGCAGGCGGCTCTCCTCCGGGAAGTAGAGCCGGCCCCCCGGAAGCAGGGAGTCGTCCAGCTCGAGGTCCTTGAGGGCGTCCCGGATCGCCTCCGGCGCCGTGGAGCCCGCGTTGCCGATGGCGGTGATCAGCGCCCGGGCCGCTTCGTAGGCGACCGCCGGGTAGTACTCGGTGACCGGTCCGCCGAACTGCGCCTCGTACCGTTCGACGAAGTGCCGCGACCGCTCGTAAGGCAGCGCCCGGGTCCACCACTGCGCCGAGACCAGGTGAGAAACCGCTTCGCCAAGGCCCTCGCGAACCGAGCGCTCCGGGCCGCGCGCTCCGTAGCTCACCGCGATGTGCCCGAGTCCCTGCTCCACGTAGGCGCGGTGCTGGAGCAGAAAATCGGGTTCGTGGGCGTCCGAGAGGAACAGGTCCGCCTCGACCGAACGCACCTTCACGATCAGCGAGGTGTGGTCGCTCGAGAGGTGTTCGAACGATTCGTCGAGGACGAGTTCGAACCGGTCCTCCCGTCCCCGGATGACATCGTGAACACCCGTCCGGTATTCCCGGCCGTGGTCCGTGTTCTGCCAGACCATCGCGACCCGGAGCGGTCTGGGAAGGCGCTCCTGGTCCTGCTCCCACATCAGCCATTCGAGCGTCGTGCTCGCGAGCGACTCCACCGGGCTGAGTGCCCCGAAGACCCACTGGTTCCCCTCGCGGAAGATTGACTTCGACGCTCCGCCGGCATTCATGAAGGGCACTCCGCGGCGCATCGGCACGATGACCTGGGCCTGGACCAGCGGGGTGGAATAGCCGGACAGGAGGGCGACCGCGCCGTCGACGGCGATCAGCCGCTCGAGGAGGCTCGGCGAGATCGAGGCGTCGCTCTTGTCGTCGTAGACGCGCAGTTCGATCGGCCGTCGGACGCCATTGATCGCCACGCCGCCCACCGCGTTCACCTCCTCGACGGCGAGCTGATACCCGTCCCGGAAGAACCCACCGACGTTGGCGTGTTTGCCGCTCAATGGGAGCGCGGCTCCGATTCGGATCGTGTCGTCACCGCCGCCGGAGCAGGCCTGGAGCAGACCCGCGCCAAGCAGGAGCCCGAGAACCGGAAACCTTCGAGTGCGGGAGTCAGGAGTCATCGCGGGAGCCGGGCCGGGAAACCAGAAATCCTACCAATATCCGGCCGGCGCACTCATCGGTCGCCTCCATCCGGCCGTCGCCGAATGCGACTCTACAATCGCGGCCCCCATGCCCAGCCCCGAGAAGCAACACCGCGAGGCCGCGATTCCGGCGATGGAGGTCCTGCGGATCCGGGACATCCGGCTGCACGAGGAAGTGGACCTCGCCCGGGTCGCGGCGCTGATCGATCGGCTGAGCTCCGACGGGATCCTCCGGAACCCTCCCATCGTCGCGCGCCTGGACGACGGCCGCCGGTTGCTCCTCGACGGAGCGAATCGGATCGAAGCCCTGAGGCGCATGGGGATGCGGCACGCGCTCGTGCAGACCGAGACGTTCGGCGATGAAGCCCTGGGTCTGACTCACTGGAACCACGTGATCCGCGGCCGGGAGGCGGCGCTGATCCTCGAGGATCCGCCCGCGGCCACCCGGTTCCAGCGCCACGGCGAGTCGACCGCCCCGGAGGGCGAGCCCCTTGGCCGCCTCTGGTCACCGGATGGAGAGCGCACGGTGCTCCGGGGCCATCCGGATCCCGCGGCGCGCGCGGCGGCGCTCCGCGAGCTCTGCACGCGCTACACACACCCGCGCGCCCGGCTCGCCCGGATCGCGCATCGGGATCTCGACGAGGTCCGGTCCGCCTATCCGGAGTTCGGCGGCCTGCTGGAGTACTCCGACATATCGAAGGAGCAGGTGCTCGCCACGACCGAGGCCGGCGAACGCTTGCCGTCGGGGATCACCCGGTTTCTGGTCCCCCGGCGTGTCCTCGGTTTCAATCTGCCCCTGTCGTTCCTGGAAACGAACCTCCCGCTGGACGAGAAGCGCCGCCGCCTCGAGGATCTGGTGGCCGACCGCTTCGAGACCGGGCGGGTCCGCTACTACGCCGAGCCCGCTTTCGTTTTCGACGACTAGCGGTTTCGGGGGCGGTGCGACCGCGTCCGCCCGGAGTACCGGACACCGGGGTGATCGGCGTCCGTTGGGTTACGATTTTTCCCGCCGGAAGCACCAGGAGAAAACGCTCGTTGTCGGGACACAGCAAATGGCACTCGATCCGCCACAAGAAGGCCATCGTGGATGCGAAACGCGGCAAGGCGTTCACCCGGCTGCTCAAGGAGGTCACCATGGCCGCCCGCCTTGGCGGCGGCGACCAGCAGTTCAATCCGCGCCTGCGGCTGGCGGTGGAGAAGGCCAAGGCCGGGAACGTTCCCCGCGACAACATTGACCGCGCCGTCAAGAAGGGCACCGGCGATCTCCCCGGTTTCCGGCTGGAAGACGCCAGTTACGAGGGGTATGCGGCGGGCGGCGTCGCCGTCTTCGTCCAGGCGGCGACCGACAACCGGAACCGCACCGTGAGCGATGTGCGCCACCTGTTCTCCAAGTACGGCGGGAACCTCGGCGAGAGCGGCTCGGTCAACTGGATGTTCGAGAAAGCGGGCCAGTTCCTGGTGCCCAAGGACCAGGCCTCCGAAGACGACCTCATCGACCTTGTCCTGACGAGCGGCGGCAGCGACGTGCTCGAGGACGGCGAGCACTGGGACCTGCGCTGCCCGCCGGAGGCGTTCGGGGCTGTCAGGGACGCGCTCGGCTCGAGCGGGATCCGGTGCGACAGCGAGGAGATCGCCATGCTCGCGACCCAGCACGTGCGGGTCGCCGGTGGCGAGGCCCAGCGGGTGCTCAAGCTCATGGAGGCGCTGGAAGATCACGAGGACGTGACCGGCGTGTGGGCGAACTTCGACATGGACGACGAAGAGCTGGACGTCGCGTCCTGACCGAGCAGTCTCCTTTGGATTCCTCGAAGGCCGCCGGTGATTCCGGGACCCGACCCGGGATTCGGGTCGTCGGGCTCGACCCCGGTTCACGGATCGCCGGCTGGGGCGCGGTGGACGAAACGGACGGACGGCTGCGCGTCGTGGACTTCGGGGTTGTCCGGTGTCCGCCCCGTGACTCCCTCGTGCTGCGCCTCCACCGGCTCCATCGGGAGATTGGCCAAGTCATCAAGCGGCTCCACCCCGATGAGGTCGCGGTGGAGTCGGTCTTCAGCGCGGCGAGCGCCGGCGCCGCACTCACGCTCGGGCACGCTCGCGGCGCCGTGCTGGCAGCGGCGGCGGACTATCCCGTCGCCGAGTACAGCCCGCGCAGCGTCAAGCAGGCGCTCACCGGCTACGGGGCGGCCGGCAAGGGCTCGGTCGCCGGCATGGTGGCCAGGCGGCTCGGGATGGTCGAGCCGCCGGACGCGGAGGACGCGGCCGACGCGCTCGCCGTCGCGATCTGTCATCTGGACGCCCGGCGAGCCGAGGCCCGCCTGGCGCGTGCCGCTTCCGGAAGGCCACGATGATCGAGCGTCTCGCCGGCAGGCTTGTGGAGGCCCGCGAAGGAGACGTGCTGATCGACGTGGGTGGGATCGGCTTCCGGCTTCAGGTGTCCACCGGCACCGCGTCACGCCTCCCGGCGTCCGGGGAGGAGGTCCGGCTCACCGTGCGCATGCTTCTGCACCGCGAGGAAACCGTGCAGCTCTACGGTTTCGGCAGCGGTGAGGAGGCGCGTCTCTTCGATCAGCTCCGCGGCGTCAACGGCGTCGGCCCTTCCGTGGCCCTGAATCTCCTGTCGCTCTCCGTCCCCCGGCTTCGCCAGGCCATCCGGGACAAGGAAGTGAAGTTCCTCCAGGGGGCGCCGGGAGTCGGCGCGAAGCTGGCGCGCCGCCTCATCACGGAACTCGCGGAAGCGCTTCCCGACGACGAGAGCGACGCGCCGCCGCCGGCGCCGCGCGATCCGGTCCACGAACAATTGGTCACGGCTTTCGCGAACCTGCAGTTCACCGACCGGCGCCGCGTCGAGGAGGTCGTGCAGTCCGTCCGCGCCGAGAAGCCCGACGCCGAGTTGCAGGAACTCTTCAAGGCAGCCCTGAGCCGGCTGTCCTCCCGATCGGCATGACCGCGCCCTCCCCCTCGCCGGCCGACACCAACGAGTTCTGGGGTCGCGCCCAGGAACGGCTGACCGAGGCTTCCCGGCTGCTGGCGCGGGTCCGCCGGATCTCGACGGCGCGCCTCGCGGTGGTCGTGGTGGCGCTCGCCCTGGCGCTCGGCGCCGGCGACGTCGGGTTCTGGTCCCCGTGGTGGGTCGTCGTCCCGTGTGCGCTGTTCGTCTGGCTGGCCTTCGTGCACGAAGGTCTCCTGAACCGGGCGCGCGGCGTCCACCACATCGCCCAGCTCCACCACCGGGCCGCGATCCGGGTCGACCGGGACACCGAGGGAGAGGCGGGCAGTCCGGGCACCCCGGCGGCGGCCATCCGGCGGGGCGGGACGCCCGCCCATCGCAACACGGTCGACGACGACCATCGTCTCGCGGACCGGCGCCACCGGGTCTCCGACCTCGGGGAGAGCCACCTCGGGGACCATCTGGACCTCTTCGGATCGGGCGGGCTGTTCGAGCGGCTCGCGGATTGGCGGACCGATACGGGCGGCGCGACGCTCGCCGGGTGGCTGCTGCAGCCCGCGCCGCCGGAGGCGGTCGCCGGCCGCCAGCTGGCCATTCGGGAACTCGGCGCCCGGATCGAGATCCACGAAACGCTCGCGGCGACGGGCGCGCTCGAGCCATGGCCGAGCACCCGATCCTCGGTGGTGCTCGACTGGTTGGCGTCGGATGGCGGGAGCGGCGACGGGAACGGCCGGGCAGCGTCCCGGAAGGAGGACACCTCGGCCGCACCCTGGGGCCGACAACCCGAAGCGCTGCTCGGCGTGTTGGCCGTCCTGTTGAGCGCGGCCATGCTGGGGGGGCTGCTGCGCTGGGTCACCGCGGGGGAGGCTTCGTTCTTCCTCGCCGCGGTGTCCCTCTCGGCGGCCTGGGGCCTCTGGCTCCGGTCGCAGGTAAGGGAACAGGAAACCGTCCTGCGACTCATGGAATCGGAGATTGCCGGCATCCGGCAGATCGCGCTCTCGGTCACCTCGGAAGGATTCGAGTCGCCCCTGCTCCGGGGCCTTCGAGAGCGCCTCGAGCGAGCCGAGGTGGCGCTCGGGAGGCTGGAGCGGCTGCAGGTCCGCCTCGCCGCACGGCGCAATCTGCTCTTTGCGCCGGTCGCCGCCATGCTGTTCTGGGGCACGCATCACCGCTGGGCCATCGAGCGCTGGCGCCGCCGTCACCAGCGGGAGGCGCGGGGATGGGTGCAGGCTGCCGGGGAGTTCGACGCGCTCCTGGCGCTCGCGCAGTACTGCATCGAGCGCCCCGGACACGTCTTTCCCGAGTTCGACGACGTGCCGGGTCTCGAAGCGCGGGGTCTCGGTCATCCGCTGATCCCGGAAGCGCGCCTGCAACGGAACGATGTCCGCCTCGGCCGCGGGGAAGCCGACATGCTCATCGTCACCGGCTCCAACATGTCGGGGAAGAGCACCCTGCTGCGGACGATCGGCGTCAATGTCGTCCTGGCCCGGATGGGGGCGCCGACCGCCGCAACGACGTTCCGGCTCGGTCCGCTCGCCCTCGGGGCCTCGATCGCCGTTCACGATTCGCTCCAGGACGGCGTTTCCCGTTTCCTGGCGGAACTGTTGGCGCTCAAGGCGGTGCTCAACACCGGCTCGAAGGAGGAGCCGCTGCTCTTCCTGCTGGACGAGGTCCTGCAGGGGACCAACTCGGATGACCGCCGCGCCGCGGTCGCCGCGCTCCTGCGCGAGCTGGGCCGGCGATCCGCCGTCGGCGTGATGACGACGCACGACCTGTCGCTCACGGAGCTGGCGCATGAACTTCCGGGCCGCGTCCGCAACATGCACTTCACCGAGCGCGTGGTGGACGGCGCCATGGAGTTCGACTATCAGCTCCGGGAAGGAGTCCTCGCGCGCGGCAACGCGCTCGACCTCATGCGGATCCTCGACCTGCCGGCGCCCCGGGGGGAACGGGCCGACTTCACCTCGCTTCCCGCCCCCGGACCCGGACGGGAGAACTGACGGGGCCGCTGCGTGGGTGCGTCGCAAGCTCCGCCCGGCCGCCGGGACGAAGAGTTCCACCGGACCCTCCGGCCGCGCGATTTCGGGGAGTACGCGGGCCAGAGTGCGGTCCTCGAGCAGCTCGAGATCAGCGTGGGCGCCGCGCGCGGGCGGGGAGAGGCCCTCGATCACGTGCTCCTCCACGGACCGCCCGGCCTCGGCAAGACCTCGCTCGCCGCGGTGCTTGCCCGGGAACTGGAAGTCCCCATGCACACCTCCGCGGGACCGCTCGTGCCGCGCACCGGCGACATGGTGGCGCTGTTGAACGCGCTGGCGCGCAACGAGATCCTGTTCATCGACGAGATCCACCGCCTCGCGCCCGCGGTCGCGGAAGTCCTCTATCCGGCCATGGAGGACCACTACGTGGACATCATGGTCGGCGAGAAGCTGGGCGCGCACAGTCTCCGCATCGACCTGCCGCCGTTCACGCTGGTGGGGGCGACGACCCGCGCCGACCTGCTGACCGGCCCCTTGCGGGACCGGTTCCCGCTCGTCCACCAGCTCGAATTCTATTCCGTCGAGGAGGTGGAACGGGTCCTCTCGCGCGCCGCGCGGGTGCTGGGGGTGCACCTCGAGCCGGACGCCGGACGGGAGATCGCCTCGCGGGCCCGGGGGACGCCGCGGGTCGCCAACAACCTGCTGCGGCGGGTGCGCGACTACGCCGAGGTGCGCGGCGACGGAACGATCCGCCGGGAGACCGCGCTCGCGCTGCTCGAGATCGCCCAGGTCGACGAACAGGGGCTCGACCGTTTCGACCGCAAGATCCTCGAGAGCCTGCTCGACAACTTCTCCGGCGGGCCGGTCGGCGTGGCCAACCTCGCCGCCACCCTCGGGATGGACAACCGCACGCTCGAAGAGGTCCATGAGCCGTACCTCATCTACCGCGGTTTCCTGCGGCGCACGGCGAAGGGACGGATGATCACCGACCGGGGCGCGCGGCACCTGGGGCGCGCTGCCTCGGGGACGCTGTTTCCCGAGGCGCCCACCGGCCAGCCGGGCTGATCGGCGGGCTGGCGGCTGGAGGTGCGGACCTCCGACTTCACGTTCGAACTCCCCGAAGAACTCATCGCCCAGCATCCGCCGGCGGCACGGAGCGACGCCCGGTTGCTCCACCTCGGGTCCGGCGGCCGGACGGCGCACCTGGGTTTTCCCGATCTTGCGTCGTTGCTCCGGCCGGGCGACCTGCTGGTCCGCAACGTCACCCGGGTGATTCCGGCCCGCGTGCCGGCCCGGAAGGAGGTCGGCGGCGGGCGCGTCGAGGTGTTCGTCCTCCCGGAGGACGAGGGGCCGGGGGGGCTCCTTCGAGCGCTCACCCGGCCGGCACTCCGCCCGGGCGTCCGCCTGCTCGCCGGCGAAGGGGGTTCGGTCTGCCTGGAAGTGGGAGCGGATCTCGGCGAGGGACAGCGCCAGATCCGGATCATCTCCGGCGCGACGGGCATTCTCGACCTTGCCGAGCAGGTGGGCCGGACGCCCCTGCCGCCCTATATCCGCCGCGATCTCGAGGGCTCGGAGGGGCCGGACGGACGCGACCGCGAGCGGTATCAGACCGTGTACGCGCGGTTTCCCGGCTCGGTGGCGGCTCCGACCGCCGGTCTCCACTTCGAACCCGGGATGTTCGGCCGGCTGCGCGCGAGCGGCATCGGGATCGTGGACCTGGTCCTGCACGTCGGATACGGGACCTTCGCCCCGGTCCGGGTCGAGGACCCGCGCGACCACGAACTGACGGCCGAGCGGTTCTTTGTTCCCGATGCGACCCGGAGGGCGGTCCTCACCCAGCTGGCCGAAGGCCGCCGGGTGGTGGCGGTCGGGACGACAACCGTCCGGGTGCTGGAGACTCCCGGGGTTCTGGAAAGCGACGGGATCGCCGGATCGACGTCGCTGCTGATCCTTCCGGGCCACCGCTTCCGGGTGGTCTCCGCGATGCTCACCAACTTCCATCTGCCCGGGAGTTCGCTCCTCATGCTGGTGGCGGCCCTCGGGGGGACGGAGACGGTGCTCGCCGCCTATCGCGAAGCGGTGCGGCAGCGGTACCGGTTCTATTCCTACGGGGACGCCATGTTCGTGGAAGGGGCTCCTACAATCCGCGACCCATGAATCGCCGAAGCGTTGAAAGCGGAGTCGGAGCGCCGGCCTCCGGCCGGCATCGTCCGCCGACGGCGGGCGAAACGCGGAAGCCCTCACCCGCCGGATGGACGCTCCTGCCAACAGTGAGGCGCCACCCATGAAACGCCGCAGCGTCGGAAGCGGAGTCTCGTGGGAAGCCGAGTTCGGCTACTCCCGCGCCACCCGGATCGGCGATCGCATCCTGGTCTCCGGGACGACCGCAACCGGGCCGGACGGGCCGGTGGCGACCGGCGATCCGGCGGGACAGACGCGCTACGCGATCGGGAAGATCCGGACCGCGATCGAGTCGCTGGGCGGCTCCCTGGACGATGTCGTCCGCACCCGGATTCACGTAAAGCCCGGGACCGACTGGGAAGCGGTAGCCAGGGTCCACGGGGAGTTCTTCGGGTCCGTCCGGCCCGCGTGCACGCTGACCTACGCGGATCTCGTCGGCGAGGAGTACCTCGTCGAGATCGAGGTCGAGGCGGTCGTCGGAGCCGGCGCTCCGGAGGACGCATGAGCGTCGACGCGCGGCTCGCGGGCACGCTGCTCCTGTTGGCGGCCGTGACGGCGCCCGCCGCGGCGCAGGGACCGGTCCGGCGGGCTGCGGTTCCCGACGGGTTCGAGGTGCCCGCGCAGGTGCTCGGCGACATCGACTTCCGGATGGTGGGACCCTCGCGTGGCGGTCGGGTGACCACCGTCACCGGCATTCCCGACCAGCCGCACGTCTTCTACATGGGTTCCACCGGGGGCGGCGTCTGGAAGACCGAGAACGCCGGCATCTCCTGGACGAACCTGTCGGACAAGGAGTTCGCCGTCGGTTCCATCGGTGCGGTGGCGGTCGCGCCCTCGGATCCCAACGTCATTTACGTGGGAACGGGCTCCGCCGGCCCGCGCGGCAACATCTCCGTGGGCAACGGGGTCTACCGCAGCACCGACGCCGGACGCTCCTGGACCCATGTGGGCCTCGCGGCCGCCGGCCTCATCGGCCGGATCGCGGTGGATCCGGACGACCCCGACCGGGCCTTCGTCGCCGTGCTGGGCCAGATCTTCGGCCGCTCGTCCGAGCGGGGGGTCTATCTGACGGAGGATGGAGGGAAGACCTGGACGGCGTCGCTCCAGATTTCCGACGCGACCGGCGCCGTGGGGCTCGCGATGAACCCGGCGAACCCGCGGGAGCTCTTCGCCGCGATGTGGCAGGCGGAGCGGAAGCCCTGGACCCTCATCGACGGCGGCCCCGAGGGCGGGCTCTACCGGACCCGGGACGGCGGCGCGTCGTGGGAACTGGCCGGGGACGGGTTTCCGGAAGCCTCCGAGGAAGACCCGCTTGGCCGTATCGGGGTGTCCATCGCCGCGTCGGACCCGCGCCGGGTGTACGCGCTCGTCACCGCCGCCGAGGAGCGGGGCGGCCTCTACCGGAGCGAGGATGGCGGGGACACCTGGACCCGGGTGAACGGCGACCGCCGCCTGCGGGGCCGCGGTTGGTACTACAGCCACGTGGTCGCCGACCCGACGGATCCGGACACCGTCTACGTGCTGAACGCGCCCTTCCTGAAGTCGGTGGACGCGGGCAAGTCCTTCCAGACCGTCCGGCTCCCCCACGGAGACCACCACGACCTGTGGATCAATCCGAACGACTCGCGGATCATGGTGGAGGCGAACGACGGGGGCGCCACCGTGACGCTCGACGGAGGCGACAACTGGTCCTCCATCCACAACCAGCCCACCGCGGAGTTCTACCGGCTCACCGTGGACGACGCGTTCCCTCGGCGGCTCTACGGCGCGCAGCAGGACAACTCGACGATCAGCGTGCCGGCCTGGACCGACAGCGGCCTCTCACCCGAGGCCCACTGGTGGGACGTCGCGGGCGGCGAGAGCGGCCACATCGCCGTCACCCCCGGGCGGCCCGAACTCACCTACGCGGGCAACTACATCGGCCAGATCGACCGGCAGGACCGCGACGAGGCCGGCGCGCGGAACGTCATCGTCTATCCCGAACTCGCCGACGGAACGGCCCCGCGCGACCTCCAGTACCGCTTTCAGTGGAACGCCCCGATCGTCGTTTCCCGGCACGACCCGGCGGTCGTCTTCCACACCTCCAACTACGTCCACCGAACCACGGACGGCGGCCTCTCGTGGACGACCATCTCGCCCGACCTGACGGTGGGCGATCCGGAGAAAGGCGCCCTGCCGGGCGGGCCGGTGCAGCACGACCACACCGGCGTCGAGGTCTACGGCACGATCTTCGCGCTTGGGGAATCGCCGCGGGTGCCGGGGGTGATCTGGGCGGGCAGCGACGACGGCCTGGTCCACCTGACGCGGGACGGCGGCGGATCCTGGACCGAAGTCACCCCGCCGGGAATGCCGGCCGGCGGCACCGTGAACAGCCTCGATGTCTCCACACATCACGACGGCGCCGCGCTCCTCGCCGTGCAGCGGTACCGCGAGAACGACTTCGAACCCTACGTCTTCCGCACGACGGACTTCGGTGCGACGTGGATGCGTCTCGGGAGCGACGGGGCAATACCGGCGGGTCGCCCCGTGCGGGTGGTCCGGGAGGACCCCGCGGATGAGAGCGTCCTGTATGTGGGGACCGAGTTCGGGCTCTTCCTGAGTCTGGACGGGGGCGAGCGTTTCGTTCCCTTCGGGGACCTGCCGGCCACCCCGATCACCGATCTGCAGATGGCGGGCGACGAGCTGCTGGTCGCCACCCAGGGACGTTCGTTCTGGGTCCTCGACGACCTCACGCCGGTGCGGGCGCTGGCGGGCCGTTCGTGGGATGCGCCGGCGCTCCTGCCGGCGGGACCGGCGGTGCGGCTGGCCACCGGCGGCGCCCGGCCGTTCCGCGGTCCAGGCGCGCCGGAGAACCGTCCGGCGGGTGCTCTTCTCCACTACTTCCTGCCCGAGGATCTGGAAGAGGGTGACGAACTCCGCCTCACGGTCACGGACGCGAACGGTGAGGTGATCCGGGAGTTCGAGCGGAAGCCGGCGCCCGGTGCCGAGCGCGAGGAGTCCGCGGAGGAGCAGCCGAATCCCGACGCCGTGCTGGAGACGGAAGCCGGGCTCCAGCGGATCGCCTGGGACCTGAAGTACAAGCGCCCCGAACTCCTGAAGGGCGCGGTGATGTCCATCTCCTATACCGGGGGTGCCTTCGTTGTGCCGGGGTCCTACGCCGCCTCGCTGTCTTTCCGCACGGAGGGTGAGGAGGAAGTCCGGGGCGATCCCGTTCGGTTCGAGGTGATGAAGGACCCGCGGACGGCCGTCACCGAGGACGATCTCCGCCAGCAGCACGATCTGGTGCGGCAGTCGCAGGCGTTGCTCGAGCGCGTGCACGAGCGGATCGGCGCGCTCCGGGAAGCCCGCGATCAGTTGGAAGCGGTGGAGAAGCGCGCCCGGCAGGCGGATCGCTGGACCGACGCACTGGAGGAGGCGTCAGAGCCCCTCCGGAAGGGTCTGACCGAGATCGAGGACGAACTCATCCAGACGAAGAACGAGGCCGGTCAGGATCCCGTCAACTTCACGCCGCGCCTGGACAACCAGATCGCCTATCTCTACGGGCACATCGCCCAGAACTACGGCCGCCCCACCGGAGGCTCCTTCGAGCGCTTCCGCGACCTGGACGCGGAAGCGAAACCGATTCTCGAACGGCTCGCCACCCTCCTCGGCGACGGCATCGCGGATCTGAACGGCGCGCTCCGGGAAGCGGGAGTTACCGGGGCGGTATTGGTCGCTCCGACCCGCTGAAGCGCGTAACGGCTCGGAACGCCGGCTTCAGCCGGCACCGCGCATCGTTCCTGAGCAGGGGCGGCGGCTCGGAGCGCCGGCCTCCGGCCGGCCCAGTTCTCCCGGTGGGGGCCGCGCGGGAGCGCGAAACCAGCGCCGCTGAAGCAGGCCTCGCTCCGGGGGAACCGGTTGCTATCCCCCTTGCGATGAACTGCGCGGTGGTTCCTCCCCGGCGCTACTCGTCCGTCGGTCCCGGTAGATCCTCCAACAGTCCCTCCCGGTACGGGAACAGCGCCGGAGTGCCCCCGGTGTGGAGGAAGACCACCACGTCGGTGTCGCTGAATTGCCCGGTGCGCGCCATGTCGAACAGACCCGTCATGGCCTTCCCGGTATAGACCGGGTCGAGGAGGATGCCTTCGGTCCGGGCGGTCAACGCGATGGTCTCCACGACATCCTCGTTCAGGATGCCGTAGCCCTCGCCGACGTATTCGTCGTGGACCACCACGTCGGAGGGGCCAACCTCCACGTCGAGCCCCATCGCCTCCACCGTCTCCTGGGCGATGGCGAGCACGTTCGCTTCGCTCGGTGCCTTGCTGCCGCCGGTGCTGATCCCGATGATCCGCACGTCGGGCGCGAGCATCTTCGCCCCGACCACAAGCCCGGCCTGGGTGCTGCCGGAGCCGGAGGCATGGACCACGTGGGTGATCGTCACGCCGGCGTCCCGCGCCTGGGCGACGAGCTCCCGGAAACAGTTCGCGTAGGCGACCGAGCCGAGCGGCAGGTCCATCGAGCCACCCGTGCGCGAACCGCCCACGGACACCACATAGGGGATCCGTCCCGCCTCGCGTTCCGTCGCGGCGATCTCGTCCACCATCGCCTCCCGGTCCTCGCCCGGCTCGATGATGCGCACGTCGGCGCCCAGGATCCGGTCGAGCAGCAGGTTGCCGTCGGCGGGCGCCACCGACTGGTCTTCCCGGCGCGCCAGGACGAGGATCGGGTCCATGCCCAGCCGCCGGGAACCGGCTGCGGTCATCCGCGCCCAGTTGGACTGCACGCCCGCCCAGGTGATCACGCTGTCGCTGCCTTTCGCGACCGCGTCGGCGAGGATGAAGTCGAGCTTTCTCGCCTTGTTGCCGCCGAAGGCGAGCCCGGTCTGGTCGTCGCGCTTGACGAACAGGCGCGGTCCCCCGAGTTCCGCGGCGAGCGTGGGCATCTCCTCGAAGGGGATCGGGAGGTGAGCGAGCGGGGCCTGTTCGAAGCGGCCGACGGCGTCGTCGAAGACGGTCATGGGATCGGTGGCGTCTCCTTCCAGATCGCCGGC
>VXWI01000114.1 GCA_009835985.1 Acidobacteriota bacterium | reverse complement strand
CTCTTCGGGGTCCGGGGGCGGATCGGCGATCGGCAGCCCGGTGTGGGGATCCACGGTGGGCGGCTCCATGATGAACGGGACCTCGATCTCGTAGGGCGAGCCCTCGAACCGGAAGTAGACGATCGCCACCGTGTCTTCGCTGTCGATGGGATCGCTGCTCGCGATCCAGGCTTCGCCGAACTCGTCGATCCGGGGCCGCAACGGTTCCAGTTCCTCGCCCGCCTCACCCAACCGGCGAATCGTGACCCGCACGTCCTCGGCCACCGCGGCCGGCAACTCGCTCCGCATCGCATCGGAGAAATAGATGCGGTGCTCGCCTTCTGCGCTCAGCACGACCTCGAAATGGAGGTCGCCGTGCATGAAGACGTAGCCCCCGTACCGGGGAGCGTGATCGCCGTGGGCCATCATCATTCCGCCCATCCCGGCCATTCCTTCCATCCCGTCCGAGGGCGGTTCCTCTTCGGGAGCCCCGCAGGAGGCGAGGACGAAAACCGCGAGCAGAAGGCTCGCCGGGCGAATCAGCAAGGCGTCAACCAGCCGTCAATTATGGAGAGTGGGGGAGAGCAAGCCAATGAGCTCCGCGGGACTCATGGCCTCGCGGACCGCTCTCACGATCCCGGAGAGACGCTCGTCCGGTGAGAGCCGGGGATCGATGAGGCTCTCCAGCGCGCTGCGAAACGCCGGGTCCGCGGAGGGACGGACGAGAGCGTAGCCGCCGAAGCGGTCGGCATGCGCGAGGAGGCCGTGGGGATCGGGAACGAGCGCGTCGAAGTCGAGGGCGCGGAGCGCTTCCAGGCGGGTCAGGTCGCCGTCCAGGTACCCGGCAAGCACCCGCGAAACCACGGGCTCGAGGGCGCGGAGCGATTCGTCGGCGGGAGCGGCTGGGAAAAGACCCTCGAGCGTTGCCGCCAGGCCCTCGAACACCGCGGTCCGGGGACCGTAGAGCGGGACGATCCCCAGTTCAGGCCATCCGGCGGCCTGGTACTCCCGGTCGGCGACGACCGCCTGCAGGTGATGGCCGGGCACACCCTCGTGACAGGCGAGCCGGCTCAGCTCCGAGGACCTGAGGGGAAGCCCGAGGGGAAGCCAGAGCGCGCCCGCTCCGTCTCCGGAGTAACGGTAGAAGGGGGAGGGGCCGGTCGGAAGCGCAAGCGCCTCCGCCGGTTCCATCCACCGGATGCCGAGAGGTTCGAGTTCCATCGCCGCCGATGCGCCCAGCGCGAGTTCGCGGCAGGCGGCCAGCGCCTCGCGCAACCGGCCTTCCGCCGACTCGCCGGGCACGTCGGAGCGCTCGTAGTAGCGACGCACGCGGACCTTGAGGGGAGCCACGCCGGCCAGCGAGCGATCGACGCGGAAATGGAGGCGGTCGGTGTCCACCTCGGAGTCCGTCCAGGAAAGCCCGAAGACCACCCGGAGTTCGTCGGCGACCGGGCGGCGCTCCCCGAGCAACGAACGGGCGCGGAAGGCCATCGCGCGGAGCGACGCTTCGATGCGGCGAACCCGGAACTCGTCCCCGGTTCGCGCCATCTCCCGGGAGCTGGCCGCGAGGCGCTCGGCCCGCTCGGCGATCTCCCGGACTTCAAGGTCCTCGCTCGCGGGAGGAGCCGCCATGAACACGAGGTCGAGGAAGAGTGGGTCCCGCTCGTGGAGGGCGAAGGCGAGCCGCACATACCGATCGGCGAGTTCGTCGGCCGTGCGCGGAACGGGATCCGCCACCGGCGGCGGCGCGGGGTTGCAGGCTGCCCAGGCGAGGAGCACCGCCGGAAACAGCGGCGGGAGACGGGAACGGGCGGGGGAACGGCGGATTCGGGAAGCGTATGCGGGGAACGCTGGCGATGCAGGAGGGAGGGCCGGCGCTCTGAGGGCGCCCCCGCCCGTTGACGGCCACCCAATCGGGGCATATCGTCCGAATTTGACGCGTTCGACTCATGGAGGAGACCCTGATGACCCAGAAGGCAACCCGACTCGGCCTGATTCTGACCCTCGCTTGCGGGCTCGGCCTGCTCGCCTGCGGGGCGCCCGAAACGGAGGACCCGATGGCTCCAACCACCGACGCGCTCGGCGTCCGGGCTGACGGCGACACCGAGATCGCCCCGGACCTGTCGCAGGTCCCCGAGGAACTCCAGCAGATCTTCGAGCACATCGACGACAACGTGGACGAGCACACCATGAACCTCCGCCGCTGGATCCAGCAGCCGAGCATCTCGAACTCCGGCGAGGGCATCCCCGAGTCCGCCCAGATGGTCAAGGGCTTCTTCGACCAGCTGGGTTGCCAGCACTCGCAGGTCTACGAGATCCCGATGACCGAGTGGGGACAGCCGGGCAACCCGGTGGTCTACGCGAACTGCAACTACGGCGCGGAGCGCACCCTGCTCATCTACTGGATGTACGACACCATGCCGATCACGCAGCCCGAGGCGTGGGTGCTGCCGCCGTTCGACGGTGAGTTCAGCGAGTTCGGCCCCTTCAAGAAGGTGATGATCGGCCGGGGCGCCACGAACTCCAAGGGCCCGCAGATGGTGCAGTGGAACGCCTTCCATTCCATCCTGGAAGTCACGGGGACCATGCCGGTGAACCTGATCTTCGTCGCCGAGGGCGATGAGGAACGGATGTCCATCGGCCTCCGCCAGTTCGTCCGCGAGAACCCGGAGCTCTTCCGCGAGGCCGAGGCGATGTACCGCTTCGGGAGGCAGTCCCGCTCCGGCGCCGCGGGGATCGGGGGCGGCTCCGAGGGCTGCGTCTACATCGAACTCACCACCAGCGGTGCGAGCTGGGGTCGGGGCCCGGTGGCCTCCAACATCCACGGGGCGCACAAGCGTTCCACCGACGCGCCGGCGCTCCGGCACGTGAAGATGCTGTCCTCCCTCGTGTCGGAGGACGGGAACCGGGTCCACGTGCCCGGGTTCTACGACGGCG
>VXWI01000093.1 GCA_009835985.1 Acidobacteriota bacterium | reverse complement strand
GCCGCAACCCTCAGCCCCCGAGTCACCCGGGAAGCCGACCGAAACACCCGCGGGCGCCCCGCCATCCGGTCTGGGCGCCGCAGCTGCGAAACCGGCTCGGGAAGGCACCCTCTTCCATCTGCTTATGGAGAGAGGATGGGAGCCGGAACTGGCCTATACTGCGGACCAGCGGATACGGACCATGACTTCGGAGATCGCTGCATCCGGCCTGGACCCGGTGCTGGCGGAACTCCGACAGATGCGCGGGAGCCTGGCGGGCTTTGCTACCAAGGCGGAACTCCAGGCGGAACTCCGGCAGATCCGCGAGACCATGGCCGGCTTTGCCACGAAAGCAGACCTGGAGACGTTGGAGACCAACCTGCGGCGTGAGATGGCGGAGCGCGATGTGCGGCTCATCAAGTGGGTGTTCGGGGCGCTGTTGGCGCAGGCGGCGCTCGTCGTCGGATTGGTAACACTTCTGAAGTAACCACTTCCGCCCGTCCACAGCGTGCGGCCCCGGAGTCGGTTCGCCCGTGTCGGGGCGACAGCGGAGTCGGCGGGCCAGCTACATGTCGGCGCAAGCGGGGTTGCGTTCCATGCCGGTGATGCCATGGGGGCGGATGGCGTCGCGACGTGCGCGGCGCGGAGCGCCGCGCGTGCCGGTCTGGAGGCCGCTACCGCGAGAACCGGCCGGCGGTCCCAGCCGGGAGCTACCCCAGCGCCTGATCGAGGTCCGCGATCAGGTCGTCGGGGTGCTCGAGGCCGACGGAGACCCGGATGAGGTCGCGGGGGGTTTCGGAGTCCGGTCCCTCGACGAGCGCCCGGTGCTCGACCAGGCTCTCGATGCCGCCCAGGCTCGTGGCCCGGACAATGAGGTCGACGCGCGAAAGGACCCTCCGGGCGTGGTCCTCGCCCCCATCCACCCGGAACGAGAGCATCGCGCCGTAACCGTCGGCCTGGCGCGTCTGGACATCGTGCCCGGGATCGTCGGTGAGGCCCGGATAGAAGGTCTCAGCGACCCGGGGATGACGGTTCAGGAACTCCGCGAGTCTTCCGGCGGTTTCCGACTGGGCCCGGATCCGGATGGGAAGGGTCTTCACTCCCCGGCGCAGCAGCCAGGCGTCGAAGGGCGACGGCACCGGGCCCGTCTCGGTTTGCACGAACCGCAGGCGCGGGGCCAGTTCCAGGCCGTCCCGCACGACGACGGCCCCCCCGGTCACGTCGCTGTGCCCCCCGAAGTACTTCGTGGTGGCGTGGATCACGATGTCCGCGCCGAGCTCCAGCGGGCGCTGGAGAACGGGGGTCATCCAGGTGTTGTCCACCGCGGCGAGCGTCCCCGCGGCATGACACCGTGCGGCCACCGCCGCGATATCGGTGACCCGCAGCGTCGGGTTGGAGGGGGTCTCCAGGATGGCGAGCGCAGGACCTTCCGCCAACCCGGCTTCGACATCCGCCGCATCCAGGAAATCCGTGAAACGGGTCCGGAGGCCCCAACGCGCCAGCGACTCCTTCGCGAGCTTCACGGTACCGTGATACGCGTCTTTCGGAGCGAGGACGAGGTCTCCCGGAGAGAGGGTCAGGAGAAGCGAGTGGATGGCGGCGAGCCCCGAAGCGAAACACACGCACTCCGCACCGCCCTCGAGGTCGGCGACCGCCGCCTCGAGCGCCGCCCGGTCCGGATTCCCGCTGCGGCTGTAGATGAAGTCCGAGGCGAGTTCGCCTTCGGCATCCCGTTCGAAGGTCGTCGACAGGTGGATCGGTGGCGCCACCGCCCCCGCGGGATTGTCCGGGACGCCGGCGTGGACGCTGCGGGTCTCGATCCGGTAAGTCTTTGATTGGCCCATGCGGCGGATTATGGGCGCGCGCAGAACCGGCGACCCGCCGCACTACACTGGCGGCCACTCGTGCCCGACGCGAACAAACCGGCAGGTCCGGCGCGTCTTGCTTGTGAAGAGCAAGACCATGCGCCGGTTCACCCAGCCCGAGACGAGCGCGCCCGAGAGGATGCGGAAGAGCGCCGGCTGCTGCAGAGGTTCCGCGATCAGGGCGACCTCCGCGCCTTCGATGAACTCGTGCGCCGTACCGAGGCCCGGGTACGTTCCGTCGCCCTCGCCATCCTCCGGGACCGTTCCGATGCCGAAGACGCGGCCCAGGAGGCCTACCTGCGCGCCTTCCGCCGTGCCTCCGGCTACCGCGGCGAGGGACCCGTGGGAGCCTGGCTCTGCCGGATCGCGGTTCGCGCCGCCCATGACGCGCTCCGGCGGGCGGGCCGGCAGCGGCGGCTCCTCGAAGTGGCGGGGCCGCCCGGAGACCCGGGGAAGCGGGCCGGAAGCGCCGAGGCCGAGGAAGACCTCCGCCGCCGCACCGAGGTGGAATCGGCGCTCCGGACGCTGCCCGACGACGAGCGGGAAGCGCTGGTTCTGAAAGAGGTGGCCGGGATGACCTACCGCGAGATTTCCGAGGCGTGCGGCGTTCCGCTCGGGACGGTGCAGTCCCGGATCCATCGCGCGCGGCAGCGGCTGGCCGAGGCCCTGAGTTGAGGAAGGCATGACGGACAAGGAACTTCTTTCCACGTACCTGGACGGCGAACTGTCGCCGGAGCAGGTGCGCGAGGTCGAGGCACGTCTAGCCGCCGATCCGCTGTTCCGCACGGAACATCTGCGCCTGCAACAGGTGGCGGCGGTCCTCCGGGTCGAATGCGAGCCCGATCCGGGATTCGTCGTCCGCCACCGGGAGCGCCGCGAGGACCTGTCGCCCGTACGGCTCTGGACCTGGCGCCAACTGGGATACCGGTTGTCCGCGGCGGCCGCGGCGCTGCTGCTGGCCGCCGGTCTCAGCGTCTGGCAGGCCGAACAACAGGGGGCGGAACCGCTGGCGGGCGCCGTTCGGGTCGCGGAGGAGCTGGATCTGCTCGCCTTCGAGGGCGAGGTGCTGGCCGCTCCGGACCCGGAGACCGGCTTCGAGGCCGAGTTCCAGACCCTGGCGGCAAGCGATTCGGCGGCTGAGCCAGTGCTGGTGATTGCGCTGGGCGGGGGATTCCTCCCCGCGGGAGAACGCTGATGCCTGAGGAACATGTGGCTGCGCCGGGCGCGGCGAACCGCCGCTGGAAGCGGCTGATGCCGCTCTTGCTGCTCCTCGCCGGATTCGGCGCCGGGGTGCTGGCGAGCGCAGTGCCGCGCCTCATGCACCGGGGCGGGGAACACCGCGTGAGTCGTGGTGACGATGACGGCCGCCGGTCGATGCGGCGCGGCGCCGAGCGCGCGGATCGCGGCCGCTCCCGTGGACGCGACGCGCGGGACGGCGAGACAAGAGCCCGGAGGTTCCGCGAGCAGCTCGTCGACCGGCTCGCACTCGACGAGGCGCAGCAGGCGCAGATGGACGCGTTCATCGAGGCCAACCGCGCCGAGGCGAGCGCCTTCTGGGACGACACCTACGCGCGTTACCGGGAACTGCGTCTGAAGTTCCGCGAGCAGATCAGCGAGATCCTCAACGAGACGCAGCGCGAGACCTTCGACGCCTTGATGCGCGAGCGCGGACGGAACGATCGGGACCGCGATTCCGTAGAGAGTGACTCCGACGAGCGTTCCCCCGAAGGAGCGCCCCGGGGAGGGATGCGGCGATGAGCGGACTGGAAGGACACCGCCACTCACACAGCCACGAGCAGGTCCCGGAGCGGGGCAGCTTCCTGGCCCGCTTCGCGGTGGACCGGCGCGTGACGATCAGCATGATTGCGATCGGCCTGGTCGTGCTCGGCTACGTCTCGCTGACCCGCCTGCCCCTCGAATTCCTGCCCTCGTTCGGCTCCAACAGCCTCTGGGTGAGCGTGGACTACGAGTCCTCCTCACCGGAAGAGACCGAGCGCCTCATCGTCCGTCCGCTGGAAGAGAGCCTGGGGACCATCCCCGGGATCACGGTCCTCACCGCCACCGCGAGGGCCGAGAGCGGAAACGTCAGCGTGGAGTTCGACGAAGGTGCGGACATGGACCTCATGGTGGTGGAGGCCCGCGACCGGGTGGACCGGATCCGCCACCTGCTGCCTGACGACATCGAGCGCATCAACATCCGCCGGTTCCAGAGCACCGACATCCCCATCCTCCAGTTCCACCTCGGGGCGCCGTGGGAGCGCGAACGGCTCTTCGACTTCGCCGAAGACATCGTGCAGCCGCGGCTCGAGCGCCTCGAAGGCGTGGCCAGCGTCGACGTGCGGGGCGTCCGTCGGCGGGAACTGCGGGTCAGCATGGACCAGGCGCGGATGGCGGCGCTCAACGTGGACGTCCGCGACATCTCGACGGTGCTCGCCCAGAACAACGTCAACGTTTCCGGAGGCACGATCACCGACGGCTCGCGCAAGCTGATCGTCCGCACCGTCGGGGAGTTCCAGCGGCCCGAGGAGATCCGGGAGACGCCGGTCGGCGAGGCCGGATTGCGCCTGAGCGACGTCGCCGACGTCACCTACGAGTTCCCCACCCAGACCTCCTTCGACTACCTCAACGGCGAGGAGGCCGTCACCTTCCGCATCTACAAGGCTTCCAACGCGAACGTGCTGGCGGTCGCCGACGGGGTCAAGGCGGAGATGGAGGAGATCGCCGCCATCCCCCGCTACGACGGGATCGAGATGCGCTACATCCAGGACTCCTCGCTCGACGTTCGCGGGGGACTGTCCCAGTTGACCCTCGCCGGCCTCTTCGGCGGCGGACTGGCCATGATCATCCTGCTGCTCTTCCTGCAGAAAGTGCGCACCACCCTGCTGGTCGCGGTGGCCATTCCGCTCTCGATCATCACCACCTTCGTCATCATGTATCTCGGCCGGCAGACGGGGGCGGTGGACACCACGCTGAACGTGATCAGCCTCTTTGGGCTGATGGTGGCCGTCGGCATGCTCGCCGATCCGGCGATCGTGGTCATCGACTCCATCTCGCGCCACTTCACCGAGTACAAGGAGGACTCCCGGACCGCGGCCATCCACGGCGCCTCCGCGGTGACCATGCCGATCATCGCGGGCGCGGCGACCACCATGTGCGTTTTCGTGCCGCTCGTCTTCCTCGGCGCGACGATGGGCGGTTTCTTCCGGATCTTCACCGACTTCGGGTTCACCCTGAGCGTGGTGATCGTGGCCTCGCTCCTGGTGGCGCTCACCGTGGTGCCGATGATGGCCGGGGTCGTGCTCCGTAACGAACGGCGGGTCTATTCCCGGACCATGCGGCTCCTCGGCCGTCTCCACGGGAAGGTCATCCGGCGCACCCTCCACCATCGGTTCGTCTCGCTGGTCGTGGCCATCGGCCTGCTGGGAGTGGCCTGGTCCCTCTACCAGAACATCGAACGCTCCAGCTTCGACAGCACGGTGGAACGCGAGGTGACCATCAACGTGGATGTGCCCCGGGCCTATTCGCTCGACGAGACCCGGGAGGTGATGGAGTCGGTGGCGGCGCTCATCGAGGAGCGGCGGGAGGAACTCGAGATCGCCGACGTGGTCTATGAATTCCGCCGCGGCGGCGGCCGGTCGCGCGGCCGGGGGTTCGGCGGCGGCGGCCGGCGCTTCGAGCTCTACCTGGTGGACGAGTCCGAGTCCGAGCGGAGCGTCCAGGAGATCACCGACGAGATCCGGGAAATGCTTCCGACGATCGCCGGGGTGGATTTCCGCATCGCCGAGAGCCGGGGACGCGGTCCCGGGCGCGGCAGCGGGATCCGGCTCGATCTCAAGGGCGACGACATGGACGTCCTCGAGCTGATCTCCGGCCGGGTGGTGGAGCGCCTCGCCGAGCTCCCCTGGATCCGGGACGTGGACACCTCGCTGGAGAGCGGCACGGAGGAGCTGCACATCAGCCCGAACGCCGAGCGGGCGCTCGCGTCCGGAGCCGGAACCTTCGCCGTGGCCCAGACCGTCCGCGCCGCGCTGACCACCCGGCCGGTGGGCACGATCGAGAGCGACCAGCGCGAAGTGGACATCGTGGTCCAGTACCCCGAGGAACAGCGCGAGCAACTCGATCACCTTCGGCGGATGCCGGTGTTCGTCGGGGAAGCGCGGGTGCCGGTGGGCGCCATGGCCGATTTCCAGATGGTGAGCGGCCCCCGGAGCATCGAACGCGAGGACCGGCGTCCCAAGCTCACCATCAGTGCGAACACCGCCGTCCCCGGCGCTTCGTTCCGGCTCATGGGCCAGGTCCAGGAACAGCTCGCCGACATCGCCCTGCCTCCCGGCTACGAGTGGAGCTTCGACCGCTGGTCCCGGATGGGACAGACGGACTTCGCCGCTGCGGGGTTCGCCTTCGCGTTCGCGCTGCTGCTGATCTACCTGATCATGGTGGCGCTCTTCGAGAGCTTCATCCACCCGGCGGTGATCATGTTCTCGATCCCGTTCTCCTTCATCGGGGTGGCCATCACGCTGAAGCTCACCGGCCAGACCCTCGGCAACACCGCGATGCTCGGCCTGGTGCTGCTGGCGGGCATCGTGGTGAACAACGCCATCGTCCTGATCGCGCACGTCAATGCGCTGCGCAAGCAGGGGATGTCCCGTGACGAGGCGCTCATTCTCGGAAGCGAGCACCGGCTGCGGCCGGTCATGATGACTGCCCTGACCACCTTCTGCGGGCTGTTGCCGCTCGCCGCGCCCTACTTCCTGCCCGGTCTTTTCGGATCGGTGGACGGTCGCGCGGGGCAGTGGGCTCCGATTGGCCTGGTGTTGGCGGGAGGCCTCCCGACCTCGACCCTGCTGACGCTGCTCCTCGTACCGACGATCTACGCGGTGACCGACGACCTGAAGCGCCTGCTCTGGCCCTACACCACGTCCCCCCAAACGGCGGTGGCCAGTGAGCCCGCAGCCTCCGCCGGTGCGCCGGCCCTGAATCCAGTAACGCAATGAGGGAATCCGTGCCTTACACCAAGACGATTTCTTTCGGGGGCCGGAAGGTTCCCGGGCGACCGCTTCTCCGAGCGCTCCTGCTGGTCGGGCTCGCCACCGCCGTGGCGTGCGGCTCGGGGGAAGAGGCCGCCGGGCCGGGCGGCGGGAGCGGCCCCGGCGGCCGGCCGGGCGGAGGTCCTCCCGGCGGATTCGGCGGCGCAAGCGCGCCCGTGACCGCGGTCCCCGTCGAGGTCGTGGAGATTCTCCCGGGGCCGATCTCGGCCTTTATCGAGACCAACGGAACGCTCGAAGCCGAGCGTGAGGTGGACATCGTGGCCCGCACCGGCGGGCCGCTGGTGGCCCTCAACACCGAAGAGGGGGTCCAGGTGCAGGCCGGCGAGGTGCTCGCGCAGATCGACGAGCTCGAAGCCCGCGCGCAGGTGGAGATCGCCCGGGTCGCGCTCCAGGACGCCGAAATCGTCTACAACCGGGCCAAGGCCTCGCTCGAGAACGCGGTGGTGAGCCAGGAGGTGTACGACACCGCCCTGTCGGCGCTCGAGTCGGCGAAGGCACAGCTTTCCGGCAACGAGATCCAGCTCGGCTACACGCGTATCACCGCGCCCTTCGACGGCCTGATCATCCAGCGCGCCGTGAAGTTCGGGGAGACGGTGACCGCGGGACAGCAGCTCTTCCGGATTTCCGACTTCGATCCGCTGCTCTGCGTGATCGGGGTGCCGGAACGGGATCTTGCCCGGCTCTCCATCGGCCAGCCGGCGATCCTGCAGGTGGAAGCGTTCCCCGGTGAACAGTTCCAGGGTCGCGTGCTGCGGATCAGTCCTGTGGTCGACGCGGCCACGGGAACCATCCGGGTCACGCTCGAGGTCAACCGGCAGGGGCGGCTCAGCCCCGGGATGTTCGCCGGGGTGCGACTCGTAACCGACGTGCGGCAGGACGCGCTGATCATGCCGAAGCGGGCGCTCTCGCTGGAGAGCCTTGCCGATTCGGTCTTCGTCGTCGAGGACGGCGCCGCCTACCGTCGGAACGTAACCCTCGGGTACGAAGAGGACGACCGGGTGGAGGTCACCAGCGGCCTTGACCGGGGCGACCGGGTCATCGTGGTCGGGCAGGACGGTCTCACCGATGCCACCCCGGTTCAGATCCTGGTCGGGCCCGGCGCCGAGGAGCGTCCGGTGCGCACCGCGGGCGGCGCGCCCGGCGGTGGGTTCGAAATGACCGAGGAACGCCGCGCCGCGATGCGCGAGCGGATGCGGGCGCGGGGCATGACCGACGAGGCGATCGACGAGCGGCTCGCGGCGATGGCCGCGGGCGGGGGCCCGCCGGGAGGACGGGGCCGGCCGGGTGCCGGAGGTGGTCCGCCCGGCGGCCGTCCGGCCCCCGGAGGACCTCCGGGAGCGGGCGCGCCCCGAGCGGCCAGCGCAGTGGATTCAGCGGCTCCCGCTCCGCCGCCGCGGGAAGCGCCGGTCGCTGCGACGCCGGCCGCCGCCGAACCGGCGGCCGTGGAGGCGCCCGCCCCGGGCGCGGCCTCCCGGCCTACGCGGACCGGATCCGCCCGGACGGCAGGGCCCGCCGGCCGGCCGCAGGGCGGGGGACCGGGTTCCTTCGAGAGCCTCCCCCCCGAGACCCAGGAAGCGATCAAGGGCCGCCTCCGCTCGATGGGCCTGACCGAGGAGCAGATCGAGGAGCGGGTTCAGCGCGGCTGGGGGCCGTCGGCGGAGGACGGCGAGTCCCGCAGTCAGGCGCCGACGCCCGAGCAGCTCGAAGCGCTCCGTGAACGCCTGCGTGAGCGGGGAATGACGGAAGAGCAGATCGAGGAGATCATCGCCCGCCGCCGCCGGCCTCAAGGCTAGGCGAGACCCCCTCACGGACAGCCCCGCCGATGCGCATCGTCGACTTCTCCATCCGGCGGCCGGTCACCGTCGTGGTGCTGTTCATCGCGATCGTGGTGTTCGGCGTGGTCGGCTTCGACCGGCTGTCCGTGGACCTCTTGCCGGACATCACCTATCCGTCGCTGAACGTCCGCACCGACTACGAGGGCGCCGCTCCCAGCGAGATCGAGAACCTGATCACCCGGCCCATCGAGAACGCGGTCGGCGTGGTCAACAACGTGGTGCGGGTCGTCTCCTCCTCCCGTCCCGACCTCAGCGAGGTCACGCTGGAGTTCGGCTGGGGAACCGACATGGACATGGCGGCGCTCGACGTACGGGAGCGCCTCGACGTGGTGCGCCTGCCCCTCGACGCGCCGCGGCCGACCCTGTTGCGGTTCGATCCTTCGCTGGACCCGATCCTCCGCTTCGGTCTCACCGGCAACGAGGACCTCGTCCGGCTGCGGCTCATCGCGGAGCAGGAGATCCAGCGGAACCTCGAGCGCGTCGAGGGGGTGGCGGCGGTCCTGGTCAGCGGCGGGCTCGAGGAAGAGATCCACGTCGAGATCGACGAACGGAAGGTGGCGAACCTGGGGCTTTCGGTCCCCGCCGTGGTGAGCCGGCTCGGCCAGGAGAACGTGAACCTCACCGCCGGACGCCTGCTTGACGGCGGCACCGAGTACCTGGTGCGCACGATCAACGAGTTCGAGCGTCCCGAGGACATGCGGAACATCGTGGTGGACGCGGAACGCACCGTGATCCGATTGGACGACGTGGCCACCATCCGGCGCGGCGCGAAGGAGCGCGAGGTCATCACTCGCATCGACGGCCGCGAGTCCATCGAGGTCGCGGTCTACAAGGAAGGCGGCACGAACACGGTAACCGTCGCGGACGAGGTCCTCATGCGGGTCGAGGAACTCGAGGACCGTCTCGACCAGGTGGGCGAGGATCTCGCGCTCACCCTGGTGACCGACCAGGCGCGCTACATCCGCCAGTCGGTTTCCGAGGTTCTGCAGACCGCGGTGATGGGAGGGATCCTGGCGATCCTCGTGCTGGTCCTGTTCCTTGGCGAACTCCGGTCCACCCTCATCATCGGGGTGTCGATCCCCATTTCCGTCATCGGGACCTTCTTCCTGATGTACGTGTCCGGCGTCTCGCTCAACATCATGTCCCTCGGCGGCATCACCCTGGGAATCGGACTGCTGGTGGACAACTCCATCGTGGTGCTGGAGGCGATCAAGCGAAAACGGCAGGAGGGAATGGGCCTGGTCGAGGCCTCGCAGGCCGGCACCGGCGAGGTCGGCCAGGCGGTGGTCGCGAGCACCATGACCACGGTGTGCGTGTTCGTCCCGATCGTGTTTGTCGAGGGGATTGCCGGCCAACTCTTCGGAGACCAGGCGCTCACTGTCACCTTCTCGCTCGCCGTCTCGCTGCTGGTCGCGCTCACGTTGATCCCGATGCTGGCTTCCCGGGAGTTCCGTCCGGTAGCGGCATCGGAGCAGGCGTCGTTCCGGACGAAGGCGGGCCGTCTCTTCGGCAAGGCAGTTTCCGCGGTGAGCCGGGGCGCGCTCTTCGTCGCTCTCGGGGTCCTCCGGGGCGTCGATCTCGTCATCAAGGGGATCCTCTGGCTGCCGAACCGGCTTTTCCGGCTCGTTTACGACGGCATCGTCCGGGCGTATCCGCCGGTTCTGAACGGAGCCCTGAACCATCCGTTCCGCGTCGGGACACTGGCCGTCGGGCTCTTCGCCGGCGCGCTCTACACCTTCCCCTCGCTCGGCACCGAACTCGTCCCCGAACTCATTCAGGGCGAGTTCTATGTGGACACCGAGCTTCCGGCCGGCACCCACCTGGATCTCAACTCCCGGAGGATCGAGCGTCTCGAGGAAGCGGCCGCGTCGATTCCCGGAGTCCGCACGGTGTACGCAACCGTGGGGACCAGTAGTCAGCAGGGAGGAGCGGCCGGCGAACTGCGCGAAAACATCGGCCAGCTCACCGTGGTGCTGGACCCGCCGGTGGACCGCGGCCGCGAAGACGCGGCGATGGCGGAGCTGCGTCCGCACCTCGAGGGAGACGAGGATCTCCTCTACATCTTCGGGCGTCCGTCCTACTTCAGTTTCCGGACCCCGGTGGAACTGGAGATCCGGGGCTTCAACCTCACCATGCTCGAACGAGCCGCCGACGAGGCGGTGGCCGGACTGCGTGAGATTCCCGGGCTCGTGGACGTGAAGTCATCCACCGAGGGAGGGAATCCGGAGCTCCAGGTGCGGTTCCACCGCGACCGGGTCGCGGCGCTCGGCTACAACGTGAACCAGCTCGGGACCCTCATCCGCTCCAAGGTGCTCGGAGACGTGGCGACCGACATCCAGCGGGAGGACCGATCCATCGACATCCGGCTCCGCACCGACGAATCCTTCCGGGACAGCGTCGCGGACCTTCGCAACCTGAACATCTCCGACGGCGGCGCCGCCACCATTCCGCTCTCGAGCGTGGCCGACGTCGACGAGGTGACCGGCCCCGCCGAGATCCGCCGCGCCGACGGCGAGCGGGTCGCCACCATCACCGCGAACATCGTCGGCCGGGACCTCGGGAGCGTGGCCACCGACATCGAGGCGCTGATGGCCGGCATCTCGATGCCCGCCAGTTTCAGTTGGCGGCTTGGGGGTCAGCAGGAGGAGATGGAGACTTCCTTTGCGAGCATGCAGTTCGCGATTCTCCTCGCGGTGTTCATGGTGTACCTGGTGATGGCCTCGCAGTTCGAGTCGCTGCTCCATCCCTTCGTGATCCTCTTCTCCGTCCCGTTCTCCCTGGTCGGGGTCATCTTCGCCCTCAAGGTCTTCTCGGTGACGGTGAGCGTGGTGGTGCTGATCGGGGTGATCATGCTGGCAGGCATCGTAGTGAACAACGCCATCCTGCTGCTCGACACCACGAACCGGCTCCGGCGGAGCGGCATGGCAAAGCTGGATGCGCTGCGGCAGGCGGGCAAGGTCCGCCTCCGCCCGATCCTGATGACCACCTCGACCACCGTCCTGGGCCTGTTGCCCATGGCCATCGGTCTCGGGGAAGGCAGTGAGTTGCGTACCCCCATGGCGATCGCGGTCATCGGTGGGCTGATGCTCTCCACCGCGCTGACCCTGCTCGTCATCCCCGCCGTCTACCGCGTCATCGGCAGGTAAGCCCGTCGGCGCGCCGGCTTGGAGCGCCGGCTTCAGCCGGCACGCGCGGCGCCCCCCCCACCGGGAGAACTGGCGCGCCGCGCACGTCGTAACTCCCATCCCGCTCGCGGCACAACATCTGTCCGCCAGACCGCCGCCCCGAAGACCCCTCCCGGACCTATACTCCGCGCCCAAATGACGAGTCCCGGCACCCCCGACCAACCGCTGCGGGTCGCGGTCTTCGGATCCGGCCCGACCGGTTTCTACGCGACCGATCATCTCTTCAAGGCCGAGGGGCTCACCGTCGAGGTGGACCTCTACGACCGGCTCCCGACCCCCTACGGCCTGGTGCGCGGCGGCGTGGCGCCGGACCATCAGAAGATCAAGAACGTGACCCGGGTCTACGAGCGCACCGCCCAGAATCCCCGCTTCCGTTTCTACGGTGGCGTGGAGTTCGGCAGCGACATCCGGCTGGCCGACTGCCAGCGCTACTACCATGCCGTCATCTACTGCGTGGGCGCCCAGGTGGACCGGGCCATGCGGATTCCGGGCGAGTCCCTGCCCAGGAGCCATGCGGCGACCGAGTTCGTGGCCTGGTATAACGGCCACCCGGACTACCGCGATCGGGAGTTCGATCTTTCCCAGGAGTCGGTGGCGGTTGTCGGAGTCGGCAACGTGGCGGTGGACGTCTGCCGGGTCCTGACACGGTCGATCGACGAGCTGAAGACCACCGATATCGCCGACTACGCCCTCGAGCAGCTCGCCGAGAGCCGGATCCGGGAGGTCCACATGCTCGGGCGCCGGGGTCCCGCGCAGGCCGCCTTCACGAACCCGGAGATCAAGGAACTCGGGGAGCTGGAGGGTGGCGACATCCGGGTGCTCGAGGAGGAAGCGGCGCTCGATCCGGTGAGCCAGGAGTGGGTGGATTCGGGCGCGGACAAGTCCGCCGCCCGGAAGGTCGAGATCCTCCAGCAGTACGCCGCCGAGAAGCGCTCGGGCAAGCCGCGGACTCTCGTCGTGCGCTTCCTCGTATCCCCGGTGGAGTTGATCGCCGGCGAGGACGGCGGGGTTACCCGCGTGAGGCTCGTCCACAACGAGCTCTACAGGAACGAGCGGGGCACGATCCGCCCGCGGGCCACGGACAGGTTGGAAGACCTCGACGCCGGCCTCGTCTTCCGGTCCGTCGGCTATCGCGGCGTCGCGCTGCCCGACGTTCCGTTCCGCGATGACTGGGGCGTGATCCCGCACGAAGCCGGACGGGTGCTCGACTCGCCGGACGGCCAGCCCCAGGAGGGCCAGTACTGCGCCGGCTGGATCAAGCGCGGCCCCACCGGTGTGATCGGCACCAACAAGCCCGACGCCCTCGAGACCGTTCAGGTGCTGCTCGAGGACGTGGCCGCCGGCAAACACTGGGAGCCCGAGTTCCCGGCCGCCGAAGCGTTGGAGCGTCTGGTGGCCGAACGCGTCCCCACCTACTTCTCGTTCGCCGACTGGAAGGCGCTCGACGCCCTTGAGGTCGCGCGCGGCAAGACGGAGGGCCGGCCCCGGGTGAAGTTCGTCAGCGTCGAGGAGATGCAGGCCGCGATCCGGTAGGCCGCCCGAGCCTCACTGCCGGGCCCGCGCCCGGCGGTTCCTTCAGCCGCCCGCCGCGAAACCCGCGCCGAGCTCGGATCTCACTCCGGGATCCTGCTCGTGCGCCAGCCGAGCCGCCAGGACGGGTCTGGCCCGGTCTGAATCCACCTGCGCCAGTCCCCACGCCGCGTGACCGCGCACGAGTGGTTCGGGATGGTCGAGCGCCCCTTCGAGTGCCTCGAAGGCCCCGGGACCGCCGACGTTGCCCAACGCAACGGCGACGTTCCTGAGGAACCCGGCGTAGCCCGCGCGGCGGATGGCGCTCCGCTGGGTCCGGGCCCGGAACTCCTCGGGCGTCAGCCGCAGCAGGTTCACGAGCGTCTCGGTATGGAGCCCGTCAGCCTGCGCCGCGAGCCGGGGCTCTTCCGCTTTCCCGGCGAAGCGGTTCCACGGGCAGACGTCCTGGCAGTCGTCGCAGCCGAAGATACGGTTGCCGATCGCCTTCCGGAACTCGACGGGGATGGGTGCCCGGAGTTCGATGGTGAGGTAGGAGATGCATCGCCGGCTGTCCACCACGTAGGGCTCCACGATCGCGTCGGTGGGGCAGGCGGCCATGCAGCGGGTGCAGGTGCCGCAGTGGTTCGGATGCGGGTCGTCGAACGGAAGGTCGACGGGGAACAGGATCTCGCCGAGAAAGAACCAGGAACTGCCGCGGGTCGCGATCACGTTCGAGTGCTTGCCGACCCAGCCGAGGCCGGCCCGTTCGGCGAAGGCCTTTTCGAGCAGGGGGCCGTGATCCACCAAGGTCGGGATCCGCCGGCGGGCGCCGGAAGGGCGTTCGGGGAGTAGTCCGGCTTCGACGGCGTTCGCTTCGGCGAACGCCGCCAGGGCGCGGAGTCTGGAGTCCAGCACCCGGTGGTAGTCCTGGCCCCGCGCGTACTGCGAGATCACGCCGCCGCCCGGCGGCGCGGAGGCCGGACCGCCCGCGTAGTAGTTGAGTCCGCACGCGATGACGGTCCGCTCGGTGTTTCGCGCCGAATCTCCGTTGCCGCTCCGGATGCTGGCCGCGTCGCTCCGCCGGCCAGGGTCGCGGGCCATCCAGTGCATCGTCCCGTGGTTGCCGCCGGCAAGCCATTCCTCGAACCGCTCGCCGGCGCCCGGGAGCCGGGGCGGGGCGAAACCGACCGCGGAGAAGCCGAGGCGGAAACCCTCCTCCCGGATCGCGTTTCGGAGGTCCGCGCGCCGGCTCCCGGTTTCTGCCACGGCGACAGCGTACTGCGACATGTAGCGATCCCGCCGGCCGCGCTACTGCGACATGTTCCTCCCGGAGAATCGGCTACTGCGACATGGTTCCGGCCAGCCGACTCCGGTAGTGCTACATGTTCCTTCCCGAGGACCGGCTACTGCGACATGTACCGGTCCGGCCGACTGCGCTAGTGCTGCATGTTCCTCCCGGAGAACCGGTTAGTGCTACATGTAGCGGTCCAGCCGACCGCAGTGACGGCGTCGCGTCGGAGCGCCGGCCTCCGGCCGGCATCGCGCGGGAGCGCGAAACCCGCGCTGATGGCGCTCCTCCCCCTGAAGGTGGGGCGCAAGTTGGGCTCGCTTCGGGCGCGCAGCCGTCCCTGGTGGGGGTCTCGCCATGGGAATCGGCTCCGGCGTGCGTTTCGCGGCCTGCGGCCGCGATGCCGGCCGGAGGCCGGCGCTCCGAGCTCGAGCCGTTCCCGCCTTTTTCATGCCCGGTGGGGGGCGTCGCGCGTGCCGGTCTGAAGACCGGCGGTCCCGGCCAGCGCGCCACCCAGCCGGCTAACTGAGCTCGGTCAGCGGGATCCGGACTTTTCGGGATCGGACGGCTTTTCCTCCGCGTCCGTCGCGGCCGGTGCCCAGGGATCGTCCTCGCCGGCGCCGGGGCAGAAATCTCCGGTATCCAGGAAGTGCGTGTGGAGGCACTCGAGTGTCGAGCCGAGACCCTGCAGCAACTCGACCGTCTCCGGGTACGGGACGCGGGTGAAGAACCCGGCCCGGCCTCCCCGCGCCATGTCGGCGGTGGACTGTCCGAGGCGGGTGATCGCGGTGACGTCCCCGCCCCGCGACACGAGGTACTCGATGAGTTCGTTGTCGCCCCGTGAGGCTGCGTAGTGCATCGGGGTGTAGAGCCAGGAGTCTCGCTGGTTCACGTCCGCGCCCAGTTCCTCGACCAGGTACTTCACGGCGGGAATGAATTGATCGGGCTCGTTCCGAACGCTGAACGCGCCCAGTCCCAGGTATCCGCCCCCCGCGGCGGCATGGATCGGCCAGGCGTTCGGCGCCCCCTCCGGGATCCAGGGCAGTGCGGAGTCCTCCTGCTGGCGGCCGTCCTGTTGCCGGCGCTCCCGCATCCCGACCTCGGGCCAACTGGTGGGAGTGTGGGGGTCCGCTCCGTGCGCAACCAGCAGTCTCATCGCCTCGAGATCCTGGGCGAAGGTGGCGCGCCAGAACGGGGTCGCCCCGGTGAGGTCGATCCCCATCTTGGTGAGGCCGTACTCCCAGTACCAGAGGTGCGTATTGAGGCGGGGGTTGGGATCGGCCCCCGCCTCGAGCAGCGCGCGGAGCACCTCCATGTGTTCGGCGTCCTGCAGGTCCTGCGCGCGCGGCTGCGGATAGTTGGACTTTGGCGCCCACTGGGTCTGGAGGACGGCGAAGAGCGGCGTCACGCCGTCCGTCGACGTGGCAAGATCGGGATTCGCCCCGCGTTCGATGAGGACGAGCGCCAGGTCGAACTGGCCGTTGAGCGTCGCCATCAGGAGGGGGCTGGTGCCGTCCGCGCTCCCCTGATCCAGGTCCGCGCCGCCATCGAGGAGCGACGTCACGGCCTCAATGTGGCCTTCGCGGGCGGCGTGCAACAGCGCCGTCAGGGCGCCGGTCCGGCCGATCAGGACCTCGCGGTAGGGTGGCCGTATGAGGTCGGGGCCGCCCGGGTAGTCGGGCCCCACGCGGCCGAGTGAGTGCGGGCTCACCTCACCGACGTCGTAGCCGGAGCGGAGAAAGTCGCGCTGCGCGCGGACGGCCGCCTGGACCTGGGCCGGGCTGGGTTCGCCCGGGGGTTCGGCGTCCGGATCCACCTCGGGTCCGTACATTCCCATCCTCTGCGGCGGCGCGCCGACCATGTCGCGGAAGCGGCGGTTGGCTTCCCGGTCCAGCGCCAGCGTGGGCAGCACGTCGACCACGGCGGTCGTGATCCCGGGGTCGGCGCCGGCGGAAAGCAACGCGGTCACGGCAGCGGCCCGGTTCGCGGCCGCCGCGAAGAACAGGGGCGTCTGTCCCGCCGACCCTTCCCGGGCGTTCGGGTCCGCGCCGTGGTCGAGCAGCGCGGTCACCGCCGACCCGCCACCGGTGGCGCCGGCGGCGAGGTGCAGCGCGGTCACCCCGGTGTTCGTCGTCCGGGCGTTCGGGTCCGCCCCGGCTTCGAGGAGGTGGAGGGCGACGGCGCCATGGCCGCCCCGGGCGGCCATCTGGAGCGGGGTATAGCCACCGATCCGGGTGCCGGCGTCGATCGTGGCGCCCGCCCCGACGAGCGCCTCGGCCACGGCCTGATGCCCGCCCTCGGCGGCGAGGTGCAGCGCGGTCAACCCGTCGCCGCGAGCTGCGTTCACGTCCGCCCCCTGCTTGAGAAGGGACCGGACGACTTCGACGTGTCCGTCGCGAGCGGCCGCGAGCAGCCGCTCGTCCGGCGTATCCTGCGCCGCCAGCGTGGCGGGGAGGACTGCCGCGAGCAGCGACAGCGCGGCGTATCTCATGCTGCGCCGCTACCGGCGGTGGCCGGTTCGGCCGGAAGGTCCAGCGGGAACGCACCGTCGCTGTCGCCGAACGCATCCACCTCCGGGTGTCCGATCTTCCGCATCAGGCTCACGAAGGCGTTCGCCATCGGGGTCCCCTCCGGTGCCCGCAGGTGGAGGCCGCCCTCAAGCGCCCCGTTGGCCCTGCCCAACAGGAGCAGCGGCGCCCGCCGGTGGTTGTGGAGGTTCCCGTCCGCCATCGGAGAGCCCCAGATGATCGCCGTCTTGTCGAGGAGCGAGGCGTCGCCTTCCATCGTGTCGCGCATCTTCTCGAGGAAGTAGGCGAGCTGGCCGAGCCGGTAGGTGTTGATCCGGTTGAAGTCCATGATGTCTTCGGGGACGTTGCCGTGGTGCGAGGCCCCGTGGACGGACTTCGTCGTCCCGCTCTCGGGGAACGTCCGATTCGACTGATCGAATCCCGTCTTGAAGGTGATGACGCGCGTGAGGTCGGTCTGCAGCGCGAGCAGTTGCAGGTCGAACATCAACTGCATGTGCTCCACGAAGGAGTCCGGAACCCCGGAGGGGGCCTCCGGCATCTCCCGTTCCTCCCCGCTCGCATTGCGCGCTTCGACGAGTTCGATCCTCCGCTCGATCTCGCGGATGTGCTGGACGTACTCGTCCAGGGCGACCTGGTCCGCCGCGCCCAGGGTCTTCCTGAGCCTGGCGACCTCGGTCGTGATCCAGTCGATCATGCTGCGGTCGGTGCGGCGCCGCGCCGCCCGGTCCGCGGCCGTGTCCCCGGCGCCGAACAGCCGCTCGAACACGACGCGCGGCTCGCGGATCGCCGGAAGCGGCTGGCTGGGCGTGGCCCAGGCGAGCGAGGTCGTGTATGCACAGTGGTAGTTGTAGGCGCAGCCGCCGCCGCGATCGATGCCCTCGATGCAGAGTTCGAGCGAGGGAAGCACCGTCTCGCGCCCGAAGCGCTGCGCGTGCAACTGGTCGAGGGAAGTGCCGATGAAGATGTCGGACCCCTGCGTCTGCTTCGGATGGGCCTGGGTCAGGAACACCGCCGTCGATCGGTCGTGGTCGCCGCCGATCTCCTCTGCCCGGAACGCCTCCGCCGATCGGCAGTCGGTGTTGCTCACGATCGTCATGTACTCGCGGAACGCCTCCAGCGGTTTGAGCTGGCTGTCCGCGATCAGTTCGAAGTCGCGTCCGGTCGCCGCCGGCGCGAAGAGGTGGCGACCGTCGCCCCAGTCGCTCGATCCTGCCACCCCCATCGATTCCTCGATGGCGACCAGCCGCGTGAACTCCGCCGCCTTCCTCGGGGTAGCCCACAGCCCGGCGGGAGCCATGGCATCGAGCAGGGGCAGCGCCACGCTGGCGCCGGCCCCCCGCAGGAAGGCACGGCGCGGGAGATGCTTGCCGGTGATGATGTTCATGAACCCCCTCCGCTACTCCTCTGATCCATCGAATTCTACTGGCCGTCCGCCGCGGGCGCGGGACGCGCCATCCGAAACGGGTCGCTGTTCACGACGCCGAGGATGAACGAGGACATTCGGTAGCCGCCCGCCTCCGCCTCGCGTGCGATGGCGCGGACCCCCGGCCCGTCGAAGTGCTCCGCCCGGCGCCCGATCGCGTAGGCGAGCAGGTGCTCCGTGAAGTTCCGCACCAGGGGGATCGGGCGCTTCATGAGGACTTGGACGAGTTCTGCAGGTGTGCTCACCTCGGTCCCGTCGTAGAACGTCCCCCGCGTGTCGAGCGCGACGCCGTTCTCGCGCATCCGCACCCGTCCCGTCACGTCGTAGTTGTCGAGCGCGAGGCCGATGGGATCCATGAACCGGTGGCAGGCGCGGCACGTCGGATTCGCCACGTGTATCTCGAGCCGTTCGCGCGTGGTGAGCCGCCGTCCGCGGCGGGCCCCTGCGG
>VXWI01000091.1:13502-19116 GCA_009835985.1 Acidobacteriota bacterium | reverse complement strand
ACAACGTGGGGGGGTTCCCCTGCCGGGCCCGCTACCTTACCCACCACATCGCTCCCAACTGACGGGCGCGCCTCGGCGCGCCGGCCCCCGGCGGGCAGCGCGGCCCGACTGGGCCGCGAAACAGGGTTGTATGCGGACTAGCGACTCCACTCCAGGTTGACCCGGGCCACCCGCCCCAGCGGGCGAAAGCCCCCGCTCTGGTAAGCGCCGTCGTCAAAGGCGTCCTGCACGAGCGCGCGCAGCCGCAACCCGCGCGCCACCTCGAAGGCGAGCGCCACATCGAGCCGGCGCATCCCGGCGAACCGGAACACCCGCGACGCGAACGTGTCGGGGTCGAAGAGTGGGGCGTGGATATCGGAGGAGAGCAGCAGGTCGGCGCTCCAGCGGAGCCGCTCGGACAACGCCCCGGAAAGCAGCGCGCCTCCCTGGTGCCGCGGCACCAGCCAGTCCGACGCGAGCTCATCGGGAGCGTTCCCCGGCGGGTCGGCGTCGGTGAACGTGTAATGGAACTGCGCCCGGGTACGGCCGGGAAGGGTCACCCGGTAGCTCATCTCCGCGCCGCGGGCGACGCCCCCCTCGGTGTTCTCGTAACCCGCGAACCGTCCGAACGGGTCGGACGCGAAGTCGAGGGACCCGAACGCGATGATCTGGCCGCGTTCCGACCAGAACCACGCTCCGCGCAACTCGTGGCGGCCATCCTCCGACGAGGCGGAAAACCCGGCGTCCATCGTCGTGGTGTATTCCGGCTTCAACCGCGGGTCTCCGAACACCGAGTAGCCGAAACTGGAATACCAGGTCCCGAACCGCTCGTAGAGCGACGGCGCCCGGAACCCGCGACCCGCCGACGCCCGCAGGCGGAACCCCGGAGCAAGCGCCAGCGAAGCCGCCGCCTCACCGGTGACGGCCCCCGCCTCCGGCGGCGGCGCGGTCTCCCGCCACGGGCTCCCGTCCACGGGGGTCAGCTCCGGCGACGCCGTCGTGAAACGCTGGGCCCGTAGCGCACCGCGCAACAACAACCGTCCGTCCGCGGGCTCCCCCTCGGCTTGCACGAAACCGGCGGCGCTGGTCTGGCGAAGCTGCGTTTCGAAGCCGGGGTCGGTGGTCGCCGCCCGCTCGGCCTCGAACTCCCCGCCGGCGACCAGCCGGACCGGCCCGCGAAAGACCTCCACCCGGGCGGCGCCGCTCCGCACCCCGCCCTCGTAGATCAGGGTGGAGAGCGAGGGAGGGTCGAAGGGGTTGACCCCGGCCGGACCGTCCTCGTTCTCGCGCCGCGTGCGCAGATCGTGGAGTCGGAGGGTCCAGGCCAGATCCGGACCGGCCGACCCCCTGGCAGCGAGCAGGGTGGAAACGAAGCGGGTCTCCTGGCTGTTGTCGGGATCGTTGGCCGAGGGCATGAAGTTGCCGCCCCCGAGTTCCAGGCTCTCGAGCGGTGTCCCGCCCTCGTAGCCGCGGATGGCCGATTCCGGGACCGGCTCGGCCTGGGTAATCCCGGGCCCGGCCGGACCGATCGGGAACGGACTCTCGTTCAGGCCCACCGTGGCCAGCGAGAACAGCGACCGCGCGGTCAGCTGCAAGGAATCGGACGGACGGAACCCGGCGCGCGCCATCCCCGAGACGTTCGTGAACGGGTCGTCTCCATCCGCACCCTCGCTCACCGCGAGCCGGCTGAAGCCGGCCGAAACACCGCCGCGGCGGCTACCGGCGCTTCCCTCCGCACTCGCCGCGGAATGGCCGCGCTCGCCGAACCCCACCGACAGGCGGGCGCCGTCGGGCGCGCTCTCCGAACGGGTGACGATCTGCAGGACGCCGCCCATCCCGTTCGAGCCGTAGATCGTGGACCCGCCGCCGCGGCGGATCTCCACTCGGTCCACTCCGAGCACCGAGAGGGAGGGCAGCAGCGCCGTCGCATCCGACTGCGGGGCCGCGGTGTCACGAAGCGGCACGCCGTCCACGACGACCGCGCTGGCCTGGGCCGGCAGTCCCCGGAAGCGGAGGGCGAGCTGCTGGCCCTGGCTGCCGGTCTGGTACACCAGCGTGCCGGGCATTCCCCGCAGGCCCTCGAGCAGGAACCACTCGTCGCGGTCCCGGAGCGTATCGGCGGAAAGGACGTCCACGAAGGTGCCGGACTCCTCTTCGCGCCGCGCCCCGAGCGCGGCGGACACCACGACCGACTCGCGGACCGCGGTGAACCGAAGCGCCATCTCGAGGGCGCCGGTCTCGCCCTCGGACAGCGTGACCTCGATCGGGGCCGCCGAGAGGTCCGCGGAACGGGCGGACACCAGGTACCGCCCCTCGGGGACTCCTTCGATCAGCGCCCTGCCGTCGTCACCGGTGGTGGCGGAGACCCGGCTCTCTCCGGCGAGGGCGTCGGCGACGACCAGGGCGCCGACGGCCGGTCCACCGTCCGGAGCCAGGACGACGACCCGGAGGTCGGCCGCCCCGGCGACCGGCGCCAAAACGGCCGAGGCCGCGAGAGCCAGGGTGAGTGAGTTGATCCAGGGGATACGAGAGAGAAAACGCATGAGCCGGCCCTCCTTGAGGCGCGGAGCGCTCCTCGGGGGCCGACTTCGGTGCTGGAAGACGTTACCGGCCGCAGTGCGCCCCGAACCCGGGAGTCGGTGTGGCGGCGGTCGAGTCTCAAGAACCAGTCCCTTCCCAACGAAGAGGTTTTGTGAGGTTCGGGCTCCCGGCAGGTCTCCTGACTTACGGACCGGACGCTTCGAGCCTGAAGGCCGAGGCGTCCACCCTTCCCACCTTCCCCCCGGCAGTGCCGGGAGTGGTTGCCGCCCCGCCGAAGCGGGGAGGCCCGGGTCGGGCAATCCGATCACAGTGGCGTGGGCCGTCCGGGAATGGCACCCGGTTCCCTCTTCGTCCGGACAGGCGGCGAACCGCCCGGCCGAAAACCTGAAGCCGCGTGTGGGCCGCGGAACATACCACCGGCCCCCGCTGAACGAAAGGTAAGGTTCGGCCCGCGTGCCAACGAACCCCGGGAAGCTGACCCTCGCCGACCTCGATCTGCGCGGCCGACGGCTGCTCCTGCGGGCCGACCTGAACGCGCCTCTGGCGAACGGACGGGTGGGGGATGACAGCCGCCTCCGGGCCGCGCTGCCCGCGATCCGCGCCGCCCGGGAGATGGGAGCAGCGGTCGTGGTCACCTCGCATCTTGGACGGCCCGGGGGCGCGCCGGACCCCGCGCTCAGCCTGCGGCCGGTCGCGGAGCGGCTCGAAGAGCTCCTGGGTACCGCGGTCGCCTTCGATTCCGGGCCGGCCGGGCCAAGGGGCGGCGTTCCCCCCGAACTCCGGCCGGGCGAGGTCCTCCTGCTCGAGAACCTCCGGTTCCACCCGGGCGAAACGCGGAACTCACCCGAGTTCGCGGCGGCGCTGGCGGCCTACGGGGACGAGTACGTGAACGACGCCTTCGGCGCCGCGCACCGGGCGCACGCCTCGGTGGACGCCTGCGCCCGCCGGTTCCCCCGCGCCGCGGCCGGCCCCCTGCTGGAGGCGGAACTCGGGACGCTCGGCCTGGCGCTCGGGCAACCGCCCCGCCCCTTCGTGGCCATCCTCGGCGGCGCCAAGGTCTCGGACAAGCTGCCGGTCATCCTCTCGCTCCTCCGGCACGCCGATCGGATCCTGATCGGGGGAGCGATGACCTACACCTTCACGGCCGCCCGGGGGCTCCCCACCGGCCGGTCGCTCGTCGAGCGCGAGCGGGTCGCCGAGGCCGCGGAACTCCTGAAGGAGCATGCCGACCGCCTGGCGCTTCCCACGGACCACTGCACGGCTCCGGCTCCGGACACGGGTCCGGTCCGCATTCTTCCGATCGGGGAGATCGAGGCCGAGTGGATGGGGCTCGACATCGGGCCGGCATCGCGAGCCGCATTCGCCGCCCACATCCGGGAGGCGGCGACGATCGTCTGGAACGGGCCCATGGGGCTCTTTGAAGATCCGCGCTTCGCGGAAGGGACGACCGCCGTGGCGCACGCGGTGGCGGAAGCGACCGGCCGGGGCGCGACCAGCATCGTCGGCGGCGGCGACTCACTCGCTGCGGTCCGCGGGTCGGGACTGTCCGGCCGGATCAGCCATCTCTCGACCGGCGGCGGGGCATCCCTCGCCTTCCTCGCCGAAAGGCCGCTCCCGGGAGTGGAGGCCCTCGCCGATGCCTGACCGGAAATCCACCCGCCGTACCGTCGTCATCGGGAACTGGAAGATGCACCAGACCGGCGCCGGAGGGGCCGCGCTCGCCGCCGCGATCGTCGCCGGCCTGCGTCCGGGTCGGGCGGAGATCGCCGTCGCTCCCCCGTTCACCGCCCTCACGGCGGTCGCGGACGCGATCCGGGGGAGCTCCATCGCGCTCGCCGGGCAGGACGTCTTCCACGAGCCCGAGGGCGCCTTCACGGGAGCGGTGTCGGCTCCCATGCTGGCGGCCGCCGGATGCTCGCTCGTACTGGTCGGCCACTCCGAGCGCCGCCACGTCTTCGGCGACGACGACGAGGATGTCCGCCGCAAGGCTCGCTCCGTGCTCGACGCCGGGATGCGGCCGGTCGTCTGCGTCGGGGAAACACTGGAGCAGCGCGATGCCGGACAGGCCGAAAACGTGGTCCGGGAACAGCTCGAAGCCACCGTCCACGGCCTGTCGGATGCCGAGCTGGCCCCCCTCGCCGTCGCCTACGAACCGGTCTGGGCCATCGGCACGGGCCGGACCGCGACCCCGGACACGGCGGAAGCCATGCACCGCGTCATCCGTGCGAGTCTGGCCTCGCTGGCGGGATCCGGGACGGCCGAACGGACGCCCATCCTTTACGGCGGGTCGGTGAAGGGCGATAATGCCGCCGCCATCCTCTCCGGGGCCAACGTGGATGGCCTGTTGGTGGGCGGAGCCAGTCTCCGCGCCGACTCGTTCCTCGACATCTGCCACGCCGCCGGCTGAGCGGCGCGCCGGACGCCGGGTCCACCGCGCCGCATCGGGACGAGCCCGCCCCGGAACCGGAAGAGCCAAACCCATGACCATCCTGCTCACGATCATCCACATCCTCGTCTGTTTCTTCCTCATCCTCGTCGTGCTCACGCAGCAGGGCAAGGGCCAGGACCTCGCGAGCGCCTTCGGCGGCGCCGGCAGCCAGGCGGCGTTCGGCGCCCGGGGAACGGCAACGCTGCTGACCAAGGTGACCGCGGTGGTCGCCGCCACCTTCATGGTCACCTCCCTGCTCCTCGGGTACGTGCAGGACGATCCGGAAGCCCAGAGCGTGGTGCCCGGCGGCGGCGTGGCGATCCCGGCTCCCGCGGCGGACACGCCGGCGCCCGCCGATGATCCGGCCGGGGAAGGCGAAGATCAGGAAGCTCCCGAATCGGGCGCAGAAAGCGGAGAGCCCGAGCCCGGGTCCTGATCGGGTCCTGTCGCTCCCCCGAACCTATAATTCCGCGTCCGGCAGTCGAGAGTTCTGCCGGTCCTCACCGCTGCCGAAGTGGTGGAATGGTAGACACGTGCGCTTGAGGGGCGTATGGGAGTTATCCCGTGGGGGTTCGAGTCCCCCCTTCGGCACCAGGTCTGAGCGGACCGGCGGAAACGGCTTGGAACGCCGGTCTCCAGACCGGCACGCGCGGTGCTCCGCACCGC
>VXWI01000091.1:0-13492 GCA_009835985.1 Acidobacteriota bacterium | reverse complement strand
GGCCTGCGGGGGCGGGCGTAACGGTCTTGGCCCGGGGGCTCCCTGCGGGGCCGGGGGGGTGCTCCGCACCGCGCACGTCGTAACCCCCACCCATCCCCACGGTGCCGCCGCGTGGAAGGCGCTACGGCGAATTCCGATTGGAAATAGTCGTTTTGTGAAAGGGGAGACACCCCCCTTTCACACTTTCCCCCCAAATCACCGCGGACCGGGAACGCAGTTCGCTCCCATTCCTGTTTTCGGTGCGTTGAAGCGCGTGCGGCCCGGAACGCCGGCTTCAGCCGGCACAGTCCGCCGGAGGCGGGCGGCGAGCGGGACGCCGGACCCGCCTCGGCCTCCGCCTACAGCAACTGCGACAGGAATGTTCGGGCGGGAACGACCAGCGGCCGTCCCGGCTGTGCGAAGAGATCCTTGTCCACGTACTCCATACCGAGTTCGACCTGAAAGGCGAACGGAGCGCCGATCTGATCCTGAAAGTGCTTCAGTGACGGACTGAGCGGCGCCTCCCCCCACTTCGCCTCCACCAGGAACCACGGATCCCCGTCCCGGACGACGACGAAGTCCACCTCCCGCTTGTCCTTGTCCCGGAGATAGCCGAGTTCGAAGTCGCCAAGGCCCAGATCGGTCCAACCCTCGGCTGCCTTCAGTAGATGGCAGGCCACCAGCGTCTCCGCCCGCGCTCCCGGATCACCGATTGATGACCAGTCACGGAGATACCACTTCGGCTCTTTCCTGAGCGATCGAGCGACGCTCCGGTGCCACGGTCTGACCAGGAAGCCGAGATGCAGATCGGAAAACGTCGCGACCCAACGTCGCACCGTGTCCTCCGAAACCCGAATCTGCCGTGCGAGGTTCCCGAAGACAAGCCGTTGTCCGGACCGGTCCGAAAGGAGCCGCGCCATCACCTCGAGCTGGTCGAGCTGTTGGACTCGGGTCAGGTCCCGCACCTCCTCCCGAACCAACTGCTGATGACGGAGCGTCTGCCAGCGCCGAGCGAAGCGCCGGTGGCGCTTCAGGAAAGGCTCCGGGTAGCCGCCGTAGTCGCAGAGGGAACTCCAGGTGGTCGGTGGCAGGTGCCGCGGCGGTCGGACGATCGCTTCCGAGTCGGGAAGGTCCTGGGTCAGCGTCTCGGCCAGCGAGAACGGATGCATCCGGTAGAAGAAGTACCGGCCCATGAGGCTGTCACCACCCCGGCGGTAGACGTCCAGGCGGCTGCTTCCGGTGACTACGAAGCGCGCCCCGTCGGCGTACGTATCGAAGAGCCCCTTCAGGAACTGCCGCCAGAGCGGGTACTTGTGCAGTTCGTCGAGCAGCACCGTCGGCCTCTCCTCACGAAGCCGATCCAGACCGAATCGCTCGGCGAGCGCGCGCGGGCCGGCGAGGATGAGTTCCCGGTCGTCGAGGTTGTCCCAGTTGACGTAGGCATCTGAATGAACCCGGCCGGTAGTGGTCTTTCCCACCTGGCGCGGCCCGCCGAGAAAAGCCATCTGCCGGTGGTTCCGGAGATGCTCCGCGAGAAACGCGTCATAGAGTCGAGGGACCGACATGGCCGACCATTATCGCTATCATCGTGGAATAGTCAAAACCATTCCACGATATTGCGCGGTTTAGTCGCAATATGCGCCAGTGACCCTCAGGGGTTTAGCACCGCCCGCAGCACGTGGTGCGGCGTGCCGTCGGCGTCCTCGACCCGTTCGAGCGTCACCTCGCCGAACCCGAGCTCGCCGAGCCACTCGCGGACCACCGGACTGCCGGCGTCCACCGGAGCGTCCTCCCCGGCCTCGCGGTGGAAGCGGGTGTGCTGGTGCTCCTCCGGGAAGTCTTCGTCCACCAGCACCAGGCGTCCTCCCGGCGCGAGCACCCGCCGCACCTCGGCCAGACCCCGGCGCCGGTCCTCCCAGTGGTGGAAGGCGTTGATCGAGAGGACCAGGGTGGCCCAGGAATCCGGGACCGGAAGCGCCTCCGCGGCGGCGCGTCGCACCCGGACCGATCGTCCGAATCGCAGCGAGCGTACCGCCGTCGTTACGCACTGCGGCCAGGCCGGATCCACCGCCACGACCGCTACTCCCGGAGCGGCAACGGCAGCGAGCGCCACGGACTCGCCCGGCCCGCAACCGATGTCCACGACCCGGTCCCCGGCGCGGACCCCGGACCGCTCGATCACCATCCGGTTCCGGGGCTCGGTGTAGTGCCGGACCACGTAGCCGATCGCGGCGGTCGTCCGGAAGCGCTTCCACCAGGGGCGCTGCCCGCCGTGGCCGTGGTGATGGTGGTGGTGCGGCACGGGGCGGGGACGGTACCAGCGAGGACCCCGGCCGCTTCGGTATCGTTGCCCGCATGACTCAGTCCTCCGCCACCGGCATCGTCTACCGCGAGTCCTTCCTCCGGCACAACATCCGCCGGGGTCATCCGGAGTCGCCGCTCCGGCTCATGAAGATCCGCGAGGCGCTCGAGGCCGCGGGGCTCTTTCGCGTGCTGGTCCCGGTCGAAAAGTGGCCGGACGCCCTGCCCTATCTGCTCGGGCACCACACCCGGGAGCACGTGGACCGGATCCGGCGCATCCCCACCACTGGAGAGATCGCCGAGCTCGCGGTCGCCGGAGCGCTCGCGGCGGTGCGGGAGGTGTCCGAAGGGAGGCTCCGGAACGCCTTCTGCGCCATCCGGCCCCCGGGGCACCACGCGAACAACACCGGCGCCGAGGAGGGCTTCTGCTTCTACTCGAACGCCGCGGTCGCCGCCCGCTACGCCCAGCGGGCGCACGGGCACAAGAAGGTGCTGATCGTGGACTGGGACTACCACCACGGGAATGCCACCCAGAACGCCTTCTACGAGGACCCCTCGGTCCTCTTCTTCTCCACCCACAACTGGTACGACTACCCGGGAACGGGCGATCCCGCACTCGGCGGGGCCCGCAACGGCAGCGGCACGAACTTCAACGTGCATCTCGGGCCGGGCGCCACCGACCGGGACATGCTGAGCGCCTGGGACCGCACGCTCCTGCCGGCAGTGGAGAAGTTCAAGCCCGACTTCGTGATCATCTCGGCCGGGTTCGACAGCCGGAAGGAGGACCTGCTCGGCTCCTTCGAGTGCACCGACGATGTCTTCTCGCGCATGACCCGGACGCTGATGGACGTGGCCGACCACTACTGCGAGGGACGCCTGGTTTCGATGCTCGAAGGCGGCTACAACGTGGACGGCCAGGCGCGCGCCGCCACCGCGCACGTCAGCACGCTCACCGACTGATCCTCAAGCGGTCACGCGGCGGGCACTGGGTCAGTTTCAGGAATCTGGATCGGAACGGTCGACGGGGGCGAGTAGTTGCCCACGGAGCCAAGCAGGTTGCTTCCGTGCTCGATTCAAGTCTCCCGCCTTCGATGCGCCGAGTGAAACCAGCAAGAGCGTTTTCCACAAGATGTCTGGGTCGGTCCCGCTGGGGGACGGAATACCATGCTTCTTGAGCAGGACCATCGTGTCCTCCACTAGCAAGAGACGACTCTCCGTCGGGCCATTCGTTCGCTTGTTCGCCTCAAAGACGCTCCACCGCTCGTAGAGCGTCTCGAACCAGGGCTCGTCCGCGCGGAACTTGTTAGTCGGCTGTCTGGCTTTGAGCCAGAGATAGGCGCGCCACCCGCCTGGCGCGAGCAGCACACCGCCGAAAACAGTCAGTCCCAGCCCGATAACTGGTGCGAGCGCCCACGCCACCTTGGCGACTTGCTGTAGCCGATCCGCGGCGCCGAGAAAATTGAGAGCCAACCCTGCACCCACGGCAACAAGAAAACTCCCGAATGCGTTACGCATCGCCGCCAATTCAATCCGCCCAATCGGCGATCTCAAAATGACCCGCTACCCGCCAGCGCTCGGCCGGGCCGCCGGTTCACCGGAAATAGCGTCGATGATCGACGGGATAGATGTTCGCCATCGGCCGCGTGATGGCCGACGTCAGGCCTGAGTTCCTCCGCGTGCGCCCCGCCGCGTACTGGAAACCCGGCCCGGAGACGCGCTCGTCGCAGGCCAGGCAGGGATTCAGGTTCCCGGCCCCGTCGGTGTTCGGGGCTCCCATGTCACCCGTCAGCACGTTCCAGAGCCCGTAGTGTCCGATGCAGACCCCGAGGCAGTGCCGACGGGTATGGAGAGCGTTGCCGGTCCAGGTCTCGGCGCATCGCTCGTCGAAGCCGAGGTCTTCCATGAAACACGCTTTCATCCCGGCGACCGTGAGTCGCCGGGCACAGTTCCTGGCGGGGGACGTCAGATCCCGTCGGGCCAGGTAGGCCGCCAGATTGCGCAGCGACGAACAGGTCCCGCAGTGACTCCGGTGGGTGATCAGGTGGTCCGCGCTCCGGGCGCTCTCCTCGTCGGGGAAGGTGCGCAGCCGGTAGTCCTCGCGGGCCGCCTCGGTGAAGCGGACCGCGCACACCTCGGCGTTCCCGCGCCGCGAGGAGTACCACCGCTGAACCTCCGGAGCGTCGAAGAACGACGCCTCCCCGAGACCCGGTTCACGGTAGATCTCCTCTCCGTTCAGCAGGTTGGTCCGCCGCAGGCGCTCGACCAGCGCGCCGGTACCCGGTGGACGCGCCGAAGCGACGGGTGACGCCGGTTCGGGCTTCGACTCCACTCCTCCGCGAAACACGGCGAGCCCCACCGCCCCCAGCACCAACAGCACCATTCCGCCCACGATGCCGGGCCGTCGCGACATGGTCATTTACCCTTCGGCTTCCATGATGTCCGATCCGGCCACCAGGCACCTCCCCGAGGAGTTCTCCCCATGCTCGAGCGCCCGCTGATCCGATTCGCCCTCGCCGCCGCCCTGCTGGCCGCTCCCCAGGCGGCCGCCCAGGAATCCCCCGCCATCACCGAAGACCTGCTCTCCGGCCTAGAGCTCCGCAGCATCGGGCCCGCCGCCCGCTCCGGGCGCGTCGCCGACGTGACCATCGACCCGAACGACCGGGCCACCTGGTACGTCGCCGTCGCCTCCGGGAACGCCTTCAAGACCACGAACCGCGGGACCACCTGGGAACCCATCTTCGAGAACTACTCGGTGTATTCGACCTCGACGATCGTGATCGATCCCACGAACTCCAACGTCCTGTGGCTCGGCACCGGCGAGAACAACGGCCAGAGGTCGGTGGGCTACGGGAACGGGGTCTGGCGGAGCCGCGACGCCGGCGCTTCCTTCGAGCACGTGGGCCTCGACGAGTCCGAGCACGTCGGGAACATCGTCATCGACCCCCGCGACACCGACACCGTCTACGTCGCGGCGCAGGGACCGCTCTGGCGCGCGGGCGGGGACCGCGGCCTCTACAAGACGACCGACGGCGGCGCCACCTGGGAGCGGGTCCTCCACATCTCCGAGGACACCGGGATCAGCCAGGTGGCCATGGATCCCCGGAACCCCGACGTCCTCTACGCGTCGTCGTGGCAGCGGCGCCGGCACACGGGCCTGCTGGTCGCCGGCGGCCCGGAGGGGGGCATCCACAAGTCCGAGGACGGCGGCGCCACCTGGCGGAAACTCTCGAAGGGGCTCCCCTCCCCCGACCGGCACGACATCGGGCGGATCGGGCTCGCGATCTCACCCCACAACCCCGATGTCGTCTACGCGCTGATCGCGGCCTCCGACGACGCGAGCGGCTTCTACCGGTCCACGGATCGCGGCGAGAGCTGGGAGAAACGCAGCGATTACATCTGCGTGGACCCGCAGTACTACATGGAGATCTTCCCGGACCCGCACCGGCCCGGCCGGATCTACTCGATGGACGTGTGGACCCACGTCACGGACGACGACGGTGCGACCTGGCGCCAGGTCAACAGCCGGTGGAAACATGTGGACAACCACGACCTCGAGTTCGATCCGGAGGATCCGGACTACCTGATGATGAGCTCCGACGGGGGCATCTACGAGAGCTGGGACCTCGGTGCGCGCTGGAAGTTCCACGCCAACCAGTCGCTCACCCAGTTCTACCGGGTCGGGATCGACAACGACTTCCCGTTCTACAACGTCTACGGCGGGACGCAGGACAACGCCACCCTGGGCGGCCCCTCGCGGACGATCAACATCCACGGCATCCTGAACAGCGACTGGCTCGACGTCATCGGCGGAGACGGCTTCCAGGCGCGGGTGGACCCCGACGATCCCAACATCGTCTACGCGCAGTACCAGTACGCCGGGATCGCCCGCTTCGACAGGCGGACCGGCGAGCGGATGGAGATCCAGCCGCAGCCCGAGCCCGACGACCCGCCGCTCAAGTGGAACTGGGATGCGCCGCTCATCATCTCGCCGCACGACGGCCAGCGTCTCTACTTCGGCGCGAACCGGCTCTACCGGAGCGACGACCGCGCGAACACCTGGGTCCCCATCAGCGGCGATCTGACCCGCGGGATCGACCGGTCCACGCGGACGGTGATGGGCCGCACGTGGAGCACCGACGCCGTCTGGCGGAACGTCTTCACCTCCACCTACGGGAACATGGTGGCGCTCGACGAGTCGCCCCTCGTCGAGGGACTGCTCTACACCGGCATGGACGACGGCCGGGTCCAGATCACCGGCGACGGGGGGCTCGAATGGCGGGCGGTGGACACGGTCCCCGGGGTGCCGCCGCGCACCTACGTCGCGGACCTCCACGCCTCCCGCCACCAGGAGAACACCGTGTTCGCGGTGTTCAACAACCACAAGGAGGGCGATTTCCGGCCCTACGTGATGCGGAGCGACGACCGGGGCGTGAGCTGGGAGGACATCACCGGCGACCTGCCCGAAGACCAGCTCGCCTGGAGCGTGGTCGAGGACCCGGGCCAGGAAGGGCTCCTGTTCCTCGGCACCGAGTTCGGGCTGTTCGCGACGGTCGACGGCGGCGACCACTGGGTGCGGCTGAAGGGCGGGCTGCCGACGATCGCGATCCGGGATCTCGAGATCCAGACACGCGAGAACGACCTCGTGCTGGCCTCCTTCGGACGCGGCTTCTACATCCTCGACGACTACACGCCGCTCCGGCATCTTGCGCCGGAGGCGCTCGCCGCCGAGGGCACGGTGTTCCCGGTGAAGGACCCCTGGATGTACGTCGAGGCGAACCCGCTCGGCGGTGGCGAGAAGTCGCAACGGGGCGACGCCTTCTACACCGCGCCGAACCCGCCCTTCGGGGCGGTGGTGACCGTCCACCTGAAGGAGAGCGCGCTGAGCGTCCGCGAGCAGCGGCGGGAGCGCGAGCGCGCGCAGGCGGCGGCCGGCGAGGCGCTTCCCTACCCCGGCTGGGACGAACTGCGGGCGGAGGACCGGGCCGAGGATCCGGCCGTCTTCGTGGTGATCCGCGATTCGGAAGGGAACGTGGTGCGCCGCATCAGCGCACCGAAGACAGCCGGGATCCACCGGGTGGCGTGGGACCTCCGGTATCCGGACCCCGAGCGGGGACCGGTCGGCTACTGGTCGCAGCGCGCCGGGCCGCTCGCGATGCCCGGGACCTACACCGCCGAACTCGTCCGGCGTGACGAGAACGGCACGACCCGGCTCGGCGAACCGCAGTCCTTCACCCCGAAGGTGCTGGCGGCGGCCGGCGTACCGCCGGTGGACGTGGAGGCGCGCCACGCCTTCCAGCGCGAGGTCGCGGACCTCCAGCGGCGGGTGTTCGGAGCCGTGTCGGCGCTCAACGCATCGATCGGGCGGGTGGAGGCGCTGGGCGAAGCCATCGACGAGTCCGGGGCGGAGGGAGACCTTCGCACTCAGGCCTCCGCCATCCGCGCGGGGCTGCTGGACCTCCGGGTCCGCTTCCTCGGCGACGACAGCGTGAGTTCCCGGCGGGAAGCCGTCCTCCCGGGAATCCGCGACCGCATCCAGCGGGTGGTCGGCGTTTTCTGGTCCACGGCCGACCCCACCACCACCCACCGCCGTCAGGTCGAGATCGTGGCCGAACAGCTCGGCCCGGCGAACGCCGAACTCGTCAACCTGGTGGAGGTACAGCTCGCGGGTCTCGAAGCCCAGGCCGATGCGGCAGGAGTGCCGTGGACCCCGGGCCGGCGCATCCCGCGGTAGCGAGCGTTGCGAAACCGCCGGGACCGCCGGGCAGTTCTCCCGGTGGGGCCCTTCAGACCGGCATCGTCACGGGCTGCCCGGCGCGCGGTGACGGAAATCCCCGCGGTGTCGGTGCTCCGGGGACCCGTGGGGTCCTGACCCTGCGGGCGGACTGAACGATGCGGGGGGGCGCGGGAGGCGGCGGGCGCCGACTCGGGATGCTCTTCGCAACAGTGGTCGTCGATCTCATCGGTTTCGGGATCGTCCTGCCCATCCTCCCCCTCTACGCGGAGGGCTTCGGCGCCGGCGGTTTCGAGACCGGTCTCCTGGTCTCGGCGTACTCGCTGGTCCAGCTCGTGATGGCCCCGCTGTGGGGACGGCTCTCGGACCGCGTGGGCCGCCGCCCGATCCTCATCCTGGGGCTGCTCGGCAGCGCGGTCGCCTACTTCATCTTCGCGCGGGCCGATTCGCTCGGCGTGTTGTTCTGGTCCCGGATCATCGGCGGAATCGGCGGCTCCACCATCCCCGTGGCGCTGGCGTACATCGCCGACGTCACACCCCCGGAGCGGAGGGCCGGCAAAATGGGCCTGATTGGAGCCGCCTTCGGCATCGGGTTCGTGATCGGCCCCCTCCTGGGCGGCCCCATCCTCTCGCCCCTCTCGCCCGGCGTGCCCACCGTCCCCGGGTACACCGCCGCCGCACTCTGCCTGGTCAACGCCGTGGCCGCCATCCTGTGGCTGCCCGAATCGCGCGGCAAGGGCGCCACCACGGCCTCTTCCCGGTTCGATCTCCGCGCGGCCCTCGCCCGCGTCGCCACCTCCCGCCAGATCCTCCTCACGCTGGCCGCGTATCTGTGCATCACCATAGCGTTCTCCACCCTGCAGCCCACCCTGTCGCCGCTGGCATCCGAGCGCTTCGCCATGGGGTTCAGCGAGGCCGGCCTGCTCTTCGCCCTCCTCGGCACGGTATCGGCAATCGTGCAGGGCGGGATCGTCCGCCGCCTGGTTCCCCGCACCGGCGAGCTCAAGCTCCTGCGCGCCAGCGCGGTCCCCTTCGCGGCCGGCCTCGCGCTCATCGGCCTCGCGCCGGAAACCTCCCTGTTGCTTACCGGCCTGGTCCTCCTGGGCATCGGCTACGGCGGCGCGATACCGAGCATCCTCGGGCTCCTCTCGCGCGCTGTGGAGCCCGAACGGCAAGGCGCCGTCCTCGGCGTCGGGCAGAGCGTGGGTTCGTTGGCGCGTGTGATCGGGCCATCCATGGCCGGCTACCTCTTCGACGTGCGCCTCTTCCTGCCCTATCTGGCCGGAGCCACACTGATCGCCGTCGGAACGGCCATCAGCGCCGGACTGCGGCAACCGCGAGTGCCCGACCGTTGAACTGCGTGAGGCCACCCGCCCCCACGACGCGTACAACTTGGAACGCCGGTCTCCAGACCGGCACCGCGGCGCTCCGCGCCGCGCCCTGCGTGAGGCCATCCGCCCCCACGACGCGTACAACCTGGAGCGCCGGCCTCCGGCCGGCATCGCGCGCGAGCGCGAAACGTGCGCTGGTGACCCCGGATCGGCGTCCGAGACGACGTTACCACTGGGGTTAGACCGCGCCACGGGTCCGGAACCGTTGCCCCGGAGGGCGCCCGACCCGCGTTCGGCGCCTTGCCCCATCGGGAGCATCCATCCGCCCCACTGACAGTGACATGAGTCCGCGCCTCTCCATCCCGCGGGACAAGGTCGCCGCGTTCTGCCGCAAGCACGGCATCCGGAAGTTCTCCCTGTTCGGTTCCGTCATCAGGGACGACTTCGGGCCAGACAGCGACGTGGACGTCCTCGCGGAGTTCAAACCCGGCACGCGCTTCACGCTGATGGATCTGGTGGGAATGCAGGACGAATTGAGCGCCATCGTGGGCAGAAAGTCGGAGATCTTCGAGTTCCGACCCCTCCGCCCCTGGATGCAGGAGGAAGTCGCTAGCTCCATGGAGCTGTTCTACGAGTCGTCGGACTGAGCACCGATCGCGATTCGAGGCTGCCCCGTGCGGCGTCGCTCCGCACGCCTCACTGGCTACCCGCCGCCCGGGCGGCGCAACAGGTCCTCTTTCGGGTCAGTCGTCTTTCTCCGGGCGCGGGAGAGCGGCGGTAACCTAGCCGACTTGTCGGACTCCACATCCGTACGGAGGACCACCATGAACCGAGCCCCCCGAATCGCCCTTCTTCTCGTCGCGACCGTCCTGGCCCCGACGCTCGCCCTGCCCCAGGACGCCGAGACCCCGGCCATCAACGAGGACCTACTCTCCGGGCTGAAGCTCCGGGGTATCGGACCCGCGTCGCGTTCCGGCCGGATCGCCGACGTGACCATCGACCCGAACGACAGGTCCACCTGGTACATGGCGGTCGCCTCCGGGAACGCGTTCAAGACCACGAACCGCGGGACCACCTGGGAGCCGATCTTCGAGAACTACCCGGTCTATTCCACCTCCTCGGTGGTCGTGGATCCGACGAACTCGAACGTCGTCTGGCTCGGAACCGGCGAGAACAACGGCCAGCGGTCGGTGCCCTACGGCAACGGGGTCTACCGGAGCCGCGACGCCGGCGGCTCCTTCGAGCACATGGGGCTCGACGAATCGGAGCACATCGGCAAGATCGTCCTCGACCCGCGCGACAGCGACACCGTGTACGTCGCCGCGCAGGGCCCGCTCTGGCGGTCCGGCGGCGACCGGGGCCTCTACAAGACCACCGACGGCGGGGCCACCTGGGAACGCGTCCTCTACATCTCGGAGGACACCGGGGTGAGCGACGTCGTCGTGGACCCCCGCCATCCCGACACCGTCTACGCCACTTCGTGGCAGCGGCGGCGGCACACGGGCGTGCAGATCGCGGGCGGCCCCGAAGGGGGAATCCACAAGTCCGACGACGGGGGCGCCACCTGGCGGCAACTGAGCAAGGGGCTGCCGTCGGCGAACCGCCACGACATCGGCCGCATCGGACTCGCGATCTCGCCGCATAACCCGGACGTGGTCTACGCCCAGATCGCCGCGACCGACGGCCAGCGCGGGTTCTACGCCTCCACCGACCGCGGCGAGAGCTGGGAGAAGCGCAGCGACTACTTCCCGACGGACCCGCAGTACTACATGGAGTTCTTCGTCGATCCGCACCGGCCGGGCCGGCTCTACTCCATGGACACCTACTCCCACGTGTCCGAGGACGACGGCAGGACGTGGCGCCGGATCCAGATGGAGTGGATCCACGTGGACCACCACGACCTCGAGTTCGACCCCGACGACCCGGACTACCTGATGATGAGCACCGACGGGGGTCTCTACGAGAGCTGGGACCTGGGCCGGAACTGGAAGTACCACGCCAACCAGGCGATCACCCAGTTCTACCGGGTCGGCATCGACAACGCCTTCCCGTTCTACCGGGTCTACGGCGGCACGCAGGACAACGCCACCATGGCCGGCCCGGTGCGCACCGACAACGTGCACGGCATCCGGAACAGCGACTGGATCGACGTCCTGGGCGGCGACGGGTTCCAGGCGCGGGTGGATCCCGAGGACCCCAACATCGTCTACGCCCAGTACCAGTACGCCGGGATCGTCCGCTTCGATCACCGCACCGGGGAACGGGTGGAGATCCAGCCCCAGCCGGAACCCGGTGACGAGCCGCTGAAGTGGAACTGGGACTCGCCCCTCATCATCTCCCCGCACGACAACAAGCGGATCTACTTCGGCGCGAACCGGCTCTACCGGAGCGACGACGGGGCGAACACCTGGACCCCGGTGAGCGAGGACCTGACCCGGGGCATCGACCGCAACGAGCGTCTCGTGATGGGCCGGACCTGGAGCGTGGACGCGGTGTGGCGGAACCGCGCCACCTCGACCTACGGCAACATGGTGGCGCTCGACGAGTCGCGTTTCGCCGAAGGCCTGCTCTACACCGGCATGGACGACGGGCGCATCCAGATCAGTGACGACGGCGGCGTGGAGTGGCGGTCGGTGGACGTGATCCCCGGCGTGCCCGAGTTCAGCTACGTCGCGGACCTCCACACCTCCCGCCACCGCGAGAACACCGTGTTCGCGGTGTTCAACAACCACAAGCAGGGCGACTTCAAGCCCTACGTGGTGCGGAGCGACGACCGCGGGGTGACCTGGCAGGACATCACCGGCGACCTTCCCGAGGACCAGCTCGCCTGGACCATCGTGGAGGACCACGAGCGGCGGGGACTGCTCTTCCTCGGCACGGAATTCGGCCTCTACGTCAGCCTCGACGACGGCGAACACTGGGTCCGGCTCAAGGGCGGCCTGCCGACGATCGCCATCCGGGACCTCGAGATCCAGGAACGGGAGAACGACCTCGTGCTGGCGTCCTTCGGGCGGAGCTTTTTCGTTCTCGACGACTACACGCCGCTCCGGCACCTGACGCCGGAGACGCTGGCCGCCGAGGGCGCGGTGTTCCCCGTCAAGGACCCCTGGATGTACATCGAGGCGAACCCGCTCGGCGGACGGGGGAAGTCACAGCGCGGCGCCGCGTTCTACACCGCGCCGAACCCGCCGTTCGGCGCCGTGGTGACCTACCACCTGAAGGAGAGCGCAGCGAGTCTCCGCGAGCAGCGGCGGGAGCGCGAACGGGCCCAGGCGGCCGCCGGCGAACCGATCCCCTACCCCGACTGGGAGGACTTGCGGGCCGAGGACCGCGCCGAGGATCCGGCGGTCTTCGTAGTGATCCGCGACGCGGACGGCACGGTGATCCGCCGGATCGAAGCCCCGAAGACCAAGGGGATCCACCGGGTGGCATGGGACCTGAGGTATCCCGACGCCGCCGGCGGTGAACGCGGCGGGCCGCTCGCGATGCCGGAGGCCTACACCGCGGAACTGGTGCGGCGCGACGGGAATGGAACGACGCGCCTTGGCGAACCGCAGTCCTTCACCCCCAAGGTGCTGGCGCGGGCCGGCGTCCCCGAGGAGGACACGGCGGCGCGCCACGCCTTCCAGCAGGAGGTCGCGACGCTCCAGCGGCAGGTGTTCGGCGCGGTGGACGCGCTGCAGGCGTCCATCGAGCGGGTGGAGACGCTCGCCGAAGCGATCGACGAATCCGGAGCGAGCGAGGAGCTGCGTTCCCAGGCATCAGCGATCCGGTCCGGTCTCCTGGAGCTCCGGGTCCGCTTCCTCGGGGATGACACGGTGAGTTCGCGCTACGAAGCCGTCCTCCCCGGCATCCGCGGACGCATCCAGCGGGTGGTCGGCGCCTTCTGGGCCATGGCCGATCCCACGAACACGCACCGGCGTCAGGTCGAGATCGTGCGGGAGGAGTTCGGCCCGGCGAACGCGGAACTCGTCAACCTGGTCGAGACGCAACTCGCCGGTCTCGAGGCCCAGGCGGACGCGGCCGGCGTGCCCTGGACCCCGGGACGGCGGATACCCCGATAGCCACGCAAACCGACGGACCGGAGGCAAGGGACCGCCGACCTTCAGGTCGGCACGCGCGGCGCCCCGCGCCGCGCATGTCCCAACCC
>VXWI01000066.1 GCA_009835985.1 Acidobacteriota bacterium | reverse complement strand
GCGCGTGCCGGTCTGGAGGCCGCTACCGCGAGAACCGGCCGGCGTTCCAAGCCGTACGCGCCGGGAGGCTGGACGGGGGTTGGGACGTGTGCGGTGCGGAGGACTGCGCCTTCCAGTCCGAGGACTGCGCCTTCCAGTCCGAGGACCGGCCCTCCTGACCGCTCCCCGTCTCCTAGAATCCCGGCGATGCGTGTCCTGCACCGGAGGCTGATCGTCGTCTCGGCGGTGATCCTGGCGCTCGTTCCGGTGGCGTTCGGGATCCGGCTGCTCGACCGGATGGCGCTCGCCTACACCACCGGGCTGCGGCGTAGCGTGGACAGCCCCGGCTTCGGGGGCGTGATGCCGCCCGCCGACGGGCCGCCGCCCGGGGTGGCGTTCCTCGGGTTTTCCCGGCCGGCGGAGGATGCCTCCGGGTTCGTGATGCGCCGGGTCACCGCCCAGGGCCGGGAGGCCGGGCTCCGGGACGGCGACCGGGTCACCGCGGTGGACGGGGTGGCTTATTCGGACGCGCGGGAAGCGATGGGGGGACTCATCAGCACCCGGATCGCGGGCGAAACGGTGGACCTCGCGGTCATGCGGAGCGGCGACGAACTCACGCTGCCGCTCCGGCTCTCGCGCTACGTGCGGCATCCCGGAGACCTCGGATTGCCGTTCGAGGAGGTCGCTGTCGCGTCGGGAAGCGGCCACACCCTGCGGGGATGGTGGATCCCGCCGCCCGAAGACAGCGACGGCCGGGCCGTGGTGTGGGTGCACGGCGCCCATTCCTCGCGATACCAGGCGCTCGACCACGGCGCGGAGTTTCTTCACGCGCGGGGCTACGGGATCCTCACGATGGATCTCTCGGGCCGCGGTTCCAGCGACGGCGAATACATCACCTACACCTGGAACGAGCGCCACGACGTCCGCTCGATGGTGGACTACCTGCGCTCGCGCCCGGACACCGACGCGTCGCGGGTGGTCGTCTTCGGAACCTCGAACGGCGCCGCCTCGGCGATCTACGCGGCCGCCGCCCTGGGCGACCTCCCCGCGCTCGCGCTCGACGCCCCGTACGCGGACCTCTGGCGGGCGGCCGGCTCCATGCTCGAAATGCGGGGCGGGATACCGGCGCTTCGGGGGCCGCTCGCACTCTTCGTCCGGGCCCGAACCGGCCTCCGCATCCGTGAGGTCCGGCCGATCGAGGTCATCGCGGACATTCCGGGTCCCGTGCTCTTCCTGCACGGCGACCGGGATCGGCAGGTTCCCCCCGAGCACAGCCTGGAACTCCACGAGGCCCGGCTGGAAGCCGGGCTGCCCTCCCGGCGGTGGATCCTCCCGGGCGGCGAACACGGGTTCGACGCCTATCCGCTGCGCGGGATCTTCTGGAACCGGATCGCGGACTTCTTCGACGACGCTCTCGGCGGCCGTCCACCGGCGAGAGAACTCGGCGGTCCGGCCCCCGACACCCTCGACGATCCGCAGTGGAACACGGGCGGCCAGAACGGCAACGATCGCGGAGGGAACCGTTGACGGGCGGATTCCGCAGCCGGGGTTCCATCGCCCTGGCCATGGGGCTGTTCGCCGGCTGTGCAGCGTCCGATGCGCCCCAGCCCTCCACGATTGGGCCGGCGTCGGGGTACGAAGGTATGGCGGGGCGGCTCGCCGAGTTCATACAGGCGGAGATGGAGCAAAAACGGATCCCGGCGCTGGCGCTCGCCATCACCGACGGCGACGAGGTCGTCTGGGCGCGGGGTTTCGGCGAGGCGCGTTCCGGCGTTCCGGCCGACGCGGACACCCTGTTCCGGGTCGGCTCGGTTTCGAAGCTCTTTACCGACATCGCCGTGGTGGCGCGGCACGAGGCCGGTGAACTCGACCTCGATGCCGAGGTCTCGGACCTGCTTCCGGGATTCGCCCCGGCCAGCGTCCCGGAAGACGGCGGGGTCACGCTGCGCCGGCTGATGGCGCACCGGGCCGGGCTCGTCCGCGAGCCCCCGGTCGGGCACTACTTCGACGACACCGAGCCCTCACTCGCCGCGACCGTCGAGAGCCTGAACGGCGTCCCGCTCGTCTTTCCCCCGGGAACGCGGCAGAAGTACTCGAACGCCGGGATCGCGGTGGTGGGCCGGGTGCTCGAGCACTCCGCCGGCAAACCCTTCGGTCAGGCGGTAACCGAGGATGTCCTTGCCCCACTGGGGCTGGAGTCCAGTTTCTTCTCGCTGGCCGCCGCCCCGGCGGAACGGATTGCGCACGCCTCCATGTGGAGCTACGACGGCCGCGAGTTCGCGGCTCCCGATTTCCCGCTCGGCATGGCGCCCGCCGGTTCGATGGTGACGTCGGTCCGCGACCTGGGTCGGTTCCTGACCCTGATGGCGGAGGGAGAACTCCCTGGCGTACTTGACTCGGACGCCCTCGACGAGATGTGGCGCGTCCAGTTCCCGAGCGATCCCGAGGACCCGCAGCCCTCCGGCTTCGGGCTCGGCTTCCACCGGGGGAGGCTGGAGACCCGAAACGCCCGCGGCGAGGTGGACGCCCACGCGGTGGTCGGTCACGGAGGCGCGATCTACGGGTACTCCACCGAGCTGGCGTTTCTGCCGGAAGCGGGTCTCGGTGCGGTGGCGGTCAGCAATGTGGACTTCACGAACGCGGTGGTCTCCCGGATCGTCCGCCTGGCGCTCGAGGCTGCGCTGGGCCTCCGCGAGGGCGCCGAGGCGCCGTTGCCCCGTTCCTCCCCACTGCCCGAGGGACTGTCGAGCCGGCTTCACGGCCTTTACGCGTCCGAATCCGGCGACCGGCTCCAGGTGCTGGCGCGCGGCGGCCGCGCCGAGCTGGAGATCGGGAGCGCCACCCTGGAATTGCGAGCCTCGGAAACGCCCGGGGTGCTCATCGCCGACTCGCGGCTTTCCTTCGGCCCCGAGATCGAGGTCGCGGGCGACGACGCGGGCGAGATCCGGTCCCTGACCATCGGCGACCGGGAGTTTCGGCGAGTCCCCGAACCCCGTCCTCCCCCTCCCCCGGCGGTATTCCTGCCCCTGATCGGGGAGGTCGGCGGGGAGCCCAACATC
>VXWI01000013.1 GCA_009835985.1 Acidobacteriota bacterium | reverse complement strand
CCTTTCGAGTGGTTCAGGGTATGGCTCAAACACACAAAAATCCTTACAGGCTCACTGCTTGTGAAGGGGTGATTCCGCACAGTCGCACGGCCCGTTCCGCCTCACCTGAGGCCGCCGGTCAGACTGACAGGTAGGACGGCGAGTTCTGAGCGGCGCCTGCGGTTCAGCGAAGGGAGTGCGTCTCGATGCCGCGCGCAGGCTGATTCGGTTCCTGCCGCGTTAGTCGTTCTTGCTCGGTAACGACGCGGACGTGTCGGTCGTATCGGAACGAGGCGTTTCATCGTCCTCTCTGTCCTTGCCGAACACCTTTCCAAACTGCCGCATCATGTATTCGAGACCCGACGGGCCGCTCTTGAAACCAAGCCACATGTAGAACCCCACCAAGCCAGCTAAAACAAGCGTGACGCCGGACAAGATGGAGTAAACCAACACGTAACGGCCTGTGTTCTCTGCGTGAGCTAGAACGAGTCGCAGAATCTCGGGATACTGCCAAATTAGGATTCCGCAGAGTGTCGCCCCCAAAATCCTCGGCATTGGTTTGGTTTTCCTTCCCGTCTGCGCGCCCTCAGCCCACCATCCCCCGCTGGGCGACCAGTGCAGTCTAATCTCAGAGTCCCGACCGTTCCAACGGGGTCCCTGGTACGTGAACCACGGGTGCATCAGTTGAACCCTGATGTGCGTATTGCGTCTAGAACTCAAGACCTTAAGGTCTAAACGCGGAATAGCTCTCGTGATCCGATACTTGTGCTTTTTTTGGAAAACCAAACCGGGCTCCAGACGCAGGGCGTAGGGAACCTCCCCGAGTAGGCGTTTGACGAGGGCCAAATCTCAAATGAACGGAATCAATGATCCTTCCGGAAGAGGCTCGGCGCTCCGCTTCGATCAGCCGTCGCCTAGAGGTGGTCCCGCGGTCGCGTGACGATCGGCTCGACGCAGCGCGGATCGTCGTTCATCGGGCTGTTCACGACCGGGCTGACCCGGAAGGCGGTCATCGCCTCCGGCGGACAAGGACCGAGCGGCACCTCCCCGCCGCCCAGCCAGCGGTCGAAGGCGTCCGGAGGAACAATGACGGGCATCCGGTCGTGGACTGCGGCTACCACCGGGTTGGCGTCCGTCGTCAGGATGGTGAAGGTCTCGACGAGGGCTGATGGTCCGCCTTCTGGCAACCAGGGGACGGAGATTCCCCGCGGCGGCCGCCACCGCTCGAAGAGCCCCGCGAGCGCGAACGGCTTCCCCGTGCGCATGCGGAAGAGCCACGGCTGCCGGCGGCGCCCCAGACGCTCCCACTCGAAGAAACCGTCCACCGGGACGAGGCATCTGCGGGCGCGGAACGAATCACGGAACGACGGCCGCACACTGGCGGTCTCAGCGCGGGCGTTGATGAGGCGGTTTCCGACGGACGGGTCCAGGGCGCCGCTCGGAATCAGGCCCCAGCGAAGCATCCGCAGCCGGCGGACGTCTTCGTTCCGCACCACCGCCGCCGACTGGGTCGGTGCGATGTTGTAGCGGGGCGGCAGGTCGTCCGGGATCTCTTCGAGATCGAAGAGTTCGGCGGTCTCCTCCCAGGAGCAGGACTGGGTGAAGCGGCCGCACATTCTTGTCAGGACAACGCTACAGCGGTCGGTCGCGCTTAGCAGGCGTTGTAGCTTTGCTGAAGGAAGGGGCTTGCGCGCTCCAAATCCTCGTAGCTACGGATCGTGATCTCCAGATCGCCGGTGCCGAAGTGGCCGATGTTGCGCACGTCACGGCTGAAGCCTTTTTCCAGAAGAACACTGGCTGGGTCTACTTTGACATAGATACTCAGAGTCCCTTTGTTCGGATGCATTTCGACGCAGGCGAAATTGCGTAGCCTCTTGAAAGCTACGTAGTACTTGAGCGTCTTCTCCTGCACATCGTCCCCCAGCGCCATGAGATGCGTGCGAAGCGCATCGTAGAGATCCTTGAATGAACCGTCCAGGGTCTCCAGCGTTTCCGAGATCGTCTTTTGAGTCGACGACTTGCCGCCGTTCGACACACCCGTATCCGCCTGTGTTGCGTTGACCAGTTCCAACATCAGCAGGCCATCGCCGAAGCGTTTGTAGCGGATGAGTTCGATGTTCCGGTTCATCTGCTGCACCGCATACTCGTCGTAGCGTGTGAATCCGCCAGCGACGCATAGCAAGCGTGGGGCAGACCAATCGATCGCATCAGCCGCTGTCGCACCGAGTTGCTTCATCACAAGGAGTTGAAACTCCGCGCGATGATCGAGGAGCCAGTCCAGGTAGAACAAGCCTTGGTTGATGACGTTCTCGTTGGTCGCTCGCTTGTACTCGATGATTACTGGGTTCGAGTTCTCGTCGATTCCGAGACTGTCGATCCGACCGCCGTGCTTTTGGCCCGTCGAGTATTCGCTACCAAGGAGTCTGATCCCCAGCATGGGCTCCAGATTGCGTTCCATCAGGTTTTGGAGTGACTTCTCGAGTGGAGCCTCGCTTCCCGCGATTTCTCGTGCTGAGCCCTCTTTGAGCGCGTACAACTTGATGTCAGTCATGGGGGGTGATTCTGCCTGAAGCCTCGGCCCAGTGGCCTTGTGTTTACCCGACGCCCTCCTGGGCCGATCGGGTGTCGGGGTTACTCCTCTTGATCAATACGAACCCGTGATTCCCGCCACAGAATCCGTCGAGGCATCATGAACAGGGCACCCGCCGACCATGAGCATCGCCCCTGAGCTGACGGCGCGCAACGCTATCAACCCGGGTTTCGCGCTCCCGCGCGATGCCGGCCGGAGGCCGGCGCTCCGAGACGACGCGTCACCTCCGGGGGTGGGCGTTGCGAGCCGGGGTTGCCACCCGAGCAGGCGGCGTTACGACGTGCGCGGCGCGGAGCGCCGCGCGTGCCGGACTGGGGGGCCCACCGGGAGGATTGCCCGGCGTTCCAAGCCGGCGCGCCATCCGGATTTGGGGCGCTGCGCCCTTCCGCCGCGCTCCGCGCCGCGCGTGCCGGCTGAAGCCGGCGGGCCGTGCGGGCCATCCTGAATCAGGGGTTCACGCCGTCGGTGGTGGTGCGTTTCTGGCCGCTCTTCTCGCCGGGCGCCGTCTCCCAGGTGTAGTCGATCCCCCGCACGTGGCGCTCGAACCACTCGAGCTCGACATTCACCTTGAAGAGCTGGTGGCGGAGTTCGCGGAGGCCGTGCGGTTCGCGCGGCGCGATGTAGAGGTGGGTGTCCACGCCGTTCGTCCGTAGCGCCCGGTAGAGCTCCACCGACTGCGGCGGCGGCACCCTTACGTCGTTCTCGCCGACGATCACGATGGTGGGCGTCGTCGCGCGGTAGATGTCCTTGAGCGGCGAGTTCCCCCAGTAGACATCGATCGGGGCGTCCTCCTGCCACGGCGTCCCGCCGAACCAGGGCGTTCGCGGGAATCGCACGTCGCTCTGGCCGTACATCGAGATCCAGTTCACGGCGCCGGCGCCCGACGACGCCGCCTTGAAGCGGTCCGTGTGGGTGATGATCTTGTTCGTCATGTGCCCGCCGGCGCTCCAGCCCATCTTGGCCATCCGGTCCCCGTCGGCGATGCCGCGTTCGATCAGGTAGTCCACACCGGCCATGACATCGAGGTGGGCCTGGTTGAAGTAGTGGCCGACCATGTCGCGGAGGAAGTCGTCGCCGTACCCGGTGCTGCCCCGGTAGTTGGGCTTGAAGACCGCGTAGCCGCGGGCGGCGAGGACGTGGACGTAGTTGCTCCAGCGGCCAAACCGGAACTTGTCGGAGGACCGGGGCCCGCCGTGGGTCTGCACCACCAGCGGGTACCGCCGCCCTTCCTCGTAGGCAAGCGGGTAGTAGAGGAGGCCCTCGACCTCGACGCCGTCTTCGCCGTTCCAGCGCACCGCTTCCTGCACCGGAAGTTCGAAGGTCTCGTCGAGATGGTCGAAGACGCTGGTCACCTTCACCGGATCCCCGCCGGACGCCGGCAGCAGGTGGATGTCGCCGTTGTCCTCGCGGTTGCTGATCCCGAAGACGTGTCGTTCGGCCCCGGGGGCGAAGTTCCAGCCGACGATGGAGTGATCCCCGGCCGTCAGCGCGGTGGGCTCGGCGTCGTCCACGCCCCCCTGGAAGATCTGGCTGCGCACTCCCGTGTTGCCGACGAAGTAGATCGAGCCGTCCGGAGCCCAGGTGGCTCCATTCGCTTCGTACGGCCAGTCCTCGAACAGCACCCGGTGCGGACCCCCGGCTGCGGGAACCAGGAACACGTTGCGGTTGTAGTAGGTCTCGAAGTCGGCGCTGGACGCCGAGACGAACAGGACCTGCGAGCCGTCCGGGGAGAGCTGCGCGCCGCTCTCGGACACCGTGTTGTCGGTCAACTGAAGGGCATTCCCGCCGTCAGCGTCCATGATCCAGACTTCACCCTCGTCGCGGTTATCGAGGAGGGGAGAAAGGGACCTGGAGTGCGCGATGCGCGTCCCGTCGGGCGAGAGCCGGAACTCGAGAATCGAGAAGTCGCCCCCGGTAATCCGCTCGGCGTCCCGCGGGCCATCGCCGGAAGTCGAGACGCGGAAGAGGTGGCGCTGCTTGTAGTCCTCGTCGAAGGCGAAGAAGTCGTCCCGGAGGTCGTCCTTGCGCTTCTCCTCCGCGGTGTCGGGGTCCGGCGCCAGGAAGTAGATGTGTTCGCCGTCCGGGGAGAACGCGAACGACTGCACCGGGCTCTCGTGCTGCGTGAGTGCCGACGCCTCACCCCCGTGATTCGGCATCCGGTGGATCTGCTGGAACGATCCGTCTCCCCGGCGCGCCAGGAACGCCACCCAGTGTCCGTCCGGGGACCAGCGGGGACTCGATTCGCCGTCTTCCCCGTTGGTCAACCGGACGTCGCCGCTGCCGTCGGCGGCGATCCGGTGGATGTGGGTGGTCCGGCCGTTTTTCTCCCAGTCCGTATCGGACCGCGTGTAGAGCAACTCGGTCCCGTCGGGGGAGAGGCGCGGACTTCCAACCTGCGGGACGTCGATCAACTCGACGATGGTCATCGGCCGCTTTTCCTGTGCCGACGCGGCCACGGCCACGAGGGCGACGCCGGCCGTGGTGAACCGGAAGAAAGAGAATCGGAGCTTCGTCATGAGGGGCCTCCTCCAGCGGATTCTCTCCGCCGATTACGGGTTTTCGCCGTCGGTAACGGCGGTTCGATCCGGATCATCGTCTCCCGGCGCCGTCTCCCACTCGTAGGGGACGCCCCGGACGTGCCGCTCGAACCAGTCGATCTCCACGTTCACCTTGAAGAGCGCGTGGCGTAACTCGCGCCAGCCGTGCCCCTCCCGCGGGGCGATGTAGAGGTGGGTGTCCACCCCATTCGATTTGAGCGCCCGGTAGAGCTCCACCGACTGCGGCGGCGGGACCCGCGCGTCGTTTTCTCCGACCAGCACGAGCGTGGGTGTGGTCACCCGGTAGATGTCCTTGAGCGGTGAATTGCCCCAGTAGGCATCGATCGGGGCGTCCTCCTGCCAGGGGGTTCCCCCGAACCAGGGCGTGCGGTAGGTCCGGACATCGCTCTGGCCGTACATCGAGACCCAGTTCACCGCGCCGGCGCCCGAGGAGGCGGCCTTGAAGCGGTCCGTGTGGGTGATGATCTTGTTGGTCATATGGCCGCCGGCGCTCCAGCCCATCTTGGCCATCCGTTCGCCGTCGACGATCCCAAGTTGGATGAGGTGGTCGACGCCGGCCATGACGTCGAGGTGGGCCTGGTGGAAGTAGTGGCCCACCATGTCCCGGAGGAATTCGTCGCCGTAGCCCGTGCTCCCCCGGTAGTTGGGCTTGAACACGAGGTATCCGCGGGCGGTGAGGATCTGGGTGTAGTTGGCCCAATAGTCGAAGGCGAACCTGTCGGAGGCGGCTGGCCCGCCGTGGGTCTGGACCACCAGCGGATACCGTCGGCCCTCCTCGTAGTCCAGCGGGTAGTAGAGGAGACCCTCGACCTCCACGCCGTCGTCACCCTTCCAGCGGATCGCCTCCTGGACGGGGAGATCGAAAGCTTCGTCCAGATAGTCGAAGACGCTCGTGACCTTCAGGGGATCGCCGCCGCTGCCGTCCAGCAGATGGACATCGCCGCGGCTTTCCGGCTTGCTGATCCCGAAGACGTGCCGGCCGGTGGGAGCGTGGAAGTTCCACCCCACCAGGGAGTGGTCGCCGGCGGTCAGCGCGCGCGGTGTGGCGTCGGGGCCGGCGGCGTGGAAGAGCTGGGTGCGCACTCCGGTGTTCGCGATGAAGTAGATGGAGCCGTCGGGGGCCCAGCGTGCGCCGTGGACCTCGTGCGGCATGTCTTCCCACAGGAGCCGGTGCGGTCCCCCCGCGGCGGGGACCACGAAGACGTTCGTGTTGTAGTAGGTCTCGAAGGCGGCGTTCGCCTCGGACAGGAAGAGCACCTGCGTTCCGTCGGGAGAGAGCTGGGCGCCGCGCTCGCTCACCGTGTTGCGGGTCAACTGGACGGTGTTCCCCCCGTCCGCATCCATGATCCAGACCTCGCCCTCGTCGCGGTTGTCGAAGAGCGGGGTCGGCGCCCGCGAGTGGGCGATCCGGGTCCCGTCGCCCGCAAGGCGGAAACCGACAACCGAGTAGTCGCCCTCCGTGATCCGCTCGGCTGGCCGGGTCCCGTCGCCGTCCGTGGTGACCCGGAAAAGGTGCCGCTGCTTGAAGTTCTCGTCGAAGCCGAACACGTCGTCTCCGCGTTCGTCCTTCCTCTTCTCTTCCGCGGTCTCGGGGTCGGCGGCGACGAAGTAGACGAAGTCCCCGTCCGGCGAGAAGGCGAACGACTGCACGGGCGTCTCGTGCTCGGTGAGGGGCGACGCTTCGCCGCCGGAAGTCCGCAGCCGATGGATCTGGTTCCCGGGGCCCTCACCCCGGCGCGCCAGGAACGCGATCCAGGCGCCGTCCGGTGACCAGCGGGGACTCGATTCCCCGTTTTCCCCGCTGGTCAACCGCAGGTCGCCGGTCCCGTCGCTCCCGATCCGGCGAATGTGGGTGGTGCGGCCGTTCGCCTCCCAATCGGCGTCCGTCCGGGTGTAGAGGAGCTCGGTCCCGTCGGGCGAGAGCCGCGGGCTCCCCACCCGCGGGACCTCGACAAGCTCGACGATGGTCATCGGCCGCTTGTCCTGGGCCGGCGCCGCCGCCGCCAGAGCGGCCATGCCGGTCAGAGCCGCGGCGGGCAGCCGCCGGGAGGGCGCCCGGCGCCCCGTCATCGGCGGTTGTCCTCCGCGCCCGGCGCCCTCAGTGACTCTCTTCGTCGTCGGTCGCTTCCATGTCCTCTTCGTCGTCACCGGGAGCGGTTTCCCACTCGTACTCGATGCCCCGGACGTGACGCTCGAACCAGTCGATCTCCACGTTCACCTTGAACAGTTGATGGCGGAGTTCCCTCCAGCCGTGCGGCGCTCGGGGAGCGATGTAGAGATGGGTATCCACCCCGTTCGACTTGAGCGCCCGGTAGAGCTCCACCGACTGTTCCGGCGGGACCCGGACGTCGTTCTCCCCCACGAGCACGATCGTCGGCGTGGTCACCTTGTAGATGTCCTTGAGCGGCGAGTGCCCCCAGTAGAGGTCGATGGGAGCATCCTCCTGCCAGGGGGTTCCGCCGAACCACGGGGTCCGGTAGATCCGCACGTCGCTCGTTCCGTACATCGAGATCCAGTTGACCGCGCCCGCGCCCGACGCCGCCGCCTTGAAGCGGTCGGTGTGGGTGATGATCTTGTTCGTCATGTGGCCGCCGCCGCTCCAGCCCATCTTGGCCATCCGGTCACCGTCGGCGATCCCGAGTTCGATCAGGTGGTCCACCCCGGTCATCACGTCGAGGTGCGACTGCCGGAAGTAGTGGCCCACCATGTCCCGGAGGACGGCGTCGCCGTAACCGGTGCTTCCCCGGTAGTTGGGCTTGAAGACCGCCCAGCCGCGCGCGGTCAGCACCTGGACATAACTGCCCCACCGTCCGAAACCGAACTTGTCGGATGCCGCCGGTCCGCCATGCGTCTGGACGACGAGCGGATAGCGCTGCCCTTCCTGGTAGTCGAGCGGGTAGTAGAGGAGTCCTTCGACCTCCGCGCCGTCGTCGCCCTTCCAGCGGACCGCCTCCTGGACCGGCAGCTCGAAGGTCTCCGCGAGGTAGTCGAAGACGCTCGTGACCTTCATCGGATCCCCGCCGTCCGCGGGCAGCAGGTGCAGGTCGCCGTTGTTTTCGCGGTTGCTGATGCCGAAAACGTGCTTCCCGGCGGCCGCCGAGAAGTTCCACCCGGTGAGCGAGTGGTCGCCGGCGGTGAGCGCCCGCGGCGCGTCGTCGTCCAGCGTGCCGTGGAAGAGTTCGGTGCGGACCCCGGTGTTCGCCGTGAAGTAGATCGAGCCGTCGGGCGCCCAACGCGCGCCGTTCACCTCGTGCGGCATGTCCTCGAAGAGCACCCGATGCGCGCCGCCGGCGGCCGGCAGCACGAAGATGTTGTCGTTGAAGTAGGTCTCGAAGTCGGCGCTGGAATCCGAGAGGAACATCACGTGCGCCCCGTCGGGAGAGAGTTGGGCGCCGAACTCGCTGACGGTGTTGTCCGTCAACTGCATCGCGTTCCCGCCGTCCGCGTCCATGAGCCAGACCTCGCCCTCGTCCCGGTTGTCGACCAGCGGGCTGACGGACCGGTGGTGCGCGATGCGCATGCCGTCATCGGAGAGCCGGAACCCGATCACCGAGTAGTCGCCCCCGGTGAGGCGCTCCCCCTTCTGCGGGCCGTCGCCTTCGGCAGCCACCCGGAAGAGGTGGCGCTGCTTGTAGTCCTCGTCGAAGGCGAAGACGTCGTCCTGGAGCCTGTCCTTCTTCTTCTCCTCCGCGCTCTTCGGATCGGGAGCGACGAAGAAGATGTGCTCGCCGTCGGGCGAGAACTGGAACGACTGCACCGAACTGTCGTGCTCGGTGAGCGGAGAGGCTTCCCCTCCCCGGTTCCGCATCACGTAGATCTGGGCGTGCTCGTCCTCACCGCGCTTCGCGAGAAAGGCGACCCGGGTCCCGTCCGGGGACCAGCGGGGGCTGGACTCGCCGTCCTCCCCGTTCGTGAGCTGGACCTCCCCGCTGCCGTCGGCGTCGATCCGGTAGATGTGCGTGGTCCGGCCGTTCTTCTTCCAGTCCGTGTCGGTCCGGGTAAAGAGGATCTGGGTGCCGTCCGGCGACAGGCGCGGGCTTCCCAGCGAGGGAACGTCGATCAACTCGACGATCGTCATGGGGCGCTTGTCCTGCCCCGACGCGAGTGCTGCGGCCAACAGGGCGCAGAAAAGAACGAAGAAAAGACGAAGACGAAGCATCACGGGCCTCCCGGACCAAGGATTGTCCCATTGTCTGCCCGGTCACGGTTCGCTTCAACCGCCGTCCGGCTCAGAATTCCCCGGCTAGTGTGGTTTCCCACAAATCGTGCGAGTCACCGAGAGCGGCGAGGCGCCCGGCTGACAAGGCGCGAATGGGGAGGAACACCGAGCGTATTCCGACCGATTCGGAACGCCGAGCGCAGCGGTCAGCCGGGATGTATCGCCGTTCGAATGCCGTGCGATTTGAGGGACACCGCACTAAAATCCGACAGCGAAAGCACTTCTTCGGATGCGCATTGGAATCACCGGAGCGACCGGCCTGATCGGCGGGGCTCTCGCTTCGGAACTGGCCGGCCGCGGCCACGACGTCGTGGCGCTGACCCGTAGCGCACGCACGCCGGGCGGTTTGCCGCCGGGAGTCGGTTCGGCGCAGTGGAATCCCGGTGGCGACGGCGCCGACGCCGGCCTGGTGGGCGTGCTGGAGGAACTCGATTCCCTGGTCCACCTCGCTGGCGAGCCGGTCGGGAAACGCTGGACCGGCGCCCGGAAGCGCGCCATTCGCACGAGCCGGGTCGGGGGGACCAAGACGCTGGTGGCGGCCCTCGGCGCCGCCCGGAGCCGGCCCGCGCGGCTGCTCGCGGCGTCCGCCGTGGGCTACTACGGACCGCGGGGCGACGAGGAACTCGACGAGGAGGCGCCCCCGGGGACCGACTTCCTCGCCGAGGTGTGCACCGAGTGGGAGGATGCCAGCGCCGGCGCTCGTCAGGCAGGGGTCGAGACGGTCCTGATGCGGATCGGGGTCGTGCTCTCCCCGCGGGGCGGCGCGCTGGCCACCATGCTCCCCCCGTTCCGCATGGGAGTGGGCGGCCGGGTCGGGAGCGGGCGCCAGTGGATGCCCTGGATCCATCTTGCCGACGTGGCGGCCGCGATCGTGCACCTGCTGGAAGCCCCCGCCGGATCCCTCGAACCGGTCTACAACCTCACCGCCCCGAACCCGGTGACTAACGCGGACTTCACGAGCGCCCTGGGCAGTGCGCTCCGGCGGCCGACGGTCCTTCCGGTCCCCGGGTTCGGTATGCAGCTCGCGTTCGGCGAGATGGCCGGCGCGCTGCTGCTCTCCGGACAACGGGTCGTGCCCCGGCGGCTGCTCGCCTCCGGCTTCGAGTTCCAGCACCCCGAGATCGGGCCGGCGCTGATGGACCTGGTGGGGAACTGAGTGCCACCTTCCCGAACGGCGCCACGCCGGGCGGCGGCAGGCCGCCAGTTCGCCCGGGTCCTGATCGTCGTCTTCACTTTCGGCGCGACCGGAGTCGCCGGCGCCATGCTCGGGTTGCTTGCCGCCTACCAGAGCGACATCCCGCTGATCGAGGAGCTCGAAGCCTACGAGGGCACGGCGACGACCATCGTCTACGGCCGTGACGGCGCCGAGATCGGGCAGTTCGCCGTCGAACGCCGGATCGAGGTGGAGTACGAGGACCTGCCGCAGCACGTCCGCGATGCCTTCGTGGCGTTCGAGGACCAGCGTTTCTGGCAGCACTTCGGCTTCGACCCCCTGGGAATCGCGCGGGCGATCTGGGACAACTTCCGGGCGGGCCGCATCGTCTCCGGCGCCAGCACCATCACCCAGCAGGTTGCCCGTCAACTGTTCCTGAACCGCGAGGAGACGCTGGAGCGCAAGATCAAGGAAGCGATCACGGCATTCCGCATCGAACGCGCCTACCGCAAGGAAGAGATCCTCACCTTCCACGCGAACCAGGTCTTCCTGGGGTACAACAACTTCGGCATCGAAGCGGCGGCGCAGTTCTACCTGGACAAGGGCGCGTCCGAGCTGTCGGTGGGAGAGGCAGCGATGCTGACCGGCCTCGCTCCCAACCCCGGCCGGTTCAATCCGTACCGCAATCGCGAGGTGGCGGAACGCCGGCGGGACATGGTGATCGAGCGGATGGTGGCCGAGGGCTACCTCGACACAGGCGCCGCGGCGGCGGCCCGCGCCGAGCCGATCCGCCTGCGGCCGCGCGGCGCCGACCCCTTCGCGCCGCATTTCATGGAGATGGTGCGCGCCTACCTGCGCGACCACTACGGAGACTCGAGGACCTACCGCGGGGGTCTCCGCGTCTACACGACGCTCGACAGCCGCATGCAGGGGACCGCCACCGAGGCGGTGGAGATGGCGCTCCGCGCCCACGACAAGCGGATGGGATTCCGGGGGTTCTCGAAGAACGTCCTTGACGAGGGAATCGAACCCGCCGAGTACGAGGATGATTCCTGGAGCGCTCCCCTCGCCATCGGCTCCGTGGTGCGCGGGGTGGTCACCGCCGCGGGAGAAGAGCCGGAAATCCGGATCGCCGACTACCGGGGCGGGTTGGATCACGAGGCGCTCGCCTGGACCTTCCGGACCGCGGACGAGCTCTTCCGGGTCGGAGACGTCGGGTGGTTCCGCGTTCTGGCGAACGAGCCGGAACCCGGGGCGGAAACCACCGGGGACTCGGGAGAGGGCCGGCTCGATCTGGAACGGCCCCTCTTCGTGCGGCTGGAACAGGAACCGCTGGCCGAGGGCGCGTTCCTGGCGCTCGACATCGACACCGGAGCCATCCAGGCCGTGGTCGGGGGGGTCGACTTCGAGCGCAGCGAGTTCAACCGGGCCATTCAGGCGCGGCGGCAGCCGGGCTCGTCGTTCAAGCCCTTTGCCTACGGAGCCGCCCTCGCGACCGGGCGGCTGGCGCCGACCTCGCTCTTGCTCGACGAGCCGTTCACCTGGATCGACCCGGTCAGCGACGAGCCCTACGAGCCCCACAACTACGACGGGGAGCACCGCGGCTGGATCACGATGCGGAAGGCCTTCGAGGGCTCCCGCAACGTACCGGCGGTGCGGATGGTCCACGACATCGGGCCGGAAAACGTGGTGGCGCTGGCTCGCCGGCTGGGCATCCGCGGGGAACTCCTCCCCGTCCTCTCGATCACGCTCGGCTCGAGCGACGTCACGCTGCTGGAGATGATCTCCGCCTACAGCGCGTTCCCCAACCAGGGCGTCCGGATGGAGCCGTACTTCGTCTCCCGGATCACGGATCGCGACGGCCGGGAGCTTGAGCGGTTCTACCCCGAAACCGCCTCGGTGATTCCGGCCGATCTCGCCTACGTCATCACCCACCTGCTCGAGGGCGTGGTGGCCCGCGGCACGGCGGTGCGGGCCCGTCAGGTCGGCCGGCCCGTCGCCGGAAAGACCGGCACCACCAACGAGTTCACCGACGCCTGGTTCATCGGCTTCGACCCCGAGATCGCCGCGGGCGTCTGGGTGGGCAACGACAACAACGAGACGCTGGGGGAACGGGAGAGCGGGGCCCGGGTGGCGCTGCCGGCGTGGGTGCACTTCATGCGGAACGGACGCGCCGATCCGCCGCGGCAGGGTTTTCCGGCGCCGCCCACCGTGGCGCTCGTCCAGGTGGACCTGGAGAGCGGCCAGCCCTCGGGCGGCGGTCCCAACACGATTCTCGAAGCCTTCCTTCCGGGCACCGAGCCGGTCACCGGCTACGACCACGACCGCTAGCAGCCTGTGGTGAAACTCACGCGGCAGTCGAACGGCGATGCATCCCGGCTGAACCGCGCCTCTGCGAGGCGCTCTGCGTTGCGTTTCGGTCGGAATACACTCGGGATTCCTCCCTCACGCGCCTTGTCAGCCGGGCGCCTCGCCGTTCTTGGTGCTCACGTCAGTTCCATCACAGGCTGCTAAGCGCGTCCCGCCCCACTGCGGGCCAGGTATTCCCCGAACCCAACACTCCATGAACAAGAAACTCGTCCTTCTCGGCTGCGGACTCGCGCTCGGCGCGCTCCTGCTGGCAGCCGTCATCCTGTTCTTCTACGTCTCGTCGGCTTACAACGGCTTGGTGTCGCTGGATGAAGCGGTGGCCGCCGGCTGGTCCCAGGTCGAAAACGTCTACCAGCGCCGCGCCGACCTGGTGCCGAACCTGGTGGCGACCGTCCAGGGAGCCGCCGATTTCGAACGGGAGACCCTCGAAGCGGTGATCTCGGCGCGGTCGCGGGCGACCGGCGTCCAGCTCTCCGCGAGCGATCTGCAGAATCCGCAGGCGTTGGCGCAGTTCGAAGCGGCCCAGGGAGCGCTGTCGAGCGCACTCTCCCGCCTCATGGTGGTTGTCGAGCGCTACCCCGACATCAAGGCCAACCAGAACTTCCTGAGCCTCCAGGATGAACTGGCCGGCACCGAGAACCGGATCGCGGTCGAACGCCGGCGCTTCAACGAGGCGGCCCAGGCCTACAACACGCGGCGGCGCGGGTTCCCCACCCGCATCGTGGCCGGCTTCTTCGACTTCGGCGAGGCGGCCTACTTCGAGGCCGAGGAGGGCGCCGAAACGGCGCCCGAAGTCGACTTCAGCCGTTGACACTCCGGTTCGTGCGGCGTGCGCTGGGCGTTGCCGCGCTCTGCCTCGCCGTTCACGGCGCAGCCTTCGGCCAGGAGACGCCGCTGCCCGAAATGACGGGCCGGGTGGTGGACCAGGCGGACCTGTTGTCCGCGGCCGAGGAAACGCAGCTCGAGGACTTTCTCGCGCGCCTCGAAGCCGAGACCTCGGTCCAGCTCGTCGTGGTGAGCGTTCCGCGGATCGACGGCGCGATCGAGGACTTCAGCCTGCGTCTCGCGGAGGCGTGGGAGATCGGTCAGGCCGAGACCGACAACGGCGCGCTGGTGGTGGTCTCGCAGGAGGATCGACGGGCGCGGATCGAGGTCGGATACGGCCTTGAGGCCGTGATTCCGGACGGTCTGGCGGGACGCATCATCCGTGACGAACTGGCGCCCCGGTTCGCGGCGGGAGATTTCGCGGGCGGCTTCGGCGCCACCGCGGTTGCCATCGCCCAGGCGGCGCGGGGCGAATACGAGGGCGCCGGAGCTGGAACGAACCAGGCCGGGCGACGCCGGCCGGCCCGGCGCGGCGTTTCGACCCTGGTCCTGGTGGGCGCCCTCCTGCTGCTCCAGTTACTGGGCTACATCGGAAACGCCTTTCATCCAGCCGGAGCCGCGGCCGCCGGGGGCGGCATCGCGGCGTTGCTCGGCTTTGTGATGATCGGGGTCGGTTCCCTCTTCTGGCTGGTGCCGCTCGGCCTCCTTTCCGGCTTCGGCGCCACCGCCTTCACCAGGGCCACGGCCGGCAGCCGCAGCGGCTGGGGCTACGCGGGAATCCCCGGCGGCGGTGGCATGGTCTGGGGTTCCCCGGGGTTCCGCGGCGGTGGTTTCGGGGGTGGTCTCGGAGGCTTCGTCGGCGGCGGCGGCGGCTTCGGCGGCGGTGGCGCCAGCGGGAGCTGGTGATGCGAGAAGGACCCCCTCCCGTCTGAGCATGCGCGTTCCGAAACCCCTCCGTTTGCACCTGTCCGAGGAGGACCTCGACCGGATCGCGAACGCGATTTCCGAAGCCGAGCGGGAAACCTCGGGTGAACTCCGGGTCCACGTGGTGGCGCGGCTCCTGCCGCTCGAGAACGCCCGCAAGCGGGCGGTGCGCGAGTTCTTCCGGTTGGGAGTGGACCGCACGAAGGACGGGTCGGGCGTCTTGCTGTTCCTGGCGGTCCGGTCCCACCGGTTCGAGATCGTGGCCGATCGCGCGATCAACGAGAAGGTCGGCGAGGAAGCCTGGAACGAGATCGCACTTGAAATCACGAGCCACATCCGCGAAAACGGCATCGGAGACGGCCTCGAACACGGGGTTCAGCGCATCGGGGGCTTCCTCGCCGAACACTTCCCCATCCAGCCCGACGACGTGAACGAGCTTCCGGATGAAGTGACGTTTGGTTGACCAGAATATAACAAGAGACGACTAATATTTTCGTGCCCCGACTGTCACACACAAAAGACCCTTTGTCAATGACTTATGGGGATATTGACAATAGTCCACGCAAGGAACGACCCCGTGTGCTAGGCTCACGGCGCGTTCCGGCGCAGTCCGGAACGGACTCTCCGGGTCTCGGCACCGGCCGCATACCCGGCCCATTCGAGGGAGAAACGCTCCGATGTCCGATCCGGTGAAAGGCGCCCCAACCGAGTCAGGCTCGCCCCAGGGCCAGGTGCACCGCATGGTGCCGGTCCTGCCCCTCCGGGACATCGTGGTGTTCCCGCACTCCTTCCTGCCGCTCTCCGTCGGCCGCAAGAGCACGATCCAGATGCTCCGCGACGCGACGCGCGAGGCCGCCGAGGCCGATCCATCGGGCACCGGCAAGGTGATGCTCGCGGTCCTCACCCAGAAGGACGACTCGGTGGACCATCCCGGTGAGGACGATCTCTACCGGGTCGGCACCGCGGCCCGGCTCGAAAAGCAGGTCCGGATGCGCGAGGGGACGGTCCGGATCGTGATCCGGGGCAGTTTCCGTTTCCGGGTCGAGCGGATCGTGCAGACGGAGCCCTACGTACGCGCCGACATCCGAGTTCTGGACGGGACGGTGGGCGCCAACAAGACCGTGGAGTTCGAAGCGTTGACCCGGAAGATCCGGGAAGAACTCCAGGAGATGATCAAGACGGACCTCTTTCCGCGCGCCCGGGAGGTCATGAAGACCCAGCTCGCCCGCGTGGGGAGCGCCGGTCAACTGGCCGACTTCGTCGCGGAGCAGTTGCCGAGCCTGAACACCGAGATGCGTCAGGAGATCCTGCAGACGCTTTCCATCGAGGACCGGCTGGGGCTCGCCTACGCGGCGATCCTGCGGGAGAAGCAGGTGCGCGATCTCGGGCGGAGCATCGAGTCCAAGGTCAAGAGCGAGGTCGGCCGCACCCAGCGTGAGTTCTTCCTGCGCGAGCAGATGAAGGCCATCCAGAAGGAGCTGGGCGAGGGTGACGACTCCACCAAGGAGATGGACGAGCTCCGGGAGAAGATCGAGAAGGCCGGGATGCCCGAGGAAGCCGAGAAGGAGGCCCTTCGGGAGTTCCGGCGGCTCGGCCGCATTCCTCCCGCATCGGCGGAGTACACCGTCGGGCGGACGTACCTCGACTGGCTGGTCCGGGTCCCCTGGGACAAGCGGACCGAGGACAAGTACGACATTCCGCGCGCCAAGGACATCCTCGAAGCGGACCACTACGACCTCGAGAAGGTCAAGGACCGCATCCTCGAGTTCCTGGCGGTCCGGGAGAGGAAGCCCGACCAGAAGGGCCCAATCCTCTGCTTCGCGGGACCGCCAGGCGTCGGCAAGACGAGCCTGGGCCGGTCGATCGCCAAGGCCGTCGGCCGGGAGTTCGTCCGCCTCAGCCTCGGAGGGATCCGCGACGAGGCGGAGATCCGGGGGCATCGCCGCACCTACATCGGTGCGCTCCCGGGCCAGATCATCCAGGGACTCGTACGGGCGGGCACCCGAAACCCCGTCTTCATGCTGGACGAGGTGGACAAGCTCGGGATGGACTTCCGGGGTGATCCCAGTTCGGCGCTCCTCGAGGTCCTCGATCCCGAGCAGAACGACACCTTCCGGGACCACTACCTCGATCTGGCGTTCGACCTGTCGGACGTCCTGTTCATCGCTACCGCGAACATGATGGATCCGGTGCCGCCGGCGCTGAAGGACCGCATGGAGATCCTCCACCTCCAGGGGTACACCGAGGAAGAGAAGATCCAGATCGCGACCCGCCACCTGATACCGCGCCAGCTCGAAAACCACGGGCTCGACGACGCGGAAGATCAGCCGCTCTTCGAACGCGAAGCGCTCGCACTCATCATCCGGGACTACACGCGCGAAGCCGGGCTCCGCAACATGGAGCGGTCCATCGCGAAGATCTGCCGCAAGGCGGTCCGCAAACTCGCCGAGGGCGAAGAGGGGCCCCTTCAGGTTACGCCGGACGTCGTGAGCGAGTTGCTGGGCGCGCCGACCTCGCTGTCCAGAGAGCTGGTGGAGCGGGTCAGCGTGCCGGGAGTGGCCGTGGGACTCGCGTGGACACCGGTGGGAGGCGATCTCCTCTTCGCGGAAGCGTCCCGCATGAAGGGGAACACCCGGCTGACCCTGACCGGCCAGCTCGGCGACGTGATGAAGGAGTCGGCAACCGCCGCCCTCTCCTGGGTCCGGGAGCACGGCGCCGCCTACGGAATCCAGACCGGTTTCTACCGGAAATCGGACATCCACTTCCACGTGCCGGAAGGCTCCACTCCGAAGGACGGCCCCTCGGCGGGGATCACGCTGGTGGCGGCGCTGATCTCGGTCCTGACCGAGACCGTGTGCCGGCCCGAACTGGCGATGACCGGAGAAATCACCCTGACCGGCCATGTGCTTCCCGTCGGCGGGATCAAGGAGAAGCTGCTCGCGGCGCACCGCTATGGGATCAAGGAAGTGATCCTGCCCCGGCTGAACGAGGGCACCCTGCTCGAGGACGTGCCGGATGAGATCCGGGACGCCCTGCAGATCCACCTGGTCTCCAGCCTCGAGGAAACCATCCCGATCATCTTCCCGGACCTCGGCCCCGCCCCGACCATCGGCGCGGGTCCCGAACCCGACCGCCTGCCGATGCATTAGCGTCGCCCCGGTGGCGAGCCCGGAATCCGGGGCTGTCGCCTCTTGAAGTACCGCGACTACTACGCCGTCCTGGGAGTCAGGAAGCAGGCCGATGCGCAGGCGATCAAACAGGCCTACCGGCGCCTCGCGCGAAAACACCACCCCGACCTGAATCCGGGCGACCACCAGGCCGTCGAGCGCTTCAAGGAGATCGGCGAGGCCTACGAGGTCCTCTCCGATCCGGACCGGCGTCGCCGGTACGACCAGCTGGGGCCGGATTGGGCGCGGCAGGTCCGGAGCTCCCGTCCCGGGACGGCGGGCGGGCCACAGCCCGATCCGCGCGCCTTTGGCGACTTTTCCAGTTTCTTCCTCCACCTGTTCGGGCCGGACTCCCCTTTCGGCCCCCTCCAAGGAAGGACGCGGCGGACACCGGGGTGGCCGCCTTCCGCCCGCTATCGGTCGCCCGGCTCGCCGGCGGATGCGCCCGGACGGACGGGCGTCGTTGAGATCAGCCTCGAGGAGGCGTACCAGGGCGCACTCCGGCAACTCCACACCAGCCGGACCGATTCCTACCGGGTCCGGATTCCGCCGGGGGTCCGGGACGGCGCCCGCCTGAAGGTGCGAACACCGGACGGCGACGCGATGCTCGCCGTCCGCGTCGCGAACCACCCGCGGTTCCGCCGCGAGGGGGACAACCTCGAGGTCGAAGTCCCGGTCCGCTTCGCGGAAGCGGCGCTCGGCGGGGAGATCGAGGTCCCGACGCTCGGGGATCCCGTCCGGATCCGCGTCCCGGCGGGAATCTCCGGCGGCGCCGCACTCCGGGTCCCCGGCCGGGGCATGCCACGGCCCGGCGGGGGTCACGGCGATCTGGTGGTTCGCGTTCGGATTGCGGTCCCCAGGGACCTCACACCCGAACAGAAGGATTTCGTCCGCCGCTTCGAAGCCAGTGAAGCCTCCTCGGACGAGTCAGGGTAGTAAGCCGGAATCGAGCGTCCCCCGCAGAACGCGTGGCGACCCGCCGGTCACGTCCACGATGACCGAGGGTTCCCCTCCCGGCGTCCGGCCTCCGTCCAGGACTCGAAGGCTCCCGGCGCCGCGGCCGGCGAACGCCTCACGCACTGCGGTGGCGGTGGTGGGCGGGGGGGCGCCCGAAGGATTGGCGCTCGTCGAGATCACCGGATGGCCGAGGGCCTCGGCGAGCGCCCTGGCCAGCGGATGCGAACTCACCCGAACCGCCACGGTGTCCGTCCTGTCCGCGCGGAGGGGCAGCACCAGGGTCACCGGACCCGGCCAGCACCGGTCCGCGAGAGGGGCCGCCCGCTCGGGGAGGACACAGACCGTCTCCACCTGCGCCCGGCTGGCGGCGATCCACGGGAGCCGGCGGCTCCCCGGACGACCCTTGAGCCGGAACACCTCGGCCACCGCCTTTGGCGAACGCGGGTCGGTGCCGAGGGCGTAGAAGGTCTCGGTCGGGAAGGCCACCACGGCTCCGGACCGCAGTTCCGAGGCCATCCGGCGCACTTCGGCCCCCTGCTCTTCGGACAGGGAGTCGAGGAAGCGCAATTCTCCACCGCCGCTGCCCGGAGCCATCCCGCGGCTCAGGAACCGCCCCGCCGGGCGCGCGGGTGGTGCTGGTCGTACACCCGGCGCAGCCGCTCCTCCGTGACGTGG
>VXWI01000046.1 GCA_009835985.1 Acidobacteriota bacterium | reverse complement strand
CCTTTCGAGTGGTTCAGGGTATGGCTCAAACACACAAAAATCCTTACAGGCTCCTTACCACCGACACTCCGGTCACAGTCGACTACCGCTATTGGTTCAAAGACGAAGCGCATGCGCCCCGGCCGGCTAGCCGCACACCTCTAGATTCAGACCGGTCCGACTTCCGATGTCGCTCAGAACGGAACATCGTCAGTGTTTGTCTCTTCGTGTTGTACGCTGACTCGCCCCGAAACAACGCTGTACGGCTTCCCAGTCAGTGTCTGGAGGAACTTCTCAAAGCGCCTATAGTTGTTCCCAAGGTAAATGCTCCGATTCAACTGCGAATTCCGATTGTACCCGTCAACCAGCATCCTCTCCTCTTCCTCGGTCAACTCCCGTGCGATCAGTTTCAGTCGGTTAAACCTGTCCCTAGCGTCATAAAAGTCCCTTGACTCAACCAACGCTCTCACCAATGACTCCCTCATGCGGCCTTCCGCTCCAACAGCAGTCGTAATGAGACGGTACAGATCCTTTACAGACTGTTTCGTTGCGTCGGTAAAGCGCGCCGCCTGACGTTCACTCACGAACCCAGGCGGCGCGGTACCATCCAGGGACAGCGGGATAATTGGAATGCCTCTAGCAAGGGCAAAGCCAATTTCTTGATTCGTCCAAACGCTCTCGGCAAAGTCGTCCGTCAGCAAGATCAGCATGGCCTCACAGGACGCCAGAGCCTTGATGATTTGGTCTTTCCACTCGGACATGGGCGCAATGTTGTCGTGGGCCACGAAGGACACAATGCCGAAATCACCGAGAGCATCGGCGATCTCGTGCGCGCGCGCCTTATGTTTGTCACGGTGACTAATGAAGAGGCGCAGACCACCGCCGCTCCAAAGGTCCGGCACTGTTGCATCGCTGACCCTCTGGTGTACTCGGTAGCTTGTTTGACGCGAGTCATCTCTATCTTCCGCCTCATCGAGGATATTGACGCTGGCCACGGTTTCATCAGCGATGGCACGACAGAGTGTGTTGAAGCCTGAACAGAGTTCATCCTCGATTTCTTTCTGTTCGGCGATATCGATCGTTGCGAGAAGTTCAAAGGGAACGAACGCGTCCACTTCGTGGTCATACGTCTCCGCAAACCCGTCATAGATCGGCTCCTTAGAAACTCTGAAATAGGATGTGGAAACCAGAGCATCGAGCGTAGTCTTGCCGCGCTTCTTGTATTGGCTCTGGAGGCGGCGGAGATAGACGGGTATCTTGGACGGCAGAATGTATGTCTTGGCACTCATCTGGACGATTTGGAGCTGCGAACTATGTGGCTCGGGGGGCAAACAAACTAAGTTAGACGCCGCGAGCGAAACCCCCAGACCGGCAGAATTCTAGGGCAAGGACCGGGCGTTTGCGGGCTCGCTCGACGCTGAGGAGCCCCCTCGCGCCGCCACCCCCCGCAGCATCCGCCGGAAGATCAGCCAGTGGATCGGGTAGAGCCCGTACCAGTAGACGAGCCCGCCGAGCCCCACCGGGTCGAAGACCGCCGTCTGGGTGATCCGGCTCCGCTCCCCTGCCGGCTCCACCTCGAACTGGAGCCACGCCCGCCCCGGCATCTTCATCTCGGCGCAGAGCCGGAGGAGCCGGTTCTCCTCCCACGCCTCCACCCGCCAGAAGTCGAGGGGATCCCCCGGCCTGAGGTCCACCGGATGCCGGCGGCCCCGCCGCATCCCGACGCCGCCCACCACGAGATCGAGGAAACCCCGCAGAACCCACAGCCAGGTCGCGAAGTACCAACCCTGGCGGCCGCCGATTCGCTGGATCGGCGCGAACGCGCGCCCGGGCGCAACTGGCACCTCGATCTGCTGCCGGTCCACGAGTCGGGATCCGAAGCGCCGGCCGCCCCAGGCGGAGGCCTTGCCGCCCGAGGAGACGGCGTCGCTCCAGCGCGTGGCCGCCATCTCGCGGTCTTCCGCCTCAAGGGCGCGCGCGATGGCCTGCCTGACACTCAGGGGACGGACCCCGAAGGTCCTCAGGGCCGCGCTCCCGTGGACGACGGTTTTGTTCCGCAGGCTCCCGATGAGCTTCCGGCCGACCCGGGCATAGAGCGGCGTCACGAGGCCCAGCCACAGGCTCGACAGACGCGTCGTCAGGAACGGCACCGGAACCATGAGGCGGCGCACTCCGATCTGCCGGGCATACTCGTGCATGAGCCCGCCGTAGCTGATCCGGTCGGGACCGCCGATTTCGAAGACGGCGCTTTCCTCGCCCGCGAACTCCAGACCGCAGACCAGATAGGCGATCACGTCGTCGATCGCGATCGGCTGGGTGGGGGTCCGGACCCAGCCGGGAGTGACCATCACCGGAAGCTTGTTGACGAGCGCCCGGATCATCTCGAACGACAGCGAGCCGGAGCCGATGACGATGGAGGCCCGGAACTCCACCACCTGGGGACCCTCCGCCGCCAGGACGGCGCCGACCTCCTGGCGGCTCCGCAGGTGCGCGGAGAGCTCGCGCCCGCCGAGGCCGCCGAGGTAGATGATCCGCCGGACGCCGCGTTCGCGTGCGGTCCGGGCGAAGTTCCTGGCGCCGGCCCGGTCCTGCTCCTCGAAGTCGCCGGAGGCCCCCATGGAGTGCACGAAGTAGTAGGCGGTGTGGACGCCATCCAGCGCCGAAACAAGGGACTCGGGGTTCAGGACATCCCCCTTCACGACCTCGGTCCCCGCGCGAAAACGACCCGTGAGGTATTCCGGCCGGCGCGCCAGACAGCGGATCCGGTAGCCGCGGGCCTCGAGCGTCGGTACGAGCCGGCCTCCCACGTAACCGCTCGCACCGCTGACGAGGATGAGGGGAGATGCAGCGGCGTTCCGGGGCGGCGCCGCCGGAGGTCCCTCGGCGCCGCCTGACCGACCGTCGAACACGTCCTTGTCTTTGTTGCCTGAAGGTTAGACGCTCTCGTGGGCGGAGCGGCGAGAGTCCCGACCATCCCGGCGAATGAGGTCCGTCTCGCCGCCCGCCTGCGGCGGGCTGTGCCGGCTGAAGCCGGCGTTCCGGACCGGCGCCACCGTGCGGGCGTGGGTGGGGTTGCGTCGGGCGGGTCTCAGT
>VXWI01000115.1 GCA_009835985.1 Acidobacteriota bacterium | reverse complement strand
CTGCGACATGTAACCGCCCAGCCGACTCCGCCAGCGCTACATGTTCCTCCCCGAGGACCGGCCAATGCGACATGTAGCCGCCCAGCCGACTCCGCCAGCGCTACATGTTCCTCCCCGAGAACCGGCTAGTGCGACATGTGCCCGGGCCGCCGACTCCGCCAGTGCTACATGTTCCTCCCCGGCATGGGCCAGAATCCCGTCGACCGATTCATGAAACCCGGACCCGCCCCTCCCAGCCGCCGCCAGTTCACCGGCGCCCTCGCCGCCGGACTCCTCGGCGCCGCCTGCGGCGAGGAACGCCCCTCCCACGCGGCCTTCCTCGATGTCCGGATACGGAACGCGCTGGTCGTGGACGGGACGGGCGCTCCCGCCTACCGCGGCGACCTCGGCATCCGTGACGGCCGCTTCGTCCCGCCTGAGGGCGAAGCCCTGCGCGAACTGGACGCGGAGGGTCTCGTCGCCGCGCCCGGCTTCGTGGACATCCACTCGCACGGCGATCTGGTGCTCGCGAGCGACCGCCCCGACCGCGAGACGCTGATCGCCGGCCGCCTCGCCCAGGGCATCACTACCGAGGTCATCGGGAACTGCGGGCTAGGGGCGGCCCCGCTGTTCGGCGAGGCTCGTGCCCTCGCTCCCGCCGTCCACGCCTGGATGACCCCCGAGGGGGCCGACTGGCGCTGGGAATCGCTCGCCGACTACTTCTCGGCGCTCGAGACGCGCGGCCTGCCGCTGAACGTCGCCGCCCTCGTTCCCCACGGCCTCCTGCGGCTCGGGGCGATGGGTCTGCGGCCGGGAGCGCCCGACGCCGGAGAGCGGGGCGCCATGGCGGGCGCGCTGGAACGGAGCCTCGAGGCGGGCGCCTGCGGCCTCTCCTGCGGGCTCATCTATCCGCCGGGAATGTTCAGCGCGACGGAGGAACTCCTCGAACTGGCGCATTCGCTGCGGGCCCTGGACGGGGTGTTCACCGCTCACGTGCGGGGGTCGAGCGAAACGCTGCTTCCGGCGGTGGAGGAACTGATCGCGATCGGCCGGGACGCGGAGGTGCGGGTCCATCACAGCCACGCGGAAGCCGTGGGCCAGGACCATTGGGCGAAGCTCGCCACCTTCCTCGAAATGGAGCGCGAAGCCCGCCGGGAAGGCGTGCGGGTCTCGGCGGACATGTTCCCCTACCCGGTGGCGGCGACCATGATGTACGCCATCTATCCGCCGTGGGCCCTGGAGGGCGGCCCCGCCGAGTTGCTCGCCCGTCTGCGCGACCCGGAGACCCGAGCCCGGATCGGGAAGGACATCGAGGAGCGAACGCCCGAGTGGCCACCCTGGGAGCCGGAAGGCTGGCCGCACAACCTGGTCTCCGCGGTGGGCTGGGACCGGATCCGGGTGTCCAGCGTGGGGAGCGAAAGCGGCCGCGACGCGCTCGGGCGCTCGCTCGCGGAGCTGGGAAACGCGACGGGGACAGAGCCGTTCGAGGCCATCTCGGATCTCATGCTGGCCGAGGACGGGGCCGTCGGGCAGTTCGTGCTCGACATCAGCGGCGAGCGCGGCCTTCGCGAACTCGCCGCCGATCCCGAGGTGGCCTTCATCACCGACGCGAACGACTACGGCACGGGCTCGCCCCACCCCGCCGCCTACGGCGCGTTCCCGCGGGTGCTCCGGCGCTACGTGCGCGAGGACGGAACAATCTCGCTCGAGGAGGCGATCCGCCGGATGACATCGCTCCCGGCCGGCATCGTCGGGCTCGGGGACCGGGGCCGGATCGCGAACAATCTGCCGGCGGATCTCGTTCTGTTCGACAGAGAACACGTGACGGACCACGCCACCCTGGAACAACCCCGCGCCCGCGCCACCGGCATCCGGGCCACCTTCGTGAACGGACAGCCCGTGATCCGCGACGGCCGCTTCACCGGCGCGCTTCCCGGCCAGGTGCTCCGCCGGTCCACGTAAGGACGCCCGTGCCGCGCATCCGCAGTCCCTACTTCCGGAACCTGGTGGCGGGCGGCCTCATGTTCTCGATCCTGGCGAGCGGCTGTTCCATCGTCCTGACCCAGGGGCCGCCGAAGCCCGGCGAGAGCGACTACGACGCGACCGGCGCCTACGCGGGCGGCGTCCCGTGCACGAGCAGCCGGATGTGGCCCCTCGTGGACCTGGGTCTCATGCTCTGGGTCCTCGCGCTCACGGTGAACTACGACAACCGGGACGACCAGATCGACGGCAGCCTGACGGCGGCGGCGGCCGCCATCTCGACGTGGATCGGCTACCGGCGCACAAAGGCGTGCCGGGACGCGCAGACGATGGCCGACGCGCCTCCGTAACCTCCCGACGCTGATTCCGGCAGGGCATCTCGCGGCCCTGTGGGACGCGTGCGTTTCGCCTCCCTCCGGACCCCCACCGGGAGAACTGGGGCGATGCCGGCCGGAGGCCGGCGCTCCGAAGCCGGCGGTCCCCTACCGAGCGCCGCGTTACCGCGGGTCCGTGGTCGGGGGCATGGCTCCGGAGCCGCCGCCCAGGTACCGGTCGAAGAAGTCCGTCATGCGGCGGTAGCTGTCGCGGCGGGTGGGGATCTCGTCCCAGCCGTGGTCCTCGACCGGGTACACGACCAGGTCGAAGTCCTTCTGCTTCTCAATGAGGATCTGGGCCAGCCGGAAGGAGTCCTGGATCTGCACGTTGCCGTCGACCAACCCGTGCTGGATCTGGAGCGCGTCCCGTAGCCCGTCCGCGTAGTAGACCGGGCTCGAGACCCGGTAGGCCTCCTCGTCGTCGAGCTGGTCGCCGTTCAGGATCCGGCTCGTGTAGCCCTGGTTGTAGTGGACCCAGTCGGTGACCGGATAGAGCGCCACCCCCGCGGCGTACTTGCCCGGGTTCCGGAAGAGGGACATCAGGGTGAAGAAGCCTCCGTAGGAGCCGCCGTAGACGCCGATGCGGTCCCGCGCCACGCCGTAGCGGTCCACCAGAATGTCCAGCAGCGGCAGCGCGCTGTCGATGTCGGAGACCCCCATCTGGCGGTAGGCGTAGGTGCGGTTCCGGTGTCCGTAACCGGAGCTCCCGCGGTAGTCCACCGACGCGGCCGCGTAGCCGCGCTGGATCAGGTAGTTCGCGTAGACGATGCTGCCCGAGCGCGCCCAGCCCTTGACCACCGCCTGCGCGCACTCGCCGCAGCCGTGGGCGTAGACCACCGCCGGCGTCGCGCCGGGGGTGGCTCCGGCGGGCGCATCCCAGATCCGGGCCCACGCCGTCGTTCCGTCCGGAAGGTCGTACTCGACGATCTCGCCGCCCGCCCAGGCGGTGCGGTAGAAGGCGTCGGTGCCGCTCCTGGTGATCCGCACCGGATCGGCCGCAGCCACCGGGTCCATCAGGTAGAGATCGCCCATCTCGGTGAGCGACTGGCTGATCGCCGCGACCCGCCCACCGTCGGGAGCGACGACCCAGGAGTGCATTCCCTCACCCCCGGTGATCTGCTCGAGAGCCCCGCCGCGCGCCGGCAGCCGGTAGAGGTGTTCCTCTCCGGGATGCTCGCGGCTGGTCGTGACGAGGAAGGAGTCGCCGCCCGGCGCGAGTTCGGCGCGCCGCACCTCGAACGTTCCCTCGGTGAGCGCCGTGACCTCGCCCTCGAGGTTCGCGAGGGTCAGCATGGCCCAACCGCTCGCCATCGACCCGAAGGCGAACGCCTGGCTGTCCGCCAGCCACTCCAGGTATCCCGGCGACCAGCGGCCGGTCACCAGCGGCCCGCCGATCCAGGCCTCCTCCTGCTGGTGATCCACGTGGCGAAGCGTTCCGGCCTCCACGTCGAGCAGCGAGATCCAGCGCTCCTTGTGGTCCATGGACAGCACCTGCACCACCCCGTGCTTTCCGTCCGGACTCCACCAGGGGCCGTGCATCACGGTGTCCTTCTCGATCCCGTCCTCCACCCAGCGGATCTCGATGTCCTCGGTGCGGACGGCGCGGTCCACCGCCACGATGCCGAGGCGCCAGGACGGGAGCGTCTCCCCCACCTTGGGACGGGCGTCCTTCTCGGTGGCCTGCCCGCTCTCGTTCACGAACTCCATGAAGCTCGTCCGCTTCGGGTCCGAGGGGTCCTTCCGCGACCGGAAGACGAGGTGCTTGCCGTCCGGCGACACCCGGATGTCCACCGCCTTTTCGCCCTTGGGGACCGGGATCTCCTGGGGCAGGAGGTCGTTGTGGTCCCGGCGGAGCTGGTCCCGGCGTTCGTCGCGTTCCTTTCGTTCGCGGACTACCCGGACCAGTTCGTTCTGCTGCGCCTTGAGCCAGGTCTGCTGGTCGGTCTCCTCCTCCTTCGCCGGCACGGCGACCGCGAGCTGGCGGGTGGAGCCCGAAGCGACGTCGTGTTCCCAGAGATCTCCGCTCTCGGGCGCGTTCGCCGAGAGACCCTTGGTCGCAAAGAGGACCTTGCTCCCGTCGGAGCGGAGCCGGAGCTGACCGATCTGGCCCGCGACCGCGTAGACCGGACGCGTTCCCCTGTCTTCCGTCCAGACGTACAGCGAGCCCTGCCGGCTCCAGGCCGCAGTGTCTCCCGAGACGGTCCGGACCGCGTTCGACCCCGGAACGCGCCCGACCTCGTCCTCGGTCAACTCCCGAAGCGTCCCGCCCGCGCGGTCCACCGCGAACCACGGATCGTCGTCGGCAAGCTGATCGGGTTTCGGATCCTCGTGCCAGCGAAAATAGACCTCGGAACCGTCCGGGGCCCAGCGGAGGTCGCGCGGCGCCAATCCGAAGACACGGTTGCCGCCGGCGAGATGATCCAGCGTCAGCCGGAAGCCGGGATCGGCGTCGGCGGCGGTGAGCTCCGACTGGGAACGGAGTTGTGCGCTCGCGAGCGCCGGCAGGACGAGGAACAGGATGGCTTTGGAAATGGCGGGAATCGGCCGCATGTCGGCCTCCTTACCGGATCAGCAGGATCCGGTCGTTGGCGGGATAGAACCACTCCACGCCCCGCTCCGTGACGATGGCGTCGTCTTCGAGCGGGATGCGGACCTTGGCGCCGCCGAACTCGTCGGCCTTCGTGTAGGCGAAGAGCTCGATGGCAAACATGTTCGAGGGCACGATCTCGTACTCGAGCCGGGTGGGATTGAACCAGGCGATGGACGGACCGATCCCGTGGCCGAGGTTCCCGACCGAGTGGGAGCCGACCACGACGTCGGTGGTGTCGTCATCCGTGGGCTGGTTGAACTCGATCATCTGGAAGCCGGCCGCGGTCAGTTCGGCGGCGAGGTGCTCCAGCATCGCGCCCGCCGTCGGGCCCGGTTTGATGGTCCGGCGGATTACGTCGCGGGCCGCGCGGCCCCGGTCGAAGGCGTTCTGGATGCCGGGAGGCACGGCGACCTCGCCCTCCTTCAGCACGTAGGCGATCCGCTTCATGTCGGTGTAGAAGTTCAGGTAACCGACCCCCCAATCGATCATGAGCAGGTCGCCGCGCTGGATGATCCGCTCGTTGGAGGTGGCCTCGATGCCGGTGGGACCCGTGATGTAGATGGACGGCATCCCGAACGAGCTGTCGAAGCCGTTCTCCAGCAGTTGTTGTTCGATCCACCACCCGACGTCTTCGAGCGCGGTGATCCCCGGGGTGATGACCTCGTTCGAGAAGGCGCGCTCGGCGATCTTCCGCGACCACTCGCCAGCCTCGCCGAAGGCGACGATCTCGCTCGCCACCCGCCGCGAGCGGAAGTCCGAAATCAGTTTCTCGGCCGAGACCAGGCGGTCCGTGTACGGCTCGCCGAGCGTCTCCCGCAGATGCAGCCAACTCGTGTGCGAGAGCCCGTCCGCCGCCCCGATGCTGCGGGACATGTTCACCCCGATCCGCTCGGGATCGCGCTCCCGCACGAACGCGGCCAGATCGGCGCTCCCCAGCACCTGGTCGTAGACCCCGCAGCGCTCGATCTTGTATCCGGTGGCCCCGATGGCCACCCGCTCGATGCGGTCCTCACCCCGGTCGGTGAAGATGATGTAACCGATGCTCCCCACGTAGCCGTGGCCGAGGTCCGGCCAGAGGGGATCACGCAATCCCTCCTTCATCACGGTGATCCACATGTCGATCCCGTTCCCGCGCATGGCTTCGGGCAGGACGAGGTCGAACTTGTCGGCGCGGATCTGACACATCCGCTCCCAGCGGATGCGGGCTTCGGTCTTGGCGTCAGCCTCGGCCGGGACGAACAGGAGAGCGAGAACCGCGACGGCGGCGCCACGAAGGAAACGGGAACTCATGCAAATCCTCCCGCGCCAAAGGGTACGCGAGAGGCGCGCGAGCGCCAGCGCTACTCGGCGGGAGTCTCGGCCGGTGCTTCGGTCCCGCCCACCTCGACCGCCGCCGTCTCCCCGGCGTCGGCTTCCGGCTCGGGCGCGGGCGATTCCTCGGGAGCGGCATCGAGATCCACGTCACCACCCACCGCCTCGGCGAACATCTGCTCGAAGCTGGCCCGCGCCGCTTCGGCGGCGGCCCGCTCTTCGTCGCTGAGGTCCTCGCTGTCTTCCGCGAGCAGTTCGGCGGCCTCTCTTGGGTCGTAGACCTCGAGTTTGCCCGCCTGCAACTCGGCAAGCGCGATAGCGGTCGGCCGGCGCGAAGAGGTCTTCACCTTGGGCGCCGCCCCCAGGATCAACTGGCGCACCCGTTGCGCGACGGCGTTCGCCTGCAGGAATTGACTCGATTCTTCAATCTTCAAGTGGATCGCCTCCGCGCTGAGGAGCCTGCGGCAGACTCCTGAGGACCGGCATCCCCTCCGGTCGGCGGCGGATTCTAGCAGCCGGTGGCGGACCCCGCGTGAGCGCCGAGAGCGGGGAGGCGCCCGGCTGACAAGGCGCGTGAGGGAGGAATACCGGGTGTATTCCGACCGAAACGCAACGCAGAACTCCGCGAAGCGGAGCGGCCAGTCCTCCCGGTGGGGGCCAGCCGGGATGCATCGCCGCTCGAACGCCGCGCGGGTTTCGGCACCGGCTGCTAGCGCGGCAGGCCGCGCTCTATTCCAGCAAGTCCCGGAAGATCTCGAGCGATGCGGGCGCCGCCCAGTCGCGGGCCCCGATGATGTGGGCGGCGAGCGTGCCGTCGCGCCGGATGATCCAGGTCTCGGGAAACTGGAACACCTCATAGCGCCGAGAGACGCGCTTCCCGAGGTCGTGGAGCACCAGGAAGCGCAGGCCGTGTTCGGCAACGAAGGGCGGGATGTCGGAGTACCGCTCGTCGACCGACACCGCGACCACCTCGAGTCCGTCGTCGCCCAGGAGGTCCTGGAGGCGCTGCAGCGACGGCATCTCCTCCACGCACGGCGGGCACCAGGTGGCCCAGAAGTTCAGCACCACCACCTGACCCGCGAAGTCCGAGAGCCCGTGGGGGCGCTCGTCGAGGTCCAGCAGGTCGAAGGGCGGCGCCGGAGCGCCCGGCGCGGGGGGGGCCGGCTTCTCCGCGCAGGCGCCGGCCAGCGTTGCCGCCGCCAGGAAGAACACGGCGCCACGCCGGGTGGGCCGCTTCACGGTGTCACGCTGGAATCCCATCAGAGGGTGGAACGGCTCAGGAGGAGCCGGGTTCCTCCAGGAAGAAGAGCCCGAGCCCGGCAAGCGTCTTGGCGTCCTCGAAACCGCCCGTCGCGAGCCGCCGGCGACCCTCCTCGACGGGGATCTCGACCAGGTCGATGTCCTCTCCGAAGTCCGTGTCCTGCTCGCCCGGGGTGAGCCCTTCCGCCCGGAACAGGTGAATCACCTCGTCGCAGAAACCCGGCGCGCTGAAGAACGATCCGAGTGGGCGCAGGTTCTTTGCGGAATAGCCGGTCTCCTCGCGCAACTCGCGACGGGCCGTGTCTTCGGGGTCCTCACCGGGCTCCAGCGTTCCCGCGGGGATCTCGAGCAGGAATCGCCCGGCGGCGTAGCGGTACTGGCGAACCATCACCAGCCGTTGGTCCGGGGTCACGGCGACGACCGCCACCGCACCGGGGTGGCGCACCACCTCGCGGTTCACGACCGGGCCGTAGTCACCCCGCGCGACTGGCTCTCGCGCCTGATCGAGCTCCACGCGCAGCAGCCGCCCGGCGAACGGGACGCTGCGGTCGATCAATTGGGCGGGAACGGCGCTGGAGCGATCGGGCATCGGAGCGGCAGTGTACGTGGGCCGGCGTGGGAAGATACGCGGCATCATGGAGTCTTCGCTAACGGTGAACACCCGCCTCGGGTTCCTGGCCGCGCTCGTTCTGGTTGCGCCCGGCCTCGTCCACGGACAACCGCCGGGTTTCGTCGAGGAACCGTCACGGGCCTACGGGGATGAGGCGCTTCCCCTCGAGACGGAGGCGTATCAGCACCTGTTCGACTATGACTTCGAGGCGGCCGAGGAGATCTTCGAACGCCTCGATGACCAGTTCCCCGACTTCGCAGCCGGGCCTTACGGCCGCGCCGCCGTCATCTGGACGAAGGTGGGCCAGCGCGTGGGCGCGATGCGGGGGTCGTCGCACCGCGGCGACCGGTTCTGGGAGCAGAGCGGGATCGCGCGGGTGACCGATGAGGAACAACAGTTCTTCGAGGACCAGCTCGAAGAGGCGCGACGACGCTGTGAACGGGTGCGGCAGCGCGACCCCGGGGACCTGCTGAACCTCTACTACCTTGGCGCCGTCGAATCCATGAAGGCCGCGTGGGACGGCACCGTGCAACGCGCCTATTTCTCCGCCGCGCGAGCCATGCGCCGGGCGGCCAGCCTCCACCGTGAGGTCCTGGAAGCGGATCCTGAGTTCGCCGACGCCTACCACGCCCCGGGCGCCCAGGACTACGCGATCGCCACTCTGCCGCGCGCCCTCCGCATGCTCGCGTTCCTCTTCGGCATGCGGGGCGAGAAGGAGAGGGGTCTCGACTGGGTCGCCCGCACCGCCCGCGAGGGACAACGCTCGCGCTGGGGCGCCCTCTGGGCGCTCGCACTCTTCATGCAGCGGGAGGACCGGCTCGAGGACGCCCTCACCGCCGTAAGCACGCTCCGCGAGCAGTTCCCGAAGAACCCGGACTTCGCCCTAGAAGAGATCGGGATCCGCCTGTACCGCGGGGAAACCGCCGAGGCGCGCGAGGCGCTGCTGGTGTTCATCGAACGGCGGGACGCCGGCTTCGGGAGCTACGAGCTGACCACCCGCGGCATTCCGGAACTCAGGCTGGGTGAGTCCTGGCTGTTCGAAGAGAGCTGGGAAGAGGCCGAGGCCGCCTTCTCACTCGGTCTCCAGTCCTCCCCGCCCCCCGACGTCCGGCTGATGCTGCACTTCCGTCGCGGCAATGCCCGCGACGGGCGGGGCCAGCGCCAACCGGCGCTCTTCGATTACAACCGGGTCCGGCAGCTCGGTGGGGACAAGGTGCTCGAACGCTGGGCCAAGGATCTACGCAAGACGCCCTGGCCCGAAGGCGCTCCGGAGGGATCCCGGCCGCACCCGGGGGGATAGAACTCCCACCCGCACTGAGCAGCGGGGCGCGGGCTGACTCCTCCATCCTGGCAGGTGGTGCCTGCCAGGATGGGATGGGTGCCTTACTCGCTGGCGGTGTAGGTGAAGCTGGCGTCCGCGGTCGCCATCTCGCCGACCGTCACGGCCATCTCCATCTCACCGAGGCGCTCGTGCCAGACGCCGACCGTGTAGTCGCCCGGGGGCACGTTGCCGATGCTGAAGGAGCCGTCCATGCCGCTCACCGCGAAGTAGGGATGGTCGAGGACGCCCGCGTAGCTGTTCATCCAGCGGTGCACGTCGCACTTGAACGGAACCATGATCTCGACGGTGTCGAACGTCCGGGTGGTGCTCATGTTCGCCACCGGCTGGCCGATGTTGAACTCCTGGTTCGCGGTCGGGGTCGCGTGGATGTTGTGGAGCGTCGCGTCGCTGTTCAGGATGTTGAGCTCCTGTCCGACCTGGATGCCCAGCACGTGCGGCACGTAGACGCAGCCCTCCTGGTTCAGGACGACCGGCTCGGTCGGCACCGGGAAGCTCATGCCTTCGAGGCCGCCCTTGATGTACACGAAGGCGTTCTGCAGGCCGCCCTCCATGTCCGTGATCACGAACTCGGTCATCACCGGGCTGTCGTGCATTCGGGCGCAGTTGGGGTCCGCGGCCATCTGGATGGCGTCGGCCGGCGGGGCCTCGCCGTCGAGCATGATCGTGCCGCTGATGGTCCCGGCGGTGGCCGGATCCACGGTGGTCATGGAGGCGGCCGGAACGGCCTCCATCGCGGTGTCCGATTCGCCGCCACCGCCGCAGCCGACCATCAGGGCGGCGGCGAGGGGAATCGCGAGCAGAATGAGCGTGCGAGGGGCTCTTTGAAGCATCGTGCGAGGAACCTCCGTTCCGTGGGCAGGGGATTGAACTGCGGTCCAACCGGTGGGCCTGACAGATTCGGGCCGCACCTGACAGCCGGGAAACCGACTCAGCGGGGCGGTTTCGCCCCGGATTCGAGCCGGGAATTGTAGCAGCCCCGCGAGGTTTGGGCCTGCCTCGATCGTGCGACCGGACCAGACGGGCGGTCCGCAGGTTCCGTCACCGTTTTCTCGCGTCGCCGCGACAAAATACCCGGAACCGAGGGGAAACTTCGAGAATGTCCCGGTGGATACGAACAAAGGCGCCGGCCGGCGTGGCCGTCGCTCTTTCCGCAGCGATCGCGGGCACCTTGGCCCTCGCCGGCGCCGGCCGGACCCAGCAGGACCCCTTCCGCATCCAGGTGCAGGTCGAGGCGGTCAACCTGGGGGTGGCGGTGAGCGACGAGCGCGGCCGTTTCGTCTCCGGCCTGGCGGCCGATGACTTCGTGGTTCGGGAGGATGGAGTTCCCCAGCAGATCAGCTTCTTCGCGGCCGAGGCCGCCCCGCTCACGATCCTCGTGCTTCTCGACGCCTCCCTGAGCATGAGGGTCAGCCTCGACTACGTGAAGGAAGCCGCCGCGACCTTCGTGGATCGGCTCTGGGAGGGCGATGTCGCCATGATCGGCGAGTTCAACGACCGGGTCCGCTTCGGAGGCGAGTTCACCGACGACCGGTTTCGGCTCACGGCAAACATCATGGCCCTCGACCCCCTGGGGCCGACCGCGCTCTACGACGCCTCGATCATGGCCCTCGAGCGGCTCCATTTCGCCGACGGGGACCGCAAGGTGCTCCTGATCTTCACCGACGGCGACGACTCGCGGAGCATGGGGTTCGGCAGCGAGATGAGCGCCGGCGACGCCATCGAGGCCGCCCGGCTCACCGATGCCGTCGTCTACGCCATCGGATTCGAGGGAAACGGCGCCCGGGTCAACAAGCGGTTCCTGCGCCGGCTCACGGAAGAGACCGGCGGTCAGGCGCTCTTCCCGGAGCGGACCGGCGATCTCATCGGCAGCTTCGCCCGGATCGAGGCGGACATGCACGCCCAGTACCGGCTTGCCTACATCCCGCGAGAGGCGGAAAGGGACGGCGAGTGGCGCGAGATCGAGGTGTCGGTTCGGGGGCGCCGGGACCTGCTGGCGCGCACGCGGAACGGCTACTACGCGTTCCCGAGCGAGGAGTGACCCGAGAGCGCGCGATGCGCCCCCTCCGGTCTTCGCCGGGATCGGCCCTGTCCGCGCTTCTCTGTTCGAATCCCGGGAAGCCATGAGTGGCGCACGAGCGCTCCGGTGGATCGACGCCGCAGTTGTCGTCGCGGCGCTCGCGACGGTTCCCCTGGTTGTTCTTGAAGCACAAGGGGTACTGACGCCGCAGACGGTGGCGGCGGACTGGGTCATCTGGCTGATTTTCGTCTTCGACCTCGCCGCCGATTTCTGGCGGGGCGCCCGGCCCGCCCGAAAGGGGTTGAGTCTGGCGATCGTGGTCCTGAGTTTCCCTCTGCTGCCGGGGGTTCTTGCGCTCTCGCGGCTCGCGCGATTGGCGCGGCTTGCTCGCGTGCTCCTGATCGCGTCGGCGGCGGGAAAAGCGCTGCCCGCGCTTCAGGGTGTCGTTGGGCGGTCAGGGGTCCGGCCCGTCGTGGGCGTCCTGCTGCTGTCGGTACTCGTCGGGGGCGCGCTGGTCTACGTGGCGGAGCCGAAGGCCGTAGGCAGTATCTGGAACGGTGTCTGGTGGGCCTTGGTCACCGCGACGACCGTCGGTTACGGGGACATTGCGCCGGTCTCCCTGCTGGGGAGAATCGTCGGCGGAATTCTCATGCTCGTCGGAATCGGCGTTTTCGCCACGTTTGGGGGGGCGGTCGCGGCGTACTTCCTCGAGTCGGCTCCGGATGCCCGGCTACGCCGGATCGAGGACCGACTGAAGCGCATCGAAGAACGACTGGACCGGTGACTGCCGGAGCTGCCGCGGTGCGATCGCCTCGCGCGACGCGTCCCGGGCGGGGAGTGAACCAGGCGCGTGCACCATCCGGGCTGAACAGCCACGCATGTCTCGCTCCCCTGTGGGGCGCGATGCCGGCCGGAGGCCGGCGCTCCACACGCCGTCAGGAGGTGACGCTGATCGGATCGTCGGCGGGAAGCAATTCGGCGCGGACTTCCGGAGCCGTCACGGCGGCGGACCGCCGCGCGCGTCGCCGGCGCGACACCAGCACGTAGCCGACTCCCGAGGCAAAGACCGCGTACGGCATCGCCAGCAGGAACAGGATCGCATTGTTGAAGCTGGCGGCAACCTCTTCGTTCTGCTCCAGCGCCGTCCGGCACATGGAGCACTGGCCGGACCCGTCGGCGGGGAGCAGCGCCAGGAACGCCGCCACCGCGAACAGGACGAGGAGGCCGGAACGGGACATCGCGGTCAGCCCGAATACTCCTTCAGGCTCTGGAACGAATCCAGGATGTGGCCGCCGTCGTAGGCCGGGAGAACGAACATCAGGATCGCGGTCACGAACAAACCAACGAGCACCGTCATGATCAGCCCCATGTGCTCGAACTTGAGGTGCATGTAGTAGAAGATGATGAGGGTGGCCTTGATCGCCGATCCGAAGAGCAGGACGATGACCGCCAGCGCAGCGGGCAGGTTGGCGCCCTCGATCGCGATCATGAGGAGGGTGACGGCGAGGAGCACCACCCAGAGGAGCCAGTAGAAGCGGTAGGGATGGGCGTCACTTGACACTTGGCTTCTCCTAGACCAGATAGAAGAGGGCGAAGACGAAGACCCAGACGAGGTCCACGAAGTGCCAGTAGAGGCCGGCGTTCTCGACGCCGGCGGGGGAATAGCGGCCCATGGCGGCCCGGATCGCCACCACCAGCAGCACGATCACGCCGGTGAGGACGTGGAACCCGTGGAAGCCGGTGATGATGAAGAAGAACTGGCTGAAGGTGGGCGAACCCCAGGGGTTGGCGGTAATTCCGCCGCCATCGCCGATGAAGACGGACCACTCGTAGGCCTGCATCCCGAGGAAGATGAAGCCCCCGAGGATCGTGAGCCAGACGAACTTGGCGGCAGTCTTCGGGCGCCCGAGCTCGGCCGCCTTCACCCCGCAAGCCATGGTGGCGGACGAGGTGATCAGCACGAACGTCATCGTCGCGATGTAAGTGAGGCTGAAGACCTCGCTCTGCGTCGGCCAGTCTCCGGTGGCAATCCGCACCACGCCGTAGCTGACCAGCAGGCCGGCGAACAGCAGCGCGTCGGTGACGATGAAGAACCACATCATCATCTTTTGCCAGGTCACGCCGAAGGGGCTCGCACCGCCCCCCCAGTCCGCCTGAGCAATCGCGGTCTGGCTCATGCGTCCTCCTCTCCCAGTCGGCGTCCCGTTTGCGAAACAGACATCAGCCGAGAAGAGACAGTACGGCCAGCAGATAGATCCACAGGCCGCCTACGAAATGCCAGTAGATGGCGGTCAGGGTGGGCGCGTCCGAACGTCCCGGGACGAGCCGGCCGGCGGCGGCCAGCCCGAACAGCGCCAGCAGGGCCACAACGCCCGCCAGCAGATGGACGGCGTGCACTCCGGTCAACACGAAGAAGAAGGAACTCTTCGGGTGGCTCTGAAGGTAGATCCCGGCCTCGTTGAGCGACAGCCAGGCGGCGTACTGACTCGCCAGGAACCCGGTGCCGAGCGCCGCGGTCGCGGCGCTCCACGACCGGAAGGACGGGAGGCTGCCGCGCTGGAAGGCCCGCCGGGCCAGCTCGAGCGTGAGCGAACTTGCCACGATCAGCGCCGTGCTCATCCAGAGGACCGGTGGCAGTTCGAGGGCCGTCCAGTCCCCGCCTCCACTCCGCACGATGTAGGCGGAGGTGAAGGCCGCGAACAGCATCGTGATCCCGCCGAGGGCCACGAGCAGGCCGAGGCGGTTGATGTGACGACGGTCGGCAGGGGTCCGCGCCGCGTCGATGGGCGCGGCGGCTCCGGCGGCGGTCGAACTCATCGGGGAACCTGCCTTCGGCATCCTGAGAAGGCTCAGGCCTCCCACTGCGGCGTGAAGTCACGCTTCTTGCCGGGCTCGGAGTAGTCGTAGGGCCAGCGGTGGGCCGGCGGAATCTCGCCTTCCCAGTTGCCGTGTCCCGGGTAGGCCGGTGTGGACCATTCGAGACCGGCCGCGTTCCACGGGTTCGCGGTGGCCGGCGCGCCGCGCCGCATGCTCACGAAGTAGTTGTAGATGAAGATCAACTGCCCGGCGAACAGCACGAAGGCGGCGATCGTGATGAACAGGTTCACCGGCTGCAGCGGCTGCAGGAATTCGTAGACGTTCGGGTCGTAGATGCGGCGCATCATTCCCGAGACGCCCAGGTAGTGCATCGGGAAGAACACCGCGTAGTAGGCGACGAACGTGATCCAGAAGTGGATCTTCCCGAGACGCTCGCTCAGCATCCTGCCGAACATCTTGGGATACCAGTAGTAGACCGCCCCGAAGGCTCCGAAGAGCCCGGCGCCCGCCATGATGAAGTGGAAGTGCCCGACCACGAAGTAGGTGTCGTGCAACTGGATGTCCACGGCGTTCGTCCCGAGGAAGATGCCGGTGAGGCCACCGGTCACGAAGAGCGAGACCACGCCCAGCCCGAACAGGGAGGCGCTCGTGAACTGGATCCGCGCTCGGGCGATGGTGAACAGCCAGTTGAAGGCCTTGACCGCCGAGGGAATGGCGATCGCGAGCGTGGTCACCACGAAGAGGCTGCCGAGGAACGGGCTCATCCCGCTCACGAACATGTGGTGGCCCCAGACCAGGAAGCTGAGGGTGCCGATCGCCATGATGGCGTACACCATCGAGCGGTAACCGAAGATGGGACGGCGGCAGAAGGTGGCCAGGATGTCCGAGGTGAACCCCATGGCCGGCAACATGATGATGTAGACCTCGGGGTGGCCGAGGAACCAGAAGAGGTGCTGCCAGAGCAGCGGGGTGCCACCCTCGTGGGGCATCAGGGTGTCGCCGATGAAGATGCCCGCCGGGAGGAAGAAGCTGGTTCCGAGCGAACGGTCGAAGGTCAGCAGCAGCGCGCCCGCGGCCAGCGCGGGGAAGGACAGCAGGCCCAGGATGCCGACCACGAACTGGGCCCAGGTGGTGAGCGGCATCCGCATCATCCGGAGCCCCTTCGTCCTGAGGTTCAGGATCGTCACCACGAAGTTGAGGCCGCCCATGGTGAACGAGGCCACGAAGAAGATCATCCCGACCAGCCAGAGGGTCTGGCCCAGGTCGGAACCGGGGATGGCGCTGCGGATCGCCGAGAGCGGCGGGTAGGCCGTCCAGCCCGAGGCGGCGGCTCCGCCCTCCACGAAGAAGGAGATGATGATGATGATCGCCCCCGGAACCACCGTCCAGAAGGACAGCATGTTCAGGAACGGGAACGCCATGTCGCGCGCCCCGATCTGGAGGGGGATCAGGAAGTTCCCGAAGCCGCTGACCGGCAGCAGCGAGAGCAGGAAGAACACCATGATCGTCCCGTGCATCGTGAACAGCGAGACGTAGAACTCGGGAGTCATGATCCCGCTGGCCATGCCGACGGGGAACAGGTTCTCGAGGAAGGGCCAGGGCTGCGAGGGGAAGCCGAGCTGGAGGCGGATCAGCACCGCCAGGATCCCGCCGATGAACCCCATGCTCATCGCGAGCGTGAAGTACTGCTTGCCGATCATCTTGTGATCGAAGCTGAAGATGTACTTGCTCACGAAGCCTTGCTTTTCGTGCTCCATGCCGTTACTCCGTAGTTCTTGGGGGGATCCGCTTCCTGGTTCGATTCCTGATCTGCCCGCCTACTCCGCGGAGGCGGGCGGGGCGTCCGCCGCCGGTTCCCCGGCGTCCGCCACCGCGGCTGGCGCGTTGTCGCTCAGCCACTGCCGGTAGTCGGCCTCTTCCATCACCTCGAGGAAGGCGCGCATGCGGTAGTGACCGAGGCCACAGAGCTCGGCGCACGCCACCTCGTAACTGCCGGTCTTCACCGGGGTGAACCAGACCTCCGTGGTCATACCCGGGACCAGGTCCTGCTTCACCCGGAAGTTGGGAAGGAAAATGGCGTGCTGGACGTCCTTCGACCGCATCAGGATGCGCGCCGGACGATTCACCGGGATCACCAGTTGGTTGGTGAGCACCCAGTCGTCCGCGGCCGCCGGGTCCGTCTCGTCGAGGCCGATCTGGTTGTCGATGGCGTAGAGCGTGGGGTCGAAGCGGCCGAACTCGCCATCCGCCCCCGGATAGTGGAAGTCCCACTGGAACTGCGCCCCGACCGCCATCACGGTCACGGCATCCTCCGGCGCCGGCCCCCGGACCCGCTCCCAGTAGATCAGGCCGGTGAAGACGATCGGGATAAGGATGGCCGCGGTTCCGATCGTCCAGGTGAGTTCGAGCTTGTGGCTTTCGTGCCAGTAGCTCGACTCGGCGCCGGGCCGGTCGCCACGGTACCGGTAGATGACGTAGCCGAGCGCGAGCTGATACAGGATGTAGGCGGCCCCGGTGATCCCGAGGATCACGTAGTAGAGGCTGTCCAGATAGCCGCGGTCGGACGCCAGCTCGGGCACTCCGTAACGGACGTAGTAGAGCGACGAGAGCACCACGATTGCCCAGATGACGACCGCCATGGCGATCCCCTGAAGACTCCCGCGGCTTCCCTTCGGTTCATCGGCCATCTGATGTTTCTCCTGGGGTTACTGACGGAACGCTTGTCGGCCAAGGCGTCCCGGGGCGGCTTCGATCAGCGGTCGTAGTTCATCAGGTACGACGCCACCGCGCGCATCTGCGCCATCGGGTCGCCGTCCAGAATGTCCGGCAGGGGTGTCAACCGGTTGCCCTGTTGATCGGTCGGCCAGAACTGCGGCATCTGGGTCCCCGGGGTGATCGACTGCGGATCGAGCATCCAGTCCACGATCCAGTCGTGGGTCAGCCGCTCGCCGGCAAGCCGGAAGGACGGAGCAAGCTGGGACGCCTCCATGGTGCCGGCGGCGGCGGCGATGTGACAGCGCTCGCACTGGAGCTGGTCGAGGAGCTGCGCACCGACCCGGAGTTCCGCGCGGTCGTACTCCCGGGCCTGTTCGTCGTCGAACGGCTGGCCGCCGTCCATTGCCAGGAACCCGGAGATCAGGGTGTTCGCTTCCTCGTTGGTGAAGTTGAAACTCGGCATCCGCGCGGTCAGCCAGAACCGCACTTCCGTCGGATCCTCGAGGAAGTGGTAGAGCCAGTCCGCCTGGGTCCGCCTGCCCTGGGTATGCAGGTCGGGCGGCCGCATGCCCGTGTCCTCGATCGTCTCGTAGATCCCGCCCCCGACGCCGTCGATGAGATGGCAGCCGCGGCAGTTGTAGTTGTGGATGAGGTGGCGGGCCTGTTCGGCGACCGCTTCGGCCGCGGAGAGCGTCTTGGTTCCCTCCTGGGGGAACTCGTCGCGCACCAGGCCCAGCACGTTCCGCACGATGTGCTGCCGGTCGCTGTCGGTGAATCCGAACTGCGGCATGCGGAGTTTCTCGGCCGGAGCCTTCACCTTCCCGCGGTCATAGCTGCGGGGCGAGGTGAGCTTCTGCTCCAGCCAGGCTTGCCGGGTGTGGGGGATGTCGATGTACCCGAAGTCGAGGCGGGTCACCATCTTGGAGCCCCAGGTGGAAAGGTCCACCCCGATCTTCTGGGCATCTTCGAATCCGCCGATCTCATGGCAGCCGAAGCAGCCGTGCCGGCGAATCAACCATTCGCCCGAAAAGAGCAGCTTGTCCCGCTCCGACATTCCGGCGAGCCGTTCGGCGGCCATCGCGTCCGGGAGGCTGGTCCTCAGGAACTCGCGGGTCAGTTCGTCGAGCTCGCCGGCGTCTGCCTGCGGCACCCCCATCGACGCGAACCCGTTCGACTCGAGCCCCATGAGCCAGGCGGTGATGTCGGCAGCCTCCTGGTCGGTGAGCCGAAGGTCCGGCATGTAGGTCTCTTCCCAGTAGTGCCGCGGGTTCCGGACCCACTCGTAGACGAAGCCGGCGTCCAGCTTGGTGCCGGTGCCCACCAGCGCCGGGCCGCGCCGGCGGTAGATGCTCGCCTGGTCGTAGCCGGTCTCGTCGGTGAGGTGGCACCCGAGGCATCCGATCTCGTTGACCAGCGCCTCGCCGCGCGCCGCGCTCCCCCGCGGGGGCGCGGCGTAGTCGGCGTCGTCCGTGGAATGCTCGAAGACGTACTCCACGATCGCCGCGACCTCGGTGTCGTTGCGAGCCTGGAGGTCGGAATCCGGGTTGTTGTCGAGGTTCCAGAAGGTCGGCATCCAGGTGGACTGCCGGAACGCCTTCGGGTCCCGGACCCAGCGCGCCACGAAGTCGCGATCGGTCTTGTGGGCGATCCGCTTGAGCGACGGTCCCCGGTTCCGCTTGTCCTCGTAACCGGCCGTGTTGTGACACCCCCAGCAGCCGGAGAGTTCATAGGTCATCCGGCTCTGGTTGAGGTGCTGAGCCCCCGGAATGAAGACCTGGTCGCGGTGGCACTTGATGCACCCGGCTTCCGTGAGGTTCGCCTGGTACATCGGGTTGTCCCAGTAGTGGTCTTCCTTCCAGCCGTACTGCTCCATCCACGCGTGTTCTTCCTCGACCGACTCGGGCATGTGGGTCGCCCCGCTGAAACTCAGCTTGCGTCCCCGTCCGAGGTGGCAGGAGGTGCAGCCGAAGTCGTCCACCGGGTGGCTGGACTCGCGACTGACGAAAATGTCCAGGTTCGGGTGCGTGGTGAACGGCTGGGGCGCGTCCGCGTAGTCGGGGTTGTCGATCGCGAGATGACAGGTCTGGCAGCGGTCGATCCGCGGCACCTGGGCGAAGTTGAGTTCCTCGGTGACGTTCCGGACGAGCACCTGGCGAACCTCGATCGAGGGATCGATGAAGTCCACGACGGGCAGGTTGCGGAAGGTGTTCGGGAAGCTGGGCGCCAGGCTGTCGAGCTTGTTGCGGGCGAGCGTCACCGCCTGGGTCAGCTCTTCCATCGCTCCGGCCAGTTCCGTCACGCTGGAGCGCTGTTCGCGGAGTTCGGCCCGCTTCTGGGTCAGCTCGAAGTCGATGGCGACCCGGACGTCGCGCGCGGTGAAGAAGCTCGTCTCGAGCGCCGCGAACTCCTCGTCGCTCACCGCCCGGCCGAGCGGCGTCCCGCGCTCGCGGGTCTCCTCGTAGTAGAACTTGTCCGAGTCGTAGACCGCCTTGATCTCGCGCTCGCGGATGTCCGCCAGCGTCCGGCGGGTGTCGAGGTCCGCGATCTCCGCTTCGATGGCCTCGAGCGCGGCCTGCTCGGCGGCGAGGGCGGTCTGGGCCTGCTGGAGTTCGCCCTGAACGCGTTGCAGGTCCGCCTGGTTGATCCCCTGCTGCGCCTCCTGGATCTGCCGCGCGGTCAGGTCGCGCTCCATCTGGACGAACTGCCGCTGGAACCCCTTCCACTCGCGCGAGTAGTCGAACCAGATCATCCACAGCGTCGAGAACAGGAGGAAGACGCTCGAAACCGCAAAGATGACGTTCAGCTTCGAGATGTTGTGAGCGTGACCGGGCGCGACTTTGGACACTGCGGGTTGCCTAGATGTTGAAGAAGATCTCTGGGAAAGCGACGATGTATTTGAGGTTGAAGGCCCACCGCAGATACATCTTGATCGGCAGGCTCATCATCATCAGGAAGAGGCTGACGCCGAGGTAGTAGCGGGTGGCGCCCATCTTTTCGAAGTAGTGGTGGCAGCTCAGCCACTTGAGCCCGGTGGGAAACTTGTCCCTCGGCCACGACATGACCACCGGAAGCACGAACAGGTAGGCCCCCACCATCAGGATGCCGAGCCATTCCCGCATGAGCGCGGCGAAGAACCCGCCGGTCGGCAAGGGACGCCCGAGCAGCTTCACCCAGAAGAAGTCGGAGACGTTGACGTTGAGCAGCGGCTCCACCCGGTGGACGTCCCAGTACTCATAGGGGCCGAAGAAGTTCCAGTTGGGACCACGCAGGAAGGTGCCCGAGACGACCAGCAGGCACCAGAGGATCAAGAAGCCGAACAGGAAGATGACGATCTCGGCCTTCCGCTCCTTGAAGGTGAAGTACCCGTTGCCCTTGGGGTTCGTGTCGATGTAGGGAATCGCCATCAGCCCCACGATGATCAGCGTGGGGAAGACCACTCCGGCGAGCCACGGGTCGAAATAGACCAGCATCTCCTGGAGCCCGAGGAAATACCAGGGCGCCTTGGACGGGTTCGGCGAATCGGCGGGGTTCGCCGGCTGCTCCAGCGGCGCCGCCAGCAGGATGGACCACACCAGCAGCACGATGCTGAGAATCACCATCGCGAGCATCTCGGTGTAGACGAGATCGGGCCACACCCAGACCTTCTCGGACTCCTGCTTCTCGAGGACCTCTCCCTCGCCCGCGCTCCGCCGGTCGTTCTGGATCCCCTGGTGCATCGCGAACCAGGTGAAGAAGAAGACCAGGAAGATGACCCCGGTGATCGGGATGTTGTCGGGCTTCGCGACGATCAGCAAGAAGTCGGGGTCCCACATGCTCGCGGTGTAGAACACCGCGAGGACGACGAAGAACACCTTCGCCGAGGTCTTGCTCCAGACCTGGGTGAAGCGGAAGGCCGCCAACAGGCCGAGCGTCGCGATCGTGAACAGGACCGTGGGCCCGGAGGCCCAGTTGACGAGGTCCTTGAAGAGGTCGATCACGGTCTCAACGGGTCGGGGCGGGAGCGTCTTCTCTCAAGCGTGGATTCCGCACCTACATCGGCCCCGAGATTCCGCCGTCCTTGCGGACCCGCCAGAAATGCACCGCCATCAGGAAGGCGGCCGCCAGGGGTAACCCGACACAGTGGAGGACGTAGAAGCGGAGGAGCGTCGGCTGGCCGACCGAGCGGGCGCCCAGCAGCGCGAAGCGTGCGTCGTTCCCCGCGTTGATGAGGCTGATGTCCCCCAGGGTGAGGGACGCCGATAACGGCCCTTCCGTTCCGAGCAGCGGCGTCGCGCGCGCCATGTTGGAACCCACCGCGATGGCCCAGATCGCCAACTGGTCCCAGGGCAGCAGGTAGCCGGTGAAGGAGAGGAGCAGGGTGAGCACCAGCAGGACCACCCCGATGCCCCAGTTGAACTCCCGCGGCGGCTTGTAGGAACCGGTCATGAAGACCCGCAGCATGTGCAGCCACACGGTGATGACCATGGCGTGGGCGCCCCAGCGGTGGAGTTCGCGCATGATGCCGAGCGGCACATGCTCCTGCAGGTCCACGATGTCCGCGTAGGCGTACTCCACCGTGGGCCGGTAGTAGAACATCAGGAGCAGCCCGGTGAAGGTGAGCACCAGGAAGAGGAAGAACGTGATGCCTCCCATGCACCAGGTGTAGCGGAGCTTGATTCCCGCCTTCCGGGACTTCACCGGATGCAGGTGCAGGAACACGTTGCTCATCATCACGAGCGCCCGGTTCCGGTTGCTGACCGGCTTGCCGTGCCGGAAGATCGAGGTCCAGACCTGCGAGTCCGTCGCCTCCTTCCAGGCGGCGGAGAGAGGCGCCAGGATGCGGTTCAACATGACGCCCCTTGCCTTGTGATTACGTCAGGGAGAGGAAGGAGGCGGGGTCGTTCCACTGACCCGCTTCGAACTTGAAGAGACGGGACTTGTCGATGAGGACCTGGCCGTCCTCCGCGAGACTCACCCCGACGCGCTCCAGCGGCCGGGGCGCCGGTCCCTCGAAGTTGATCCCGGAGGCGTAGAACCCGCTGCCGTGGCACGGGCACTTGAACTTGCTTTCGGCCTCGAGCCAGTTCGGGGTGCATCCCAGGTGGGTGCAGATGGTGGAGAGCGCGTAGATCCCCTCCTCGTCCCGGACGATCCAGACCTGGTAGCGCTCCTTGAAACGGGTGTCGACGACCCCGATGGCGAAGTCATCCGGGAAGCCGGCCGTGAAGGTCGAAGGCGGCTCGGTGAGCACGTTCGGGAACATGAACCGGCCCGCCGCGGTCAGGCCGGCCGCCATCGCGGCCGTGAACATGCCCCAGCCGATGGCGAGGAACGGAAACTCCCGGCGGGTGACCTTTTTCGCGGCGCTCGCAGCCCGCCGGGGAGCCGGTTTGGGAGCTGCCGGTTGGGCCGGGGGATCAGGCATCGCTTGCAGTTGGAGTAATTCTGGATCGGCGCGGGATTCTAACGGAAGCCCCCCGAAGTCGCGTCATGAGTTTCGTCGTTTTTGGACCGCTCGCGGCACCTCAGGGAGGGGCCGGCTGCCTCGTCCTCCCCCGACCCGCGAGGGCCGAGAGCGCGGCCTCCCGGACCTTGAGATCCGGGTCGTTCGCCGCCACCTCCTCGAGCCGGGCCCTGACCACCGGGGTCTCGAGCACGCCCGCCGCCTGCACCGCGCTCAGCCGGGCGAGCGTCCGCTCGCCGTCCAGCATGCCCGGCACGTTCGCCCAGTAGCCCGGCTCCATCATGCCGAGGAGCCGTTCGGCGGCCGCCGCATCGCCGATTCGGGCGAGCGCCACCACCGCGTTCACGGAAACGTCCAGCACGGGATCGTCGACCGCTCTTCTGAGCGCCTCGGCGCCCGCCGGATCGCCGATGGCCCCGAGTCCGTAGACCGCCATGGTGCGGAGTCCGGCGTCCTCGGCCCGGCTGGCTTCGCCGAGCGCGGAAACCGCGGTGCCGCCCCCGATGGAGCCAAGCGCCCAGGCGGCATAGACCCGCACCGTCTCGTCCGGATCGGAAAGGGCCACGGCGAGCGCCGGAACCGCCGCCGCTTCGGAAAGGGTTCCGAGGGCCAGGGCGAGGTATTGGCGCACCCACGGATCCGTCGGCGGCGCCGCTTCTTCAAACGCCCGCACCAGATCGGGGCCCAGGGCCCGGAACTCCGCGGGATCGCCGTGCTGGATGCGGTTCGCGAGTTCGAACGCCGCCTGCCGCGCTTCCCGGTGTCCCCCGGAACGGATCCGCTGGAGCTGTTCCTCGGCGGTCGTGTCGTCGGAGACGAGCCACGCGAACCCCAGGAAGATCCCCACCCCGAGGACCACCACCACCATGGGGATCACGAAGAACTGGAGCAGGGTCCGCGCGAACGAAACGTCGCCCGCTTCGGGTGGCGGCGGAGACGGCTCGGTCATGGGGACGGGCGAATCACGCCTGAACGGCCTGTGGTGGAACTGGCGTGAGCACCGAGAACGGTGAGGCGCCCGGCTGACAAGGCGCGTAAGGGAGGAATACCGAGTGTATTCCGACCGCAACGCAACGATGAGGGGCGCGAAGCGGCACGTTCAGCCGGGATGCATCGCCGTTCGAATGCCGCGTGAGTTCCACCACAGGCCGTTTATAGCGCCTCGAACTCGCCGATCTTGACGAGGTCGCGCTGGATGCCCTCGAAGGTCGGAATGTCCACCGTCTGCATCGGGTCGGTATAGGCGGTGTCGGGGTGTGTGTGTACCTCGAGCAGCAGGCCCGAAGCGCCGGCGCCCAGGGCGGCGCGGGCCAGCGGCCGGACGCGGTCCCGTTCCTCGACGGCCCGCGACGGGTCCACCAGGACGGGCAGGTGGGTCATGCGCCGCACCACCGGCACGACGTGCAGGTCAAGCAGAGTTCGCCTTTGGCCGCCGGTGCGGATTCCCCGTTCGCACAGGATCACGTCCCGCTTCTCCCGGGCCAGCAGGGACTCCGCCGCCATCAGCCACTCCTCGACGCTCGCCGACGGCGCGCGTTCCACGATCACCGGCTTCCCGAGGCGGCACGCCACGTCCAGAAGCGCTTCGTTCTCCATGTGGCGGGCCGCGATCTGGACGCAGTCGACGCGTTCCGCGACCTGCTCCGCCGACCGCGGATCGATGACCTCCGTGATCACCGGGAGCCCGGTCTCCTCGCGCACGCGGTCGAGGGTGTGCAGCCCTTCGTCGCCGACCCCGCCGAAGTGATACGGACCGACCCGCTCCGCCCACAGGCGCGCGCGGAAAGCGTGAGCGCCCGCCTTCTTCACCGCACGGGCGATGTCCAGGGTCCTGGCCTCGGTCTCGACGCTGCCCGGCCCGGCGATCACGATGGGTTCCGGCCCCCCCACCGGCACCCCGCCGATCTCGACGACCGTCTCCGCCGGATGGACCTCGCGGCTGACCAGCTTGAACGGCTTGGTGACCGGAATGCAGCGGGCGACCCCGGGGAGCCGGATCAGGAACGAGGGGTCCACCGGCCCCCGGTTCCCGGTGACGCAGATCGCGGTCCGGTCGGCGCCCGGCACCCGGAGCGGAGTGAAACCCATGTCACGGATCGCGGTCTCCACCCGCCCGCATTGTTCTTCGGTGGGGTTCGTCCCCATGATGACCAGCATGGTTCGTCCCTTTCGCTTCCCTACCCGTTCGAGATGAGCCGGCGCACGGCGGCTCCGTAACCCGAGAGCAGGCGATCCGCATCAGACGGAGTGCGGTAGAGGTCGCCGACCACCCGCACGAGATGGCTCCCGACGACCGCGATGCCGGCGCCGGCCCCGAAGGCGCGAACGATCTGGCTCCTTTCAGAGAGCCCGAATCCAAGGCAGAGAGGAACGTCCACGATCTCGGCTACTTCCGCGACGCGGTGAAGCATGGCATCGAAACCACCGCGGCGCACTCCCGTCACGCCCTGGAATCCGGCCAGGTAAACGAAGGAGGACACTGCGGCGAGCCTTTGAAGGCGGGCGGCGGGAGTCAGCGGACCGGCAAGTTCCACGTGACCCAATCCGGCGCGGCGGCACGCCCGCCGCAGCGGCACGGACTCCTCCAGCGGAATGTCGGTCACCAGGAGCGTGGAAGCTCCGGCGGCGACGGCCCGCTCCGCGAAACATTCGTATCCGATCCGGTGGACGAGATTCCCATAGACCAGGAGGTTCAGCGGCGTCCCGGGACAGGTTTCCGCGATCCGCCCCAGCAACTCGAACGCCCGGCTGGTCGAAGTCCCGCCTGCCAGAGACCGCTGGACCGCCGCCTGGATCGCCGGCCCGTCGGCCACCGGATCGCTGTAGGGGAATTCGATCTCGAGCAGTCGCGCGCCCGCGCCGACCGCGGCACGCGCCATTTCGACCGACAGATCCGGGGTGGGGTCTCCCAGGACCAGGCAGGGTGAGACGGCCGGGCCGTCCGCGAGCACCGCGCTGAGCGCCGAGTGGCTCATGGCCGGTCCCGCACCGGCGATCGGCCCAGCGCGAAGTAGGTCTCGAGGTCCTTGTCGCCGCGCCCGCAGAGACTCAGGAGCACCCGCGCGCCGGCGGGAAGCTCTCCCGACTCGCGGGCGCGCAAGACGAACGCGAGCGCGTGCGACGGCTCGAAAGCGGGCACGATCCCTTCGGTGGCCGACAGCACCTCGAAGGCCGCCAGCGCTTCCTCGTCGGTGGCGGCCACGTAGCGGGCCCGGCCGGTCTCCTGGAGATGGGCGTGCTCGGGGCCGACGCCGGGGTAGTCGAGCCCGGCCGAAATGCTGTGCGGTTCGAGGATCTGTCCCTCGTCGTCCTGCAGCACCATGGTGCGGGCTCCGTGGAGCAGGCCGGGCGTACCCCGGACCAGGGTGGCCCCGTGGCGGCCGCTGTCGAGTCCCGCCCCGCCGGGTTCGACGCCGACGAGCCGCACCGACTTCTCGGGAACGAAGGCGTGAAAGATGCCGATGGCGTTGCTGCCGCCGCCGACGCAGGCCACCACCACGTCGGGGAGTCCGCCGAACTCACGCCGCCACTGCCGCTTCGCCTCCCGGCCGATGACCGCCTGGAAGTCCCGTACCAGCCGCGGAAAGGGATGGGGTCCGGCGGCCGTCCCGAGCAGGTAATGGGTGGTGGACAGGCTTGCCGTCCAGTCGCGGAGCGCTTCGTTGATCGCGTCCTTGAGCGTGCGGGCGCCCGCCGTCACGGGGATGACTTCGGCGCCGCAGAGCTCCATCCGCCTCACGTTGGGGGCCTGGCGCTCCATGTCCTTCTCCCCCATGTAGATCACCGCCTGCATGCCGAAACGGGCGGCGATCATCGCGGTCGCGGTCCCGTGCTGTCCGGCGCCCGTCTCCGCGATCAGCCGCGACTTGCCCATGTGCCGCGCCAGGAGCGCCTGTCCCAGGACGTTGTTCGCCTTGTGGGCGCCGCCGTGGAGCAGGTCCTCGCGCTTGAAGACGGTTTCGAGGCCGGCCCGCGCGGAAAACCGGGGGGCCCTGGTGAGAGGTGTCGGCCGCCCCACCCAGGCGCGCGCCTCGCGGTCCAGCTCGTCGCGGAACGCCTTCGTGGGGACGATCTCCCGCCGCGCCGTCTCCAGTTCCTCGAGCGCGGGGGTGAGGAGTTCCGGAGCGAAACGCCCTCCGAAGGAACCGAACGCACCCTGGCGGGGACGGGGTGACGCGCTCATGACACGGCCAGCGGCCGCACCAGGTCGAAGAACCGCTGCAGCCGCTCCGGATCCTTGACTCCGGGGGACGACTCGATCCCGCTCGAGACATCCACGCCCCACGGCCGGTAGGGGAGCAGCCGTTCGATGTTCTCGGGCCGCAACCCGCCGGCGATGAACGCCCGTTCCGGAGCCCGCTCCCCCAGAATGCACCAGTCGAAGGCGCGGCCGCTGCCTCCCCCTCCCACATCGAATACGAGCGGCGCGGCATCCTCCGCGGGGGATTCGAAGTCCGGAAGCCGGGCCGCGGATTCGGGCACGGTCACGACCCGGTGAACGATCAGGCCGGCTTGTGTCAGCGTTCGGATCCCGGCTTCGGAGAGACCGTGCGGCTGGACCCGTTCCACCCCCAGCGCAAACGCGTCCGAGGCGACCTCGTCGCGCGTGCGCCTCCCGGTCGCGAGCACCGGGCGCACCTCCGGATCGACCTCCCTGGCGGCCGCGATTACCTGCCGGGCTTCGTCGAGCGTTGCCGAGCGCGGGGAGTCGGGAGCCCGGACCACCCCGATCCACTGCGCCCCGAGCCGCACGGCCAGGCGGGCGTCCTCCGGGCGGCGGAGGCCGCAGATCTTGATCTCCACGACGCGCGCCGGTCAGACGCCGGCCGGTACGGGTTCGGTCGCGGCCCGGAGGAATGCCGAGGGATCGGCGGCGCGCATCAACGCCGTCCCGATGAGCACCGCGTCCGCCCGCCCCCGCAACTCCGTCAGATGTTCCGGCTCCAGGTATCCGCTCTCGGCGACCGCGATCCGTCCGGAAGGGACCTGGGGAAGGAGGTCGCGAACGCGCCCGCGGTCCGTCCGCAGCGTGTCCAGGTCCCGGTTGTTGATCCCCACGATGGCGTCCTCGAGCGCAAGGGCGCGATCCAGCTCCGCCGCGTCGTGCACCTCGACCAGGGCGTCGAGCCCGAGCGACCGCGCCTCCCGATGGAGCTGGCGAAGCCGGGCGTCGTCCAGGCAGCGGACGATCAGCAGCACCGCGGACGCACCCGCCGCCCAACCCGCCCGGATCTGCGCCGGGTCCACGATGAAGTCCTTCATGAGGATGGGCAGGCCTGCGGCCGCGGAAGCCGCCGACAGGTCGTCCAGAGATCCCCCGAACGCATCCGGGTCGGTCAGCACGGAGACGGCCGAGGCGCCGGCCTCCCGGTACGCCAGCGCCCGGGCCCCGGGATCGTCGTCGCGGATCGCCCCGGCGCTTGGACTCTTCCGTTTGAACTCGGCGATGACCGATAGCGCGTCCCGCCCGCCGATCGCCGTGTGGAAGCAAGGGGCTGGCCGCTCAGGCGCGCCGGGCGCCGGACCGGCGGCGAGTCGTTCGGCTCGCGCCTCGGCGGCCCGGACGAGCCGCTCGAGTACCCGATCGGTCATGCGACATTCATCCCCGTCATCCGCATGCTGGTCTCCACGTAGCGTTCCAGCGTGCGCAGCGCGCGGCCTGACGCCAGGGTCTCCAGCGCGGTCTTCAAGCCGGCCTGCAGGTCCGGCGCGAGGCCGGCCACGGTGAGCGCGGCGCCGGCGTTCGCGGCGACCACGTCCCGCTTCGGACCTTCTTCCTCTCCGGAGAGCACGGCGCGCAGGATCTCCGCGTTCTGCGAGGTGGCGCCACCCCGCAGGTCCTCGATCGAGGCTTCGCGGAGTCCGAGTTCGGAGACCCGGATCTCGACCGGCGACACCTCTCCGTCCTTGAGGGCGTGTCCGCGGGTGGTGGCGTGGAGACCGATCTCGTCCAGCCCCTCGCAGTGCACGACGAGCGCCGAGGCGGACCCGAGTTCGGCGAGCGCACCCGCGACGGTCTCCGTCAGGGCCGGGTCGTAGACACCGATCAGCTGACGATCCGCGAGCGCCGGATTCGCGAGCGGGCCGAGGACGTTGAAGAGCGTGCGGATCCCGAGCGCCCGGCGCGCCGGCCCGACGTGGGCCATGGCGGGGTGGAAGGCGGGAGCGAAGAGGAAAACGAAACCCGTGGAATCCAGAATCCGGGACGCCTGACCGGGCTCGAGGTGGAGCGGCGCTCCGCAGGCTTCCAGTACGTCGGCGCTGCCGGTGATGGACGACACGCTGCGGTTGCCGTGTTTGGCGACCGCACCGCCGGCGGCCGCGACCACGAGCGCCGAGGCCGTCGAGATGTTGAAGGTGCCGCTCTTGTCGCCACCGGTTCCGCAGGTGTCCACCAGCGGCCGCACCTGCGACATGACGGCCTTCCGGTGACCCCGGAGCGCGCGGGCGCACGCGGCCAGCGTGGCGGCGTCGGGCTCGTTGATCCTGAGGGCGACGAGCAGTCCCGCCGTCTGGGCGACGTCGCTCTCTCCGGCCAGGATCCGGTGGAGAGCGGTCTCCAGCGCGCCGGAGTCGGCGGCCTCGCCGGAGAGCAGGGTTTCGAGGAGGGGGGCGATCACGGTGGTGGCTCCTTGGTGGGTGAGTGACGGTCAGCGCGTCCCGAACCGGGAACCTCGAAGCCTTGGCGGGCGCCCTCAAGCACCCTCTCGCGCCGTCGTCCGGAGGCGTCCCGGGTCGGGCCGCCTCCCGCCGCAATCAGTGGATCGAACGGACGCGAGACGAGCCCGGCCTAATGCAAAATCGCCATCGCCACAGCCATTGCCGGGACTGGCGCGACCGGGCTGACTCGCTGAGCGTCATGGGGCGCGGGATATTAGCAGCCCGCGAAGACCGTGATGCCGGAGGGGACGCATAGAATCGGATCATGTTCGGGACATTGGAGAAGGTCGGGAAACAAGGCGGCATCGCCCTGGTCACCCTCGGGTCGATCGCGATGATCGGTTGCGGCGATCCGGCGCCGGAAGCGGCAGCCGGTCTCGAGGTGGTGGAACTCGATATTGCCGGGATCCACCGGGGTCTTCAGGCCGGCGACTTCACCTGCGCGGAGTTGGTCGCGGCCTACCTGGCCCGGATCGAGGCCTACGACCGGGAGGGCCCGGCCCTCCACGCGATCGTCACGGTCAATCCGCGGGCGATGGAGCGGGCCGCCGAAGCCGACGTGCGCCTCGCGGGTTCCGGGCTCAGCCCGGACCGGCCGCTCGAGTGCGTCCCGATGATCGTGAAGGACAACTACGACACCGCGGACCTTCCCACGAGCGCCGGATCGGCGTCGCTCGCGGACTCGATCCCGCCGGATGACGCCTTCCAGGTGCAGCGGGTCCGGGAAGCGGGCGCCATCGTGCTTGCCAAGTCCCACATGGCCGAGTTCGCCTTCAGCGCCTATCAGAGCCTCGGCTCGGTCATTCCGGGTCACGTCAGGAATCCCTACGACCCCTATCGGGTACCCGCGGGATCCTCCGGAGGCACCGGAGCCGCGGTGGCCGCGAGCTTCGGGGCCGTGGGCCTCGGGACGGACACCGGCAACTCCATCCGCGGGCCTTCGTCCCACAACGCCCTCTTCGGCATCCGGTCCACGATGGGCCTGACGAGTCGCGACGGGATCGTGCCGCTCAATCTCTTCCGGGACATCGGCGGCCCGATGGCGCGCACCGTGGAAGACGGCGTGCGGATCTTCGACGTGCTGGCGGGGCCGGACCCAGCCGACGAGGCGACGGAGGGGTTCGAGCGCGAGGGCGACTACCTCCAGTACCTCGACGCGGGCCCGCTCACCGAGTTCCGGATCGGTGTCGTCCGCCAGCTCAGCGACACCGAGACCGCGGATGCCGACATCTCGGCGCTCTTCGAAGCGGCCCTCGCCGAACTCGAGGCGCTGGGGGTCACCGTCGTGGACCCGGTGCGGATCGAGGGGCTCGAAGCCGAGGGATCGCTGTGGTGCAACCCCTTCCGCGCCCAGCTCGAGGCCTATCTGGCAAGCCTGGGACCGAACGCCCCGGTGACGACGCTCGAGGACCTGGTGGAGGGCGGCGACTTCCACCCGTCGATCCGGCCACGACTCGAGACCGCCCTCGAAGTCGAAGGCGAGCCGGACGACGTCTGCGCCGAAGCGAACCGGCGCGCCGGTGAACTGCGGGCCGAGGTCGGGGGCCTGTTCGAAGCCGAGGACCTCGACGCGCTTGCCTTCCCCACCTGGAGCAACCCCCCGCGGCTCCTGGGCGACCTGACCACGCCCGACGGAAACAACTCGCCCCAGCTCTCCCCTCCCACCGGGTTTCCGGCGGTCACCGTTCCCATGGGCTTCACTCCGTCAGGACTTCCGGGTGGACTCCAGCTCCTGGGGAACGCCCTCGGCGAGGGCGCGCTGTTCCGGATCTCGTACGCCTACGAGCAGGCGACCGGTCACCGGAAACCGCCGCCAACCACCCCTCCCGTGACGCCGTAGGGCGCGCCGAACGGGCCGGCGTTTCTTCGCTACACTCCCCGCCCCGGCGCTCCGGAGACCCATGCCCATCTACGAATACCGCTGCGACGACTGCGATCAGGTGTTCGAGGCCATCCAGCGCATCAGTGACGCGCCGCTCGACGTCTGCCGGCTCTGCGGCGGAGCCGCCCGCCGGATCGTCTCCAGCCCGGCCATCCAGTTCCTGGGAAGCGGCTGGTACGTGACCGACTACGCGAGGAAGAACGGCGACAAGGCTGCGGGCGGGAAGAACGGATCGGCGGCAAAGGGCGGACCGGAGAAATCGGACTCCGGAAAGCCGCAGGGGAAGGAGGGTTCGGGAGCCAAGCCGGCAACGGCAAGCAGCGGTAAGACCTCCTCGTCCTCCAGTGAATCGCGGGCTCGCTAGGAGCCAGCCCCGCCGTCGTTTGGGCGGCGGTCTCATGGCGCTTCCCGGGTGGAGCACCGCGTGCCTCCTCGCGGCGGGTCCCCTGTTCGCGCAGCCGGCGCAGCCGGACTCGGACGCCGTTGGGGAGTGCGAGGCAGCCGCGCAGGCGTCCGACTGGGACGCCGCCGTCACAGTCTGCGAGGAAGCGATCCGGGAATCCCCCGACACCTACGGCATCCACTACTTCCTGGGTTTCGCCTACCAGGCGAGGCAGGAATGGACCGAGGCCGGCGCCGCGTTCCAGTCCTTCCTCGCCGCGGTCGAGGACCTGCCCGAGGACGTTCCGCGACCGGACGAGCAACTCGGGATCGCAGCGCGGAGCGCCGGGCTGGCGTGGTTCCGCGCGGGAGACCTCGAGGCCGCACTCCCTTTCCTCCACCGGACCGCGGAAGCGGATCCGGCCGACGCCGAGGTCCACTTCCTTCTCGGGGTCGGCCTGATGCGGCGGGGTGACGGCGAGGCGGCGGAGGCGGCCTTTTCGGTCGTGATCCGGGAAGCCCCCCAGATCAGCCAGGCGCTCTTCTTCGCCGGGCAGCTCCGCTACGAAACGGGGGACTACGAAGCGGCGGGCGCCCACCTCACCCGCTATCTGGAAGCGGCGCCCGCGGGACCCTTCGCCGCCGACGCGCACTGGATGGCCGGCTCCATCGCGCTGAGGAGGTCGGAGTCCGAGACGGCGGACCCCGGCGCCGACGACGAGGCGCGGAACCACTTCGCCGCGCTCCTCGCGGTCGAACCGGAGAGTCCCCGCGCTGCGGTCGCGCACTACTTCCTCGGCACCATCGCGGCCGACCGGGAGGCCTGCGATCAGGCCCGCCGGCACTACGAGGACTTCCTGCGGATCGCGCCGGACCACGAACGCGCTTCCGAGGTCCGGCGCTACCTGGAGGAGGGTTTCGCGCCGTGTCCGGCCCCCGCCGGGAATTCGCTGAATCCCCGAGGGCTATGCTAGTTTCCCCCGTTCGCACGGGCCGCGACCGCCTTCATCAGAGCGCGCGCCACGGGGCGTCCGGTCATCCCGTCAAGGAGACATTCGTCATGCCTACCCGATTCCTCGCCCTGTCGGTAGCCGCCGCATTCGGCGCACTCATGGGAAGCGCCCAGGAGGCGACGGCCCAGGATGTGGACCCGCAGAAGGCCGCCGCCTGCATGCAGGCGGTGGACGGCGCCAACTACGAACAGGTCCTGGCGGCGTGTCCCGAGGTACTCGAGGTACTTCCGGAAGACCATCCGTACTACGCCCACTGGGCGCAGACCGTGAACTACGCCTACAGCCTCCAGTGCCAACCGGCGTTCGAAGCGCAGCAGTGGGACAGCGTGATCGCCTACTGCCAGATGGCGGTCGAGGCGAACCCCGGGGCGTTCATCATGAACTACTTCCTCGGCGTCGCTCACCAGACGAAAGAGGACTGGGCGAACACCGCGGTCAATTTCGCCGCCTTCCTGAATGGAGTCCGGGGAAACTCCGAGGCAGCGTCGCAGCTCTCGGACCAGGTCGCCACCGCCCAGCGCTCCGGCGGCATCGCGTACGCGCGGGCGGGCGCGCTGCAGGACGCCATTCCCCTGCTGCAGGCGGCTTCCCGAGCGAGCGGGACCGACGTTGAGGTGCACTACCGGCTCGCAGTCGCCCTCCTGTCGACGGGCGATAGCGCGGGCGCCGAGCGGGCGTTTTCCGTCGTGATCGACAACGCTCCGAACCCGATCGCCAGCGTCCTGTTCCTCGCCGGCCAGCTCAACTACAACGCCGGCGACTACGCCAGGGCCGACGCCCGGCTGACCGCCTACCTGGCGAATGCCGGAGGGGACCGGGGCGTCCCGGACGCGCACTTCATGCTGGCGCAGGCGCTCCAGGGCTCGGACGAGGACCGGGCCGTCACCCACTACCAGGGTTTCCTCTCCGGATCGGCGGCGGGGGACCCGCGGATCGTGGACGCCAACTTCGCCCTCGGCACCATCTTCTATAACCGCGACGACTGCGGAAACGCCGAGACCCACTACCAGACGTTCATGGAGCTGGCGCCCGACCATGCGAACGCCGCCCAGGTGACCGAGATCCTCGCATCGATCGCGGAAGGCGGCTGCGAGGGCGGCTGAGCCCGGCACCCCCGCGGGCCCGCCTGAAGGCGTTCCTGGCGGGCTCCGAATCTGCAGTATCAACCCGCCTTTCCATCGCTGTGTTCGCCTTTACACCACCATCCGTTGCCTGTGCTAGGCTGCTTCGTTCCCGTAATGGGGACGGGGACCATGGGGGTATGGCCCGCGCTCACCGGCCGTCGCACCCTGCCCGCCCTCGAGGAGGTTTTGTCATGTCACTCCGGAGCAACATCGGACTCCCGCTTCTGCTCGTTGCAACGCTCGCCTTCCCCGCTCTCGCGCTTTCCGCCGCCGCTCCGCCAGCGCTGTTGCAGGAGGATCCGGGCGAAGTTTGCGAGGCGGCCATCGAGAGCCAGGTCTGGGAAGACGTCATCGCGGCCTGTGAGCCGCTGCTCTCCACCCACGACGAGAGCGATCCTGCGTACGAGTTCTACCAGCAGAACGTGGAGTACGCCCACACCACGATCAACTACCAGAACCAGCAGCAGTGCGTCGAGTCGGCGCAGTCCGGCGCCTGGGACACGACCCTCACCGCCTGCCCGGCAATCCTCGCCACGACTCCCGACTTCTTCGTCGCCCACCTCTTCCTGGGCTTCGCCCATCAGGGGACGGGAAGCGCGACCGAGGCCATCGGTTCCTTCGAGGAGTTCCTCGCTGCCGCCGATGCGAATCCGGAGATGGCCGCCCAGCTCGGCGAGCAGATCACCATGGCGCGCCGCAACGTCGCGATCGCCAAGAGCGAGATGGGTGACCGCGCGGCCGCGATCCCCCTGCTGCGGCAGGTCGCCGAAGCCGATCCGACGGACGCGGAGGCGTATTTCCGGCTTGGGTACGCGCTGCTGCAGGAGGACGACGATGCGGGCGCCGAAGAGTCCTTCGCAGCCGTGATCGCCCTGAACCCGGACATCCCGCAGTTGCCGCAGGTTCTCTTCCTGGCCGGCCAACTCGCCTACAACGCCCAGGAGTTCGACTCGGCTGCCGAGCGGTTGAACAAGTATCTCGAAGCGGCGCCGGAAGGGCAGTACGCCACCGAGGTCCATTGGATGCTCGGGTTCATCGCGGGACGCAGCACCGATGAGAACGGCATGATGCGCCACTACGGCGCGGCGCTCCAGGCGGACCCCAACAACCCGAACGCCCGGGATGCGAACTACTCCCTCGGCGTGATCGCCTTCAATCGCGGCCAGTGCAACACCGCAGAGCGCTACTTCAGGGCGTTCATGCGCCTGGCCGGAGGCGACTCGCGGGCCGCGGACGTCGAGGACATGATCCTCGACATCGAGGACGGGGTCTGCGAAGGGGGCCTTTAGCGTTCCTGCGGGGTCACCCCGCGGGAAGCATCGCCTCCGTCCCCTCCGGGCGCAGGTAGCGCGGGAGCAGCGGCGGGTCCATGAAGGCGATCCGTTGCCGCTCCACGAACCACAACCGGGCGAGCAGCACGTTCAGGTAGCGGAGTTCGTCCAGCGAGTACCGGACCTCTCCCCGCTCGTAGCGCCGCAACCAGTGGCCTGGTAGTTCTCGCGCGATCTCATACCAGTGCCCATCGATACCGGCCGTCGTCCGGCGCGCGGCCTCCACCGTGTGCGCCACCAGGTGGAGCACCGAGTCGGGTTCCAGCAGGCGGCTGCTCGCCGCAACCGAGCGGATCCCGCGTAGCAGGTAGATCAAACACCAGCGCACTTCCGGGGTGAGCGACTGCGGGTCGGCCAGCATCCGCGGCGCCAGAAACGCCGCCGCCCCCTGCCGGTCGTCAAAGAGCAACCGGTAGAGCTCGGCGCGCAGGGTGTCTCTGGGCATGGTTAGCGCTGGCGCGGCCGCTCCCGGCCGGCACCGGGTCCGCCCGGCGCCCCGGTGGTTTCGATCGGTGTCTCGCCGTCCTCGAGGAACCCGTGCCGCCCCTCGGGGCCGATCCGCCGGGTGTTGTATTCGGCGCGCCAGCGCGCCAACTCCTCGGTGTCCGGATAGGCGTCCGGGGGATACGGGTAGCTCGGCATCCCGCGGAACGGCAGCGGCTCGATCGTGTGCGGCCGGGCGGAGTTCAGATCCATGTCCTTTCCGAAACCGTCGGCGAACGCGAAGAACGAACGGCGGGTCCCGGGGGCCGGCGGCGGGACCTGCCGAGCGTCGAACCGGAGCCGCAGCTCATCTCCGTGCCGGGCGATGACGTAGCGGTCGTCGATCTCGTCGAGGAGGGGCAGCACGTCCCCGTACCTCGTGTACTCCCCTTCATGGGCGCCCCAGATGTCCCGCGCCGCGCGCGTCCCGTAGCGGTACTCGGTGGGCGGGATGCCGCGGGGCCGATGCGGTTCGGGATACCCCGCGAAGCCGAACCCCGCCGTCTGGGCGTCGAGCCGCCACTCCTGAAGCGGGACGTCGGCGACCTCGGCAAGCTCGATCCGGTCCCAGTAGATGCGCATGTTGGTCCGGATCCTGAGCGGCCGCCCGCTCTCGACCGCGAGGTCATTCAGGGGCACCACCATCGTCTTGGGCAGGCCTGCCGGGAATCCCATCCGGTCGGTGGCGAGGCGGAAACCGTCCCCGTCGGCGATCTCCAGGATCGGCGGCTGGGCTCCGACTCCTGCGTGGGAAGCCGCGAGGTTGGAACTCGAATCGGCGTAGTCCACCCAACCGTAGAGCAGGAGGACCTGGGGGACGCCGGGGCGCACCCCCTCGAACGTGAGGGTCAGGTCGTGGGTCTCGGCGTATCCCTTGAAGGGCAGAAGGGCGAAGTCGTCGACGTAGTCCCGGTCCACGCGGGCGAGCGCCGCGGTCACCTCCCGCTCCCCCGCGGCCGTCGAAGACGAAGCACGGGAGGGAGCCCGCCGGTTCCGGACCGCGATCAGTCCCGGGTCGGGATACGGGGGGCCCGGCATCAGGCGCTCGAGCGGGAACACGTCCGCCTCTTCCGGATGATCCACCACCCAAAGCGCCGCCCGGTCGTAGAAGATGACCTCTTCGAGCTGGTTCACCCAGCGCATCTCGTAGGCCCCGTCCCTGGGGACGAGCGGAAACGCTTCCATCTTCACGACTTCCGCGGTGTCCGGGAAGTTGTAGGTACCGGGCGCGAGAAGGTTGCCGAGCGCGCTGCCGCCCAGGAAATCGGTGACGAAGCGGATCCGCTGTCCGTCCCAGGCGTAGAGGACGGGACAGGACGTGCCCTTCCGGTTCAGCTCCTCGACCGACGCCACGGCCAGGGCCGGCACGTCCAGCTCGACCTGCTTCACCCCTCCCGGCCAGAGGAAGCGGACGTAGTCGGCCGCGACCGCGTCCCCCAGCCCGAAGTGGACGGGAAGATCGCTCTGCGACAGGTATCCCGATGTGGTCCGCACCTGCCGGCGCTGGCTCACCCCGGCGACCCGGACCTCGATCTTGGTGCCGACCCCGTCCAGATTGCTGCGCAGGCCCCGCGGGCTGACCGCCATCCAGTTTCCGGACCCGGCCTGATCGTTCCGGAAGGCGAAGATGCGGCCCCGGGTGGTGCCGATCACGGCGTCGAGATCTCCATCACCGTCGAGGTCCCCGGTGGCGAGCGCCCGCGGCTCCTCGCCGGAGTCGAGCCCGGCGGAAACCGCTCCGGCGCGTGAGAACCCGGCGGGCGAGTTCTCATAGAGGGTCAGAGGCCCGTCGGCGCCGGAGGTGGCCATGAGGAGGTCCAGATCCATGTCGTGGTCGGCATCGAGGAACGAGACCCCGTACCGGGCCCCGGGCACGCCGGCGCGCAGCAGGAAGGGGGACCCGATGTCCGGAGAGAACCCGTCGGGTCCGGATCCCCGCAGCAGCATGTTCAACGCGCTTCCCTCGGCCGAAAGCAGCAGGTCGAAGAAGCCGTCCCGGTCGTAATCGGCGGCCGCGGCTCCCCGCATCCGTCTCGCCGTCTCGACGCCCCAGGCCTCCGAGCTCTCGGTGAACGTTCCGATGCGGTCGTTCGAGAAGACCTGCACCGGGCTGCCGTCATTCACCACCAGGAAGTCCACGTCGCGGTCGTCGTCCCAGTCGGAGAACAGCGCGAAGAGACTGCGCCGCGCCCCGCCGTCCGTCCGGGTCTCCAGCGCGACGTCCGTGAAGCTGCCGTCCCCGTTGTTCCGGTAGAGACGGTTGGGGGCCCCCGGAAGATCGTCCGGAACGCGGAGGACCTCCGGGACACCGTCGAGCGCCGCGAGCGAAGCCGGGGCGTAGTTGGAAACCTGAATGTCGAGGTCGCCGTCGTGATCGAAGTCGGCGAAGGTGGCGCCCACCGAGAGGTCGTCTCCCTCGGCTCCCGAGGCGTCCGCCCTGGCGAAGAGCGCCCCGGCCTCACCCGACCGGTTCCAGAAGAGCGCGTTCGGGCCGACGCCCGCCGCGTAGACGTCGGGAGCTCCGTCGAGGTTCACGTCACCGACGGTCACGCTGACCGCCCCGTCCGTTTCGAGCCCGGAGTCCGCCCAGGGCTCGAAGCCATCCCCCGTGTTCCGGAACAAGACCACACTCCCGTCCCTGACGAACAGGACCTCCGGCCGGCCGTCCGCGTCCAGGTCGCGGATCGCGACGCCCGAACCGAGTGGGGGCAGCAGGTTCGCCGCTACCCAGTCGGCCGAGTAGTCCTCCGCTCTCAGGGTCACGGGAGGATCCGGCGGCGCGCCCGCAGCCGGCAGCGCCAAGTTCCATTCCCCGGTCGCCTCCGAAAAACGCACCTGACCCGTCGGCGCCGGTTGGCCCTGGGCGCCGTGAAGCGAGACCGGACGCTCCTCGACCGCCTCCGCATAGGGCCCAAGCTCGGTGTACTGGAGCCCGGCGGAGACCCCGCCCCCGGAAAAGCTGTTCTTCAGCTCCTGGAACAGCATCAACTGGGCGCGGCCCTCTTCCCGGCGGCCGGCACGCACGAGGACGTTCCCCAGGCTGAAGTGCGCGGACTCATGCTCCGGCTGGAGCTGGATCGCGGTGCGCAGGGCGGCCTCGGCCTCCTCCAGACGGCCGACCGCGGCGTAGGCGGCGCCCAGGTAGTACTGCGTCATCGCGTCGTCGGGATCGGCTTCGGCGACCTGCCGGAAGGCGGCGAGCGCCGCGTCGGTGTTGCCTTCGAGCTTTTCGATGAGGCCCAGGTTGTAGAGCGCGTGGAGCCCGTCGGGGTCGAGATCGAGGGCTCGGGCGAAGGAGGCGCGGGCGGCAAGGAAGTCGCGCTCGTTGAACCAGGCGATCCCGAGGTTCACATGGGCCGCCGCCGACTCGGGCCGGAGATCCACCACGCGCGCGAACTCGGTGGCGGCGTCCGAGAACCGGAACTGCTCGAGCAGCGCCACCCCGCGGCTCATCCCGGCCTCCGCCTGCTGTTGCTGCGTCTGGGCGCCGACGGAAGACAGGACGACGGCCGCCGCGAGCGGCAGGAGCCAGAAGAGACGGGACTGGACGCTCCGGAACATGGATCCCCCATTATGACCAACGTGGCGCCCACGCCGATCGGCGGAAGCGGTTTCCATGCGGAACCGGGACGGGCGTGAGCGGGCCGTTCCCCGCGATACGGTTCCCGGCGCAGCAGCTCCGTAGACAACCATGATCCAGCTCGTCGAGGCCACCAAGGCCTACGGAGAACAGGTCCTTCTCCGTGAGGTCTCCTGGCAGGTCGGCGACGGCGACCGCGTCGGTCTGGTCGGACCCAACGGGTCGGGCAAGACCACCCTACTGAAGATCCTTGCGGGACTGGTGCGTCCCGACGCCGGAAAGGTGGTGCTGGCCAGGCGGAAACGCGTCGGGTACCTGCCCCAGGAGGGACTGAGCCTCGGGGACCGCACCGTTGCCGGGGAGGTGCGGACCGCCTTCGCCGACCTGCTCCGGATGCGGCGCGAACAGGAGGAGGTGGCGGACGCGCTCGCGGAGACCCCGGAGCAGCCCGAACTCGTCGCCCGCTACGGAGAACTGGAAGATGAGTGGCAGCGCCGGGGCGGGTACGAGATGGACACCCGCATCAGCGAGGTCCTCTCCGGCCTGGGATTCGCGGCCGGGGACGAGGACCGCCCCGTGGAGACCTTCAGCCAGGGCTGGCAGATGCGCATCGCCCTCGCCCGGCTGCTCGTCGAGGCGAACGACCTCGTCCTCCTCGACGAGCCCACGAATTACCTGGACATCGAGGCCCGCACCTGGCTGCTCGGTTTCCTCGCCCGGCACCGCGGCGGCCTGGTACTGGTCGCCCACGACCGCTACTTCCTCGACTCCGTGGTGACCCGGATCACCGAGATCGGGCTGGGCCGGCTCGGCAACTATCCGGGCACCTACAGTCGTTACGAGACCCAGCGGGCCGCCGAGATCGCCGACCTGCGCAAGCGGGCCGCCGAGCAGGCCGCCGAGATCGAGCGGAACGAACGCTTCATCAACCGGTTCCGCTATCAGGCCAGCCGCGCGCGGCAGGTCCAGAGCCGGGTCCGCATGCTCGAGAAGATCGAGCGGATCGAGGTGCCGCCCGAGCCCCGGCGGGTGGCCCTGCGCCTGCCGCATCCGCCACGTTCCGGGCGGGTGCTCGTCACGCTCACCGCGGTCTCCAAGGCCTTCGGGACCAACGAGGTGTTCCGGAATGTGGACCTCGTCGTGGAGCGCGGCCAGCGCCTGGCGCTCGTCGGGCCGAACGGCGCCGGGAAATCCACCCTCATCCGGCTGATCGCCGGTGAGGAAGGCCTGGACGCCGGCAATCGGGAACTGGGCCACAACGTCCGCATCGCCTACTACGGGCCGGACCGGCACGACCTCGATCCGGACCGCACGGTGCGGGAGACCATGGCCGACGCGGCGCCGCTCGCCATGCTCCCGGAGATCCGCAACATCCTGGGTGCGTTCCTGTTCTCGGGAGAGACCGTGGAGAAGAAGACGGCGGTCCTCTCCGGCGGCGAACGAAGCCGTCTGGCGCTGGCCCGCCTGTTCCTTCGTCCCGCGAATCTCCTCCTCCTCGACGAGCCGACCAACCATCTCGACCTCGACGCCAAGCGGGCGCTCCTGAACGCCCTTTCGAACTACCAGGGCACCATCGTGTTCGTCGCCCACGACCGGTACTTCATGGACGCGCTGGCCACCCGGGTGGCCGCGATCGGCGGTGGCGGGGCGGCCCTCTACTGGGGCAACTACTCGGACTACCTCGCGCGGGTCACGCCGCCGGAACCCGCGGCGGCGGCTCCCCCGGCGGCCGCGGCGGCCGCAGCGGCCGCGGCGAAACGACCGAAGCGAACCGCGAAGCCGGCGGGCAGGGCCGGCGCGCCCCGGCCGCCCGGGAAGAACCGGCTGCGGCAGCTGCGGCGCGAGTGGCGCGAGGTGTTCGAGGCGATCGCGGACACCGAGGCCGCCGTCGAAAGCCTGGAAGCGCGGATGGCGGCGCCCGGTTTCTTCGGCGACCGCGAGGGATCCCGGGAAGTCACGGCCACCTACGAGGATCTGAAGAGCCGGCTGCCGGCCCTCTACGAGGAACTCGAACGCCTCGACGCCGCGGTTCAGGGCGGCCCCGGAGGTCCGTAGCGCGTACTCCCGGACCTCGTCATGAGGGTGGGTGGGGTTGCGACGTGCGCGGTGCGGAGCGCCGCGGTGCCGGTCTGGAGACCGGCGTTCCAGGCCGGTGCGCTATCCGGGCTACCGGCCGGCTTCCGTCTCCTCCAGCTCCACCCCCAGGCCGTTCGCCATGCGGTTCACGAAGCAGTAGTAGGACGCGACCGCACAGGCGTCGTGAATGTCGCGATCGGAGAGTCCCACGTTTCGGAGGGGCGCGAGGTCCTGCTCCACCAGGCTGCCCGGGGTCCGCGCCAGCTTGATGGCGTAGTCGGCGAGCGCCCGCTGGCGGGGCGCCAGCGGGCAACCCTCCGGATCACGGCGGAGGGCGTCCACCAGTTGCGGGTCCCGGGTCAGCCGGAGAAGACCTCTCCGGTGATGCTCGATTCAATAGTGGCAGTCGTTGACTACCGAGACGGCGACCGCGATCAGTTCCCGTTCGGCGAGGCTGAGGCCCGATTCGCCCCGCATCAGGTGCTCGTAGAGCGACAGGTGGTGCTCCAGCGCTTCCGGATTGAGGCTGGACACCCTCAGGATGTTGTCCACCAGTCCGTCGGGACGGCGGTGCCGCCGGTAGAGCTCCCCGAGCCGCCCCGCCTGCCCCTCGGGGGCGCTGGGCGGAACCATGTGAATCCAGGACATCCGAACGGGGAGAGGGAACCCGCCACATAGGATACCCAGCGGATGTTGCAGATCGCGTGCGACGGCTCCTGCCTCGGGAACCCCGGGCCGGGAGGGTGGGCGGCGGTGATCCTGACCGATGCCGGAGAGGAACGGGTCCTCTCCGGCGGTGAACCGAACACCACGAACAACCGCATGGAGCTCACGGCCGCGATCCGGGCCGTGGAAGCGGTGCCGGACGGCGCCTCGGCCACGGTGTCGTGCGACAGCCAGTACGTGGTCAAGGGCATCACCCAGTGGCTTCCGTCCTGGGTCCGGCGCGGCTGGCAGACTGCGAGCCGCCGCCCGGTCAAGAACGCCGACCTCTGGCGGCGGCTGGCCGCCGCGCGCGCCAGGCGGCCCGGCGTTCGTTTCGAGTGGGTCCCGGGCCATGCCGGCCACCCCGGAAACGAAAGAGCCCATGACCTCGCTTCGGAAGCAGCCGCAAGGCAAGGGCGGCAGGCGCCCGGGCCCAACCGGAGCGGCCGGCTCTTTCCCCCCAGCGGATAGACTCGGGGCGTTCGTGCGCGAGTACCGGTTCCTTCAGGCGGACGTCTTCACCGACCGCGCGTTCGCCGGGAATCCGCTGGCCATCGTCACCGGCGCCGAAGGGCTGTCGGGCGAGGAGATGCAGCGGATCGCCGCCGAGATGAACCTCTCGGAGACCGCGTTCGTGCTGCCGCCGACCGACGTGCAGGCGCTCTGCCGCCTTCGCATCTTCACCCCCAACACGGAACTGCCGCTCGCGGGCCATCCCGTGGTGGGCACCTTCTTCGTACTCGCCCGGCGCGGAGAACTGGGCCTCGGCGAGGCGCTCGGCACCCTCGGCACCGGCGTCCACCGCATCCACCAGGAATGCGGCGCCGGGGTGCTTCCGGTGGACATCCGGGTTCGTAGGGGCGAGGTGGAGCAGGTCGTCATGACCCAGGCGCCCCCCCGCTTCTTCGCCGAGTTCACGGATCGGAGTTCCCTCGCCGGCTGTCTCGGTATCGGGGCCGACGAGCTCCTTCCCGACGGACGGCCGGCGCAGGTGGTCTCGACCGCGCTTCCCCAGTTGATGGTGCCGGTGCGGTCGCTGCGCAGCATCGAGAAGCTCGAACTGGACCCGGCGGCCGCGCAGGCGCTGCTCAACCGCGAGGAGATCGGCTCCGACTGCATGATGGTCTTCTCGACCCAGTGCGTCGGGGAAGACAGCGCCGCGCACGCCCGGATGTTCGCCCCGGGACTCGGCGTGCACGAAGACCCGGCGACCGGCAGCGCCGCGGGCGCGCTGGGCGCCTGGCTGGTCCGGCACGGACTCGCGAAGAACGGCGGCCGGGACCCGGTCCGCCTCGTGATCGAACAGGGCTACGAGATGGGTCGTCCCAGTTCGATCCACGTCGAGGTCGAACGCGAAGGCGGCCAGCCCTCGCTGGTTCGCGTCGGCGGGCAGGCCGTGGAGGTCGCCGAAGGGGTGTTGAGAATCCCGGATTAAGGAGTGCTACGGGATCACGGAATGGTGATCCGTTCGCCCGGCAGCGGCGGCGTGTGCGCGGGCACCCGATGGGCCCTGACCCGCTGCTCGAAGGCATAGCCGAGGGCCAGCAGGCGAGGCTCGCTAAAAGCCCGGCCGAGGAACGAGATGCCCACCGGGAGTCCTCCCCCGGTGAACCCCGCGGGCACGATCAGGTCCGGAAACCCGCTCATGTTGGCGAGGCGTACGGGCGAGGGTCCGTAGAGATCCGGCGGCCGATCGAGGAGCGCCGGACGCGTCGGCGAGGTCGGATAGACGATGGCGTCGAGGTCTTCCTGGTCCATCAGGCCTTCCACCAGGGTGCGGACCAACGGGAGCGCATGCTCCCGCACCGCAAGGTGGGCGTAGTCGGTGACCTCCCCGCTGGCGTTCTCGCGGAGGAACAGGCTCCAGCGTCCCGGGTTGGGACGCAGCCCGTCGCCGTGGGAGGGAAGGCGCATGGAGCGCTCGACCAGCTCGTCGAGCGTCTGCGGATAGCCGTCACCGAGGCCCTGCAGGTACTCCGCGATCTGCTTGCGGAACTCCGGCCAGCGCACCGCCAGGTAGAAGTCGCTCTCGACCTCGAGCAGCCACTCCGGAAAGCGCACGTCCACGACCTCGGCCCCGGCGTCGCGCATCGCATCGAGCGCCGCCTCAATCGCCCAGTCCACCTCGCGGTCGGCGCCCATGAAATCGCGGGCTACGCCGAGGCGCGCCCCGGACAGCGCCTCCTGGTCCAGGAACTGGGTGTAGTCGTGGTGGAACTGCCCGGCGCTCCTCGACGTCGCGGCGTCCGCCTCGTCCACGCCCACCATCGTTCCGAGCGAGACCGCCACGTCGTACACGCTGCGCGCCATCGGTCCGCCGGTGTCGAAGGAGAGCGCCAGCGGCACGATGCCGTCGCGGCTCAGGAGCCCCAGCGTCGGTTTGAGACCGGCCAGTCCGTTCGCGGTGGAGGGGCCGCGAATGGAACCGCCGGTGTCGGAACCCAGCCCGACGAAACCGTATCCGGCCGCCACCGCGGCGCCGGTGCCACCCGAAGAACCGGCGGGGGTGCGAGCGGGATCGTGCGGGTTCCGGGTGATCCCGCCGAGCGAACTCATGGCGCCCCCGGAGGCGAACTCGCTCAGGTTCACCTTGGCCAGCACGATCGCGCCAGCCTCTCGCAGCTTCCGCACCACGAAGGCATCGTCCGGGGGGCGCGAATCCTGCAGCAGGAAGGATCCCGCGGTGGTGGGGATGTCCGCGGTGTCGAAGTTGTCCTTGAGGAGGACCGGGATCCCGTGCAGCGGTGAGCGGCGCCCCGACCGCTCCCGCTCGGCGTCCAGCTCCCGAGCCCGCTGCCGGGCGTTCGGATTCACCGAGATGACGGCGTTGATCCGCGGCCCCTGATCGTCGTAGGCCGTGATCCGCGCGAGACACAGCTCGACGAGCCGCTCGGCGGTCAGCGCGCCGGCATCCACCGCCTCATGGATCTCGGCGATCGTGGCGGTGGTGAGTTCGATCTCACGGGGCTGCCCGGAATCGCCGCGGGCGGGGAGCAACAGGGCCAGGGCGGCAAGCGCCCCACCCACGAGGGCGGTGGGGAACGGCAGAAGACGGCGCATGGCGCCATCGTATCCGTCGTGTCGGTTCGGGGGTGGAGCGCCGACCTCTGGTCGGCATCGCCGAGCGCAGCGAGGCGAGGCGCGCGTACCGGGCGCCAGGCCCGCGTGAAACTGAGGGGCCGCGTTGCCACCACGGAAGATGCGTTTCGCGGCCTGCGGCCGCGATGCCGGCCGGAGGCCGGCGCTCCGAAGCGCCCGGTCAGTTTGCGGAGATGCGGAGGCGCGGGTCCTGGCGGAGCCGCGTGAGCGCTTCCGCCTCGAGCTGCCGCACCCGCTCCCGGGTGAGGTGAAGCTCGCGTCCGATCTCCTCGAGGTTGGCTTCCGGACCGCCCAGGATTCCGAAGCGGCGCTTGAGCACGTGCTGCAACCGGTCCGGGAGGTCCGAAATCGCATCCCGCACGTGACGGCGCTGCTCGGCGTCCGTGACGCCCTCGATCGGGTTCAACTGGTCCGGATCGGGAGTCAACTGGATCCGCGGCGTCCCGTCGGGAACCAGCGGTGCGTCGAGCGAGTCGATCTGCGGCACCGAACGGAGCGCGTCGCGAAGCCTGTCCGGCGGCACGCCGATCTCGCGAGCGACGTCATCCGTGGACGGGAACTGACGCTTGCCGCGGCGCCCCGGATCGTTCCGGTACCGCTGCTCGAGTTCCGCCCTGACCTTGGAAGCCTTGCGATGGAGATCCAGCTTGTTGATCGGGACCTTGATGGTGCGGGACTTCTGCGAGAGCGCGCGCCAGATGGCCTGCCGGATCCACCACGTCGCGTAGGTCGAGAACTTGAGATTCCGCTCGGGCTCGAACTTGCGGACCGCCTGCATGAGTCCGATGTTGCCCTCCTGGATGAGGTCGCCCAGCGGGAGCCCCTTTCCTCGGGACTGTTTGGCGATGGAGATGACGAGGCGCAGATTCCCCTCGATCATCTTTTCGCGGTTCTTGTAGAAGGCCGTGAGGTTCTCGTTCGACGGGTCCTCGGTGCCCTCGATGTCGCGAAGGGCCTTCTGCATGGCCCGGCTGTAGCGCTGCTCGTCATTCTTGGTGAGCAGCCGGTGCCGGTGCGTGTCCCGCAGATAGAGGCCCATCGAATCCAGATCACCGGTCTGGTGCGTGTCCGGGGCGAGGCCGAGTTCTGTCGCCTCGTCCACCTCGTCCTCAGTGGACTCTTCCTCCTCTTCCTCGAGGTCGAAAGCCTCGTCCACAAACTCGATGGTTTCGTAATCCGTACTCGTAGGGTCCATGACGCCCTCCAGATAACTCCTTGTTGGCCTACTTTGTGTCTATAGCTTTGGTAAGCACGCCGTGTGCCATCCTCGCTGCTCCAGCCGCTCCGTCTCCGAGCGGTAACTTTGGTCACCCGCAAACAAGGTGACTCGTCCCTCCTCACCCATCGGTAGAGGAGTAACGCCACACCCGAACCAAGGTTCCCTTCCCCGCGGATGGACACCTTCGGATCGCCCCGGCGGGACCGAAGGATTCAGTCCGATTGGGGCGGCTCGGAGAGCGGCAATCGCACGATGCTGGCGCTGGACTTCAACTCGTCCACCCAGGCGGAAATCCGCCGATTCAGATCGCGCTGTTCAAGTATATTCCGAATCAGGCTCTCGACTTCAACCAAAGTTGCGGGCGAACCAGCGTCCAGATCCGGGAGCAGCACGGTCCGGTAGTACTCCTCAACGTCTCGCTGGGCCACCTGGACCAGCGGCCGGAAACGACGATCCACGTAGCGGTCCACGATCAGTTCGCGCTCGATCCGTTTCCGCAGGTAGTCCTCGGCGATGCCGAGGCGGCGGAGCGTGGCGCGATAGTCGCCCGGGGTCGCGAACCGGTCCATGAGGGCCCGCAGCGTGGCCTCGCTCTCCTCGTCCGACGGCGGGCTCTGCAGGTACCGGCGGGCCTCACCCTCCATGAGCCTCGCATCGATGAGGCGTTCCAGGGTCTCCTCCAGGGTCGGGGGCGGCGTCACCCCCGGGGTGAGGGCGATCGCCTCCAGGACTTCCGAGTAGGTCACCGGTTCGCCGTTCACGACCGCGAGTACGCGGTCGATCTCCACGGCATCGGATCGCGCCGGAACCTGCCCGCGTCCGCCCGAGCCGCCGCCTTCTGAAGCCGCAGGGACCGGGCCAAGCACCAGGGAGGCGCCCAGCACGAGGCGGGCGGACCACCCGGAGCGGCGCTCGCAGGAGCTCGGGCGCCTCCCCGCGATTCGGCCGTGTCTGCGCACGGGGACAGTCTGGCACAGCCCGGGCCGATTGCCGGGTTCCGGCGTCCCACCGGGCACGTCGGGATTGCGCCGTGCGCTGCGCTACCGCGCAGCGCGTGCCGGCTAAAGCCGGCGTTCCAATGCTAGAAGGCGTGGCCTATCGTGAAGTGCCACTGCCCGCGGGGGGCGTCGCCGACGTCGCCCAGCCGGATCCCGTAGTCGAAACGGAGCGGCCCCAGCGGGGTGTTCCAGCGGAGCCCGGCGCCGGCGTTATGGCCCAGGTCCGGAAGGCGGAAGGAACGGACCTCGCTGTAGACCCCGCCGTGATCCGAGAACACGGCGCCCCGGAGGCTCCCCACGATGGGGAACCGGACCTCGAGGTTCCCCACGATGAGCATGTTCCCGCCGACCGGGTAACCGCTCGGATCGAGCGGTCCGGCGCGGTCCAGCTTGTAACCGCGCAGGCTCGTGGCTCCCCCGGCGAAGAACCGCTCGGTGATCGGAACCAGGGCCGGCTCGTCCGCACCCAGCGTCCACGCGAGGCCGAGCCGCCCGCTGACGGCGAGGACGATCGCTTCGCCGACGGGAAAGAACAGATACTGCTGCCCCAGGCCCTTCAGGAACGGCGCCCGGGACCTGAGGAGCGCCGACGACCACTCCACGTCCACGATGCCGAACCGGCCCCGGCGGGGGTCCACGGGATCGTCGCGGGTGTCCGTGACCACCGACGCCGAGACCGCCGAGAGCCAGAGGTTGTCGGCGAAGTTCCGATCGATCTGGATCGGGTTGATCTTCAGATCGAACAACTCGCTGGTGGTGAGGTCGTAGCGCAGGAACACGTTCCGTCCGAGGATCCTGCGGGTCACCTGGACGCCGATGCCGGAGCGGATGAAGTCGAGACTCTCCCGGTCCTGGGACTCCCGGAACGCGCTCACGAAGATGGGGATCTCGCCCTCGACGCTCTCCGCCCCCCGGTAGGTGGCCACCATGCGCGTGCCCTTGAGCGAGAACCGGCCGAACAGGCTCAGGGTGTGGCCCATCCCGAAGAGGTTGTTCCGGGTCCATTCGCCCTCTCCCCGAACCTGCTCGCGCTCGCTGTAGCCCGCGCCGTAGCCGATGCTGGTGCGCGGGCCCTCCACCACGCGAATCAACACGTTCCGTTCGCTGATCGGTTCCTCGGGTTCCAGCAGGTTCACGTCCACGCTGCGGAAAACCCCCATGGACACGAGACGCCGGCGCACTTCCAGGAGATCGCCGCTCCCCAGCGCGTCCCCCTCCGCGAAGGGGAGGCGGGAGCGGATCACCGAATCCCGCGTGGTGTCGAGGCCCGCCACGATGATGCCGCCGACCGTGAAGTAACTCCCGGGGCGGATCCGGAAGACGACCTCCGCCTGGTGCGTGACGGGGTCCACCGGAGCCTCGACCTCCACCACCGCCTCGAGGTATCCCCGGTTCCGATGGAAGGCCTCCAGGTCTTCGCGGGCGTTCACGATCTCTTCGGCGACGTACGGCGCACCGGGTGCGATGGCCGCCGCCTCCGCCAGCTCGGCGTCGGTGAACGCGGCACTGCCCTCGAAGCGGACCGCCGCCACGGCAGCGAGCGGACCCGGCTCGATCCGCACCCGGAGATCGATCGGAACGCCATCGTCCGTGGGCTCCCCGGGCCGGGGCGGCAGCGGCGCCACCTCGGCCTGGAAGTACCCCAGACCGCGGAGCGTCCGGCGCACACTGTCGGTCAGCGCCCGCCACTCCTCTTCGCGGTAGGGGCGGCCGGGCTGGAGCGGCAGCAGGACCTCGGCGACGGTGTCCACCTCGAGGGGAGGCGCACCCTCCGAGGAGACCTCGCCGACAACGTAACGAGGGCCCGGGTCCGCCGAGAACCGGAAGGTCCGGTGTCCGCCGTCCGCGCTCTCCACGCTCTCCACGGCGACGGCGCCGTCCCGCCGTCCCTCGCGCCGGAGTTCGTCGAGAAGCTCCTGCCTGGCGGCCTCGATCGCATCGAGCGTCAGTGTCTGTCCGGAAAGCCCGTCCACGACGCCCTGTGCGTCTCCTTGAGAGGCGCCGAACCCCTGCACCTCCAGGGTTACTGCGGGGCCGGGGTCCACGGACAGGAATACCTGGACGTCCCCTGCGTCGGTGAGCCTCCAATCGAGGCTTGCCGTGGCGAACAGGAACCCGCGGTCGCGGAGCCGTTCCTCGACTTCCGGCAGCCGCGCCGTCACGTCCGCCTCGATCCAGGGATCATCCCGCGAAATCCCCAGCGCGGCGATGAGGTCGCGGCCCGGTTCTTCCCCCACCCCGAGGGCCTCGATCGAAACCACGCGGGCCCGGTCGGCGGCGGACACCACCACCTCGAGCAGCGCATCCCGGCCGTCCGGAACGCTCCGGATGATCACTTCCGCGCTCACGAAACCGCGCGAGCGAAGCCAGTTTTCGCCGGCCTCCGCCCGAACCGGCAGATCCTCCGGGACGGTCTCACCGACCTCCAGTCCGAGCGTGGCGATGAGGTTCAGATCCTCGCCGGGCGGAGCCCCCTCCACGTTCAGCCGGGCAATCCTCGGGATGGGGTCGAGTTCGAAGATGAGCCGCAGATCCCCGCCCCGCGCCTCCTCCGAACGCACCCGGACATCGCGGAAGCGGCCGAGCGCGAACACCTGTTTCACCGACTGACGCGCGACCAGCGGGCGGAAGCGGGTTCCCGGACGTACCGAGATCAGCCGGGAGACCTCCTCGGGCACCGGTTCGCTGCTCCCGTCGGCCCAGCGGACCACGACCGAGTCCACGCGCCGGGACAGTGGATCCTCGGGCTGACCGGCAACGTCCTGCCCGCCGGCGGCGGGCGCCGCGAACACCCCCGACAGGATGCCGGCAAGGAGGACCGCCGGCACGCCGAACGCCGGACGCGGCGCCGGAGCCACCCCCGGGCCGGGGTGGGGCACTTGCACCACGGTCCGACTAGAAGCTGCGGTGGAACCGGATGTCCACCCCCAGCGAGCCATCCTGATCCCGGGAGAAGATCCAGGAGACCGGGCCGCTCGGGGTGTACTCGACCACGATGATGGACTCCTCGGCGTCCGACAGGCTCGAGGAGTAGCGGACGTTGAGATCCCGGGTCACCTGTTTGCCCAGCGTGACCCGGGCGGTCGGATTGCTGAAACGGCCGATCATGAAGGGATCGATGCTCACCCGGTCGATCCCGAACACCCGGCCGGCGCGCCGGCCGATCATGTTGCTGAGCTGCTGGCTCAGCAGGCTCGCCGCGGAGGCCGCCGCGAGTTCGTCGTCGCTCGCCGCCGTCAGGAGGTCCTGCTCCGGGGCCCCGGCGAGGAGCCTGAGGATGTCGGCCTCCCGCAGCGGCGGCTCGGAACTCAGATTCGGCTCGATCTGTTCCGCGGTCCCCGAGGCGGCGAGCTGCACGCGGTAGCTGCGGACAGTGGTCTCCGCCTCGATCTCGAACACCGGCTGGATTCCCGCGGGATCGATGAAGTCGGCCCGGCCGTCGACGATCTGGAAGCGATGCGCGCCGAAGTACACCTCGCCCCCGACGAGGTCGGCGCGACCCAGCACCGCGGGCGATCCGGCGGTGCCGCGGAGATCGAAGTCCGCCGTGGCATCGAGCTGGAAGATGGAGTTCCGGACCGCGAAGGGTGAGTCCGTCTCCACCTGGATGTCCATCCGCAACGCGTCCAGGAACCCGCTCGATTCGGTCTCCCCCGGGCGCGCGACGCTGTTGACGTCGGCGAGGATGCTGGCGAAGAACTCGTACTCGCGGCTCCAGACCGCCTGGTCGAGGCGGACCTCCCCGGTGAGCAGACGGCCGCTCTGATCGCCGAGGAGCCGCAGGTCGGCGTCCACGGTCGCGCTCAGGTCGCTCGGATAGCGAAGGCTGGAGCCGGTGAGCTGAACGCGCAGGTCGGTGGCCGCGAACTCCGCGTCCTCGACCGAGATCGAGCCGGATACGACGGCCTCGCCGCCCCCCATGCGGCCGATGACCTCCGCGATCCGCAGCGTCCGCTGATCGAAATCGACGGTGCCCTCCACGTCGCTGAGGGCGTGCGGGAACCCCTCGACCCGGAAGGAGCCGCCCTGGATCGTCCCGGTGCCGAGGACTTCGGGCTCGGTCCAGGGACCCACCACCGCGGCTTCCAGGCCGAACTCGCCGTCCGCCGAAAGCCAGGGCACGAAGGGCGCGGTGGCGAGCAGCGACGTCTGCCCCAGGAGCGAGAGGTCGAGCAGCTCGTCATCCAGTCCGATGGACCCGGCGAGCGCCAGCTGGCTGTCGCCGTGCAGGAGGCGGAGCCCCTCGACGTGCACCCGCGCGTCCTCCAGGCGGACGGTCGTCGGACCACCCGTTTCGGCGACGAAGTCCGGCGCCGTGATCGTCAGGGTCTCGAGCGTCGCCGCGCCGGTCATCCATTCGTCGAGCGGATCCTCGATGTGGAAGTCTCCGGACCCGCCAACCACGACCTGGAACCCCCGCTCGGCCGGCGCGTCGAAGAGGATCGGTGCGACATCGACTTCCCGGATCGTGACCGTGCCGGCGCCGGCGGTGCCGAGCGGCACCCGTCCCTGCATCCGGAAGGACGCGGCGCCCGAGTCCAGCGTCCCGCTGCCCTCGAATTCCTCGCCGTGGACGGATCCCCGGATGTCGCCCGGACCGAGCGGAAGGCCGAGGACCGCGGCGTTCGGCACCCGCGCCTCGAGCAGGAGTTCGGGAACCAGGAGATCTCCCCCGACCTCCAGGCGGAAATCGGAGCGGATGGAGATCCACTCGGGCGCCAGACCGGGCGTCAGGGGGTAATCGCTCCCGGTGACGAGACCCTCCATCTCCCAGTCCACGAGGCCGATGTCGAGGACCCCATCGGCAGTGCCCGCCCGAAACACCCCGCTCATGGGAGCCAGCCGGGCGGTATCGCCATCCATGTCCCAGGTGATGGCCACCTCGTCGAACGGCTGTTCGAGGACGTGTCCGTCGGAGCCGACCACGGATCCGCCCCCCGTGTAGCGCTCGTCGCGCCGCACGGTGTGGCTGCGGCCGGTCGTGGTTCCGTCGGCCTCAAGGTCCCACTCGAGGAAATCGATGATCTCCCGGGCGTCCCATCCCTCCCAGTCGGCGTCGAACTCCATGTCCGGATACTCCACCGTGGCGCGGTCGAAGACCCCGGAGGCCGAGATCCTTCCCCCGCCGAAGCGCGCGTTCAGGCTGTCGAGATGGATGGCGTCGCGCTCGATCCTCCCGGTCGCAATCAGGGTCTCGGTGTGGATCGTGGAGAAGCGCATCATCTGACCCTCGACCTCTCCCTCGAGGACGAGATCGGGCCAGCGGCCGCGGACGATGCCCTCGAACCCACCGGCCCCCGCGACGTCCCACCAGGTCGTCTCGGGATCCTCCCCGAAGAGCACCCGGCGCAGCTCCTGCTGCATGGCGTCGGCCTCGGCCGATTCGCCGGCCAGCGCGGTCGCCGCGATGCTGGCGTTCCCGGATCGGGGATAGCGGCCCTCCATGGAGCCGCGAAAGGCCTCGCCCTCCAGGACGACGCGGTGGATGTCGGTTGCCGTGTCATCCATGCGCAGGTCGGTCTCGAAGCCGAGCGGCAACTCTCCCGACCCGGTCTCGTCCGGCATCAGTCCGGTGGCCTGGATGGTCCCGGTCATCAGGCCCGGATCGGCGAACGGCATGCGCAGGTCCGCGTCGAGCGTCACCTGCGAACGGATCGTGGTCGGCGTTCCGAAGACGCCTTCCAGCGCGGGCGCCAGCGCTCCGTCGCGGACGCTCAGGAGGATCTCCGCCGGGTTCTCCTCCCGCGGCTGCACCTGGAGCAGCCGCAGGGTGGCCGGTCCCTCCGACGCGAGTCCGCGCGAGGAGAGGATCTCGACGCGCTCGGGGTCCCAGTGCACCACGCCCGTCCAGTCCCGCAGGGGAACGCCGAAGAAACGGCTCCGCGGCAAGGCGAAATCGCCGTCGATCGCCAGGCCGTTCTCCTGAAACCCCGCCGTTCCGTCGAACTGGAGCCACGGATCCCCCTCGGTGTCCATGCCCTCGAACTCGAACAGGAAACGGCCCAGACCGCCGGCGTCCCCGCTCCCGACCATCCGCAGGCGGCCGTCGAGATCGTTCGCCATGTCCATCGTCCCCTCGAAGCGCACCTCGAGCAGGTCGGAGCGCAGCTCGAGGAAGTCGATGTGCAGGTCGTTCTCCCGGATCCGGAAGTCCGATGACAGCGCCATCGGAAGATCGGGCCGTTCCCAGAGGCGGATCACTCCCCAACCGGATCGGATCTCGCCGTCCACGCCGCCTTCGTCACCGGTCTGGAGGCTGAAGGCGACGTCGTCGGCGCGGACTTCCCACGGCGTCGGCCGGTTCCGGTACCCGATCGTGGTTCCGGAAACGGACATGCGGTTCGAAGAGAACGAGAGCCTGGCGGCCACCGCCTCGATGGCCGGTCCCAGGGGGGCGGACTCCGGCGGCGGCTTTCCCCCGTCGTCGAGACCCCAGAGGCCCACTCCCTCGACATCGAGGCTCTCGAGGTGGAGGCGTGCGGGAAACAGCGACCGCCAGCTCAGGCGGCCCCGGACCCGGTCGATCGAGAATGCCGGCGGCGGCGGACCGATCTCCGTGGGTTCCCGCCCGAGCTGGAGTCCGCGGAGGACGAACTCCCCCTCCGGCAGCGAGAACTCGAAGCCGCTCGCCGCGACCGGGCGGCCCAGGACAGCGCTGAGACGGTCGGTGACGTAGGCGCCGAGCCGCTGCTGATCCAGGCTCGACACCACCCAGAGGATCACGCCGAGGGACACCGCCGAGGCGGCGGCGGCGCCCGCCAACACCAGCCGGAACCGGCGGTTTCGGCGATTCGGAGCGGGAGAAGTCACGCAGATTGCGCGGGCTCCACGACGAACAGAAGTTCGCCGCCCTCCATGGGTGTTCCCGCGGCAGCCCTCATGTTAGCGATGACCCCGCTCTCCGGGGCGCGGATCTCGTTCTGCATCTTCATCGCTTCGAACACCAGCACGCCGTCGCCGGCGGCGACCTGCTCGCCTTCCTCACGCAGGAGGCGTACCACCTTGCCTGGCATCGGGGTCCGGACCTCGGAGCGGCCACCCGCCGCCCCGCCGGCCGCCGGCCCCATTCGGCGGGAGCTGCCCGCCGGGCCCCGGCCGGTTTCGAGCCGGTAGGTGTGTCCGGCGATCTGAACCACCAGTGCTCCGCTTCGATCGCCGGTAACGCCGGCCTCGACCGTGCGGCGGCCGTTCGTGATCGTCCAGCCACCGGGGGTCTCGCGAGCGACCAGTTCCCGGTCACCGCCCTCGATCCCGACCCTCAGGGTGCCGTCGCCGGTCTCGGCGCGCACTTCGACCCGCAGCTTCTTTCCGTCGAGAGAAAGGGTGCGCCGCATTGGTTTCAACCAGGCGGCTAGAGCCGGTCCCGCTGCGCTTCGGCGACGCCGGCGAGGCGCCACCCGGACGGGGGCGCACCGGAAACGCCCGCGTTGGCTCCTTCGCGGCGCCACAGCTCACCGGCCGCCGCCGCGAGCGCCAGAGGCGCCAGTTCGGCCCGCGCCGCGGATTCGCCGTCCGCTCCGTCCCGGCTGAGGGCGGACCAGTGCACGGCGACGAACGAGGTATCGAGGTCCCCGCTGCAGAAGGGGGCGCTGGCCAGCACCCGTTCGAAGAAGGGCAGGGTCGAGGCGACTCCGATGAGCCGGGTCTCCCGGACCGCCCGGATCGCCCGTTTCCGGGCCGTTTCCCGGTCGGGCCCCGACACGATGATCTTGGCGAGCAGGGGGTCGTAGTGCGGGGACACCACGCTGCCCGAGTCGATCCCGGCGTCGCAGCGGACTCCCGGACCGGCGGGGGGACGGAACTCCCGGATGCGGCCGGTGGCCGGGACGAAACCGGTGAACGGATCCTCCGCGGTGATCCGGAGTTCGATCGCCGCGCCGCTCAGCGAGACCTCCGACTGGGCGAAACCGAGCGGCTCGCCGGCGGCCACCCGCAACTGGAGCGCGACGAGGTCCATTCCCGAGACCAGCTCGGTGACCGGATGCTCGACCTGGAGCCGCGCGTTCATCTCGAGGAAATGGAAGCGCCCTTCCGGAGCGAGGAGGAACTCCACGGTCCCGGCGTTCCGGTAGCCGGCGCCGCGCGCGAGACGGACGGCCGCTTCCCCCATCGCGGCACGCAGCCCGGGCGAAATCGCCGGCGACGGGCTCTCTTCGAGGAGTTTCTGGTTCCGGCGCTGGATGGAACAGTCGCGCTCGCCCAGGTGAACGACGGAGCCGAAGTCATCGCCGAACACCTGGATCTCGATGTGACGGGGGTTCTCCACGAAGCGCTCGAGGAACACCCCGGCATCCCCGAAGGCCGCCTCCGCTTCGGACTCCGCGGCCCGCAGGGAGTCGGAGAACTCCGACGGATCCCGCACGAGGCGCATTCCCATGCCTCCGCCGCCGGCCACGGCCTTGATGAGCAGCGGGAACCCGATCCTCACGGCGGCGCGTTCGGCGTCCTTCCCCGAGACGACATCCGAGCCCGGGACGACCGGGACCCCGGCCTCGACCGCCGTCGCGCGGGCCGCAGCCTTGTCCCCCATCCGGCGCATGGCCTCCGGAGGCGGTCCCACGAAGACGAGGCCGCGTTCGGCGCAGCGCGCGGCGAAACCGCCGTTCTCGGCAAGGAATCCGTACCCGGGATGAAGGGCCTCGGCCTCCATGGCCCGCGCCGCCTCGATGACCCGCTCGCCGTTCAGGTAGCTGTCGCGAGAGGCCGCTCTCCCCACTTCGAAGGACTCGTCGGCGAGCCGCACGTGCAGACTGTCCCGGTCGGCCTCGGAGTGAACCGTTACCGGCGAAACGCCGAGGTCGCGGCAGGCCCGGATGATCCGGACCGCGATCTCACCCCGGTTGGCGACGAGGACCCGGCGGAACATCAGTCGGTGTCAGAGCGGGATGTTGCCGTGCTTCTTCGGCGGGTTCCGGTCACGTTTGGTGGCGAGCGAGGCCAGCGCGGTGGTCAGCTTCCGGCGGGTGGTCCGCGGCGGGATGACCTCGTCCACGTATCCCCGCTCCGCCGCCACGTACGGGTTCGCGAAGCGCTCGCGGTAGGCGGCCACCCGGCCGGCGCGCTCCGCTTCGGCGTCCTCGGCCGCTTCGAGTTCGCGCCGATACAGGACGTTCACGGCTCCCTCCGACCCCATCACCGCGATCTCGGCGTTCGGCCAGGCGTAGTTGAGGTCGGTCCGGATGTGCTTGCTCGCCATCACGCAGTAGGCGCCGCCGTACGCCTTGCGGGTGATGACCGTGATCTTGGGAACGGTGGCTTCCGCGAAGGCATAGAGCAGCTTCGCTCCGTGCCGGATGATGCCTCCCCACTCCTGCTGGGTCCCCGGCAGGAAGCCCGGCACGTCCTCGAACGTGATCAGCGGGAGGTTGAAGGCGTCGCAGAACCGGACGAAGCGGGCGCCCTTGACGGAAGCATGGATGTCCAGAACGCCCGCCAGCACCGCCGGCTGGTTCGCCACGATGCCCACCGGAGCCCCGGCGAGCCGGGCGAAACCGACCACCAGGTTCCCGGCGTGGAGCGCCTGGACCTCCAGGAACTCGCCGTCGTCCACCACTTCGCCGATGAGGTCCTTGATGTCGTACGGCTGGTCGGGCGCCTCGGGAACGAGCTTGTCCAGCGACGGGACTTCCCGGTCGGGCGGATCCGCCGAGGGACGCCGCGGCGGCTCCTCCAGGTTGTTCGACGGCAGGAAGGAGAGGAGTTGCCGGATGAGATCGAGGCAGTCCTCGTCGTTCTCCCCCAGGAAGTGCGCGTTCCCCGAAACCGTGTTGTGGGTCTCCGCACCGCCGAGGTCCTCCATCGTGACTTCCTCGTGGGTCACGGCGCGGATCACGTCCGGCCCGGTCACGAACATGTAGCTGGTGCCGCGGGACATGATCGTGAAGTCCGTGATGGCCGGGGAATACACGGCGCCGCCGGCGCAGGGCCCGAGGATGGCCGAAATCTGGGGAACCACGCCCGAAGCCAGCGTGTTCCTCAGAAAGATGTCGGCGTATCCGGCGAGCGAGACCACCCCTTCCTGGATGCGCGCGCCCCCGGAGTCGTTCAGCCCGATGATGGGGGCGCCCTGCCGGACCGCCAGATCCATGGTCCGGCAGATCTTCTCGGCGACCGCCTCGCTGAGCGAGCCGCCGAGAACCGTGAAGTCCTGGGCGAACAGGTAGGCGAGGCGCCCGTCGATCCGGGCGTAGCCCGTGACAACTCCGTCCCCGGGATAGCGCTGCCGGTCGAGGCCGAAATCGCGCGAGCGGTGCTCGACCAGCCGTCCGGTCTCTTCGAAGGACCCGGCGTCGACCAGGGTCGCGATCCGCTCGCGCGCCGTCAGTCTTCCCGAACGCCGCTGGCGCTCGAGCCGGGCCTCGCCGCCGCCTTCCTCGGCGCGGCGGTTCCGCTCCTCGAGTTCGGCGAAGGCGTCCGCAGACCCTTCCGACCTGGCTGACACTTCAGCCGGACCTCGCCAGACCTCCGGCGCGCCCGGTCAACCGACCCGGGCGGCTTCCCAGTCCTTCAGGAAACGCTCGAGGCCGATGTCCGTCAACGGATGCTTGATGAGCAGGTCCAGCACCTTGGCGGGCATGGTGGCGATGTCGGCTCCCAGCCGCGCCCCCTCCACGACGTGCAGGGGGTTCCGGATGCTGGCGACCAGAATCTGGGTGGCGAAGCCGTAGTTGTCGTAGACCTCCCGGATGTCCGCGATCAACTGCATGCCGGGGGCGGAGATGTCGTCGAGCCGGCCGACGAAGGGGCTCACGATGTAGGCGCCCGCCTTCGCCGCGAAGAGGGCCTGCGGAACGCTGAAACAGAGGGTCACGTTGACACGGATCCCCTCCTCCTTGAGTTCGCGGACCGCGCGCAGGCCGTCGGGCGTCAGCGGGCACTTGATGATGATGTTCGGGGCGATGGTCGCGAGTTCCCGGCCTTCGGCCACCATCCCGGCGGTGTCGGTTGACAAGACCTCCGCCGAGACGTCGCCGGAAACCGTTTCGGCGATCGCGGCCAGGATCTCCCGCGGATCGCCCGTTTCCTTCGCCATGAGCGACGGATTCGTCGTGACGCCGTCCACGAGCCCCATCGCGGCGGCACGCGAGATTTCGTCAACGTTTGCGGTGTCAAGAAAGATCTGCATGCGCGCCCGGCACCTCGTCAATCCGGAATTCGGCCCGGCCCCGGCGCGATTCTACCGGTTGGCGGCACGACTGACGCGGCGTTTCCGCCCGTCACGACAATGGCGGAAACGGCCGGAGCTCGGAGCGCCGGCCTCCGGCCGGCATCGCGGCCGCAGGCCGCGAAACGCACGCCGCAGCCGATTCCCATGGCGTGATCCCAACCGGGAAAGGCTGCGTGCCGCCCGAAACGAGCCGAACGTGGGGCCCACCTTCAGGGGGAGGAGCGCCATCAGCGCGGGTTTCGCGCTCGCGCGCGGCCCCCACCGGGAGAACTGGCCGCCGGCCGGAGGCCGGCGCTCCGAGGCGGCGCCACCACGGCGGCTGGGCGACCCGCCGACCAGCGAGCGCGGCCGTTTAGCGCGGATTCGCGGTGCGGGGGTCGGAGGGCAGGCTCTCGTTCGGCGGGTCGGCGCCGTCCACCGCCGTGACGGCGTAGCGATACGCGCCCCGCGGATCGCGCGCCGCGTCGGTGTAGCTCGTCTGTTCGACCGGCGACTCGGTCAGGCGCTGGAAGCCGCTGCCATCCGGGCCGGAGCGGTAGACGTGATACCCGGCGACGTCGGTGGAGGCCGAGTCCCTCCAACTGAGTTCGGTCGCCTCGGCGCGCCAGAAGAGGCGGAGATCCGACGGCGGGACCGGCGGGAAGACGTCCACCGGGGTAACGCACTCCTCGGCGGACATCGGCCCGACGCTCAGCGCGCCGGTTCCGGCGCCGGGGACCCGGATCGGGATCGGGGTCCACGGCGCCTCCTCCGCCTCGGGATCCCCGGGCGCGGTCGCCGCTTCCCCTTCGGGATCTGCGGGCTCCGCGCCGGATGTATCGAGGGCGCCAGGCTCGCCGGTCTCGTCCGGAGCCGGGGACTCCCCGGCGCTATCGCCTCCCGCGGGGCCGGCCGGCGCGACGGGCCCGGGGTCGGGGATCACCCGCTCTTCCGCGTCCCCGGCCACGACGAGCCGCGCGCGGTAACAGACCTCTTCCCCCCACACCACGTCGGCGTCCGTCTGGGTCGGGCCGAAGGACCGTCCCAGCCGTTCGGATTCCCCTCCGCGCCGGCGGAAGACCTCGAACAGCGGGTCCGCCAGGGGCGCCTCTCCCAGGGCGCCGCGGGGATCCTGCCAGCGGATGGTCAGCTCGCGCGGCCCGACCTCGACGAGGACCCCCGCCACCGGCGGCAGCGGGCCGGTGACGTCGAGCGACTGGAGTTCGCTCTCCTCGCTCGCGCCGCCGCGCGCCTCGTAGCGGACGGTGATCTCCAGGCGGCGGCCGATCCAGTCCGGTTCCACCGGCAGCTCGAGGACCCGTTCCTCCCCGGGCACTTCCGACTCGATCTCGGAGAGCACTTCGAACTCGAGTTCCTCGTAGTCGAGGAGCGGCCCCTCGGGTTCCGGCGCGGCCTCCGGCTCCGGAGCCTCCTCCTGCGTATCACCACCCGCCTCGTCCGGGGCTGGTTCTCCCGGTCCCTCCGCTTCCTGGGCGGCGCCGGGCCCGGTTTCCCCCTCGGGTTCGGGTTCCGGCTCCCCTCCCGGCTCGGGCGCCGGCTCGGGCTCCTCCTCCGGCACCGGTTGCTGCTCCGGCTCCGCTTCCGCTTCCCCGGGCGGAGTCCCGCCGGCGGGGGACGGTTCCTCGACCGCTACGGGCCCCGGCTCGGTGGTCTCCGGGGGCACGGCATCCGGCACCGGCGTTTCTTCCCCGGCGGGGGTCTCCGGCCCCGGCGTCGCGGGCGCCGCGTCCGGCGCTGCCGGCTCCTCCGTCACGGGGTCCTCCGTCACGGAGTCCTCCGTCGCGGAGTCCTCGGTCACGGGGTCCTCCGGTTCGGGGTCCTCCGGTTCGGGGACTCCGGCGCCATCCTCGTCGTCCGCGGAGGCCGCCCCGGTGTCCTCTTCCTCCTCCTCCGGCGGCCGGCGCTGGGAGGCGCGCTCCTCCGCAGCGAGGGCGTGGAGGTCCACGATCCGGTAGGACACGACCGCCTTCCGCAGCCGCAGGTCCGCAGGGTCCCCCCCCGAGTCGAGACGGGGCGCGTACCAGCGCACCACGACCGCGCCGTCCTCCTGCCGGAGCGGCAGGACCCGGGGCGTTTCCGGATCCACCTGGAGCGGCGCGAGCGGCGGACCCCGGCGACCGCATCCGGCGGCGCCGACGATCAGGACGAGCGCGAGCGCGGCCAGCGTCTTCATCGAGCCCCGGCGGCCGGCGGGAATCGGCGTGCCGTCAGAGGATGAACCGGGACAGGTCCTCGTCCTCGACGATCCCCTCCAGCATTCGTTTGACGTAGTCCCGATCGATCGTCCAGTTCTTGTCTTCGAGATCCGGGGCATCGAAGAGGAGTTCCTCGAGGACCTTCTCCAGAATCGTATGGAGTCTTCTCGCGCCGATGTCCTCGGCGCGCTCGTTGACCTGAGCCGCAACATCGGCGATCTCCGCGATTCCGTCCTCCTGGAACGAGATCGTGACGCCCTCGGTGGCGAGCAGCGCCTCGTACTGTTTGAGGAGCGCCGATTCCGGCTCGGTCAGGATCCGCCGGAAGTCCTCGACGGTCAGCGGGTCCAGTTCGACCCGAATCGGGAATCGGCCCTGGAGTTCCGGGATGAGGTCCGATGGCCGGTTCTCCTGAAACGCTCCGGCGCCAATATAGAGGATGTGGTCCGTCCGGAGCGATCCGTAGCGCGTGGACACCGTCGAACCGTCGAGGAGGGGCAACAGGTCCCGCTGCACGCCTTCCCGGGAGACGTCCGGTCCGGGGGAGTCATGGGGACTCGCGACCTTGTCCAGTTCGTCGATGAAGATGATCCCGTGCTCTTCGGCCCGCTCGAGCGCCAGACGTGACAACTGGCGGCGGTCCACGAGGCGTTCCTCCTCCTCCTGGGCGAAGTAGTCGAGCGCCTGGGGCACGACCATCTCCGTCTTCCGATAGCGCGGCCCGAAGACGCCCCGCAGCATCTCCGAGGTGTTGACGTCGAGTTCCTCGCCGGGGCCTGACAGGGCCTCGAGGAACGGGGCCGGCGGCTCCCGCACCTCCACCTCGACCGACCGGTCCGCCAGTTCTCCGCCCCGCAGGCGCTCGCGCAGCTTCTCGCGGCTGCGGCGGGCGCGCTGCGCGTCTTCCGCCTCCGGGCCGTCGAGCCCGTCGCCGAGGGCCTCGTCGAGGTCCTCGAGCGAACGGTCCTCGCCGGTGAAGCGGTCCGCGGCCGGCGGCGGCAGCAGCACGTCGAGGAGCCGCTCCTCGGCGTTGTGTTCCACCTGGTCCCGGACCTCTTCGAGAAGCTCCTCCCGCAGGATCTCGACCGAGACCTCCACGAGGTCCCGAACCATGGACTCCACGTCCCGCCCCACGTAGCCCACTTCCGTGAACTTGGAAGCCTCCACCTTCACGAACGGGGACCGGGAGAGCCGGGCCAGCCGCCGCGCGATCTCCGTCTTGCCCACTCCGGTGGGCCCGATCATGATGATGTTCTTGGGCGCGATCTCCTCGGCCAGCTCGGGTTCGATGTGGAGACGGCGGGCCCGGTTGCGAAGCGCCACGGCCACCGCCCGCTTCGCCCCGGTCTGACCGATGACGAAGCGGTCCAGTTCCTCGACGATCTCGCGCGGCGTGGGATCGTCGATGTCAGCGGCGGGTCCCTTTCCCACGGGGGGGAGATACTCGACCAGAAGTCACACCTCTTCGTAGATCACCTGACCGTTCGTGTAGATGCAGATGCCGTCGGTGACGCGCATCGCCTCCTCGGCGATCTCCCGGGCGGTGAGTTCGGTTCGGGACGCGAGGGCGCGCGCCGCCGCCATCGCGAAGGGCGCTCCCGCGCCGATCGCCATGATGCCGTCGTCGGGCTGCATGAGGTCCCCGTCGCCCGAGAGCAGGAAGACGTGGTCCTTGTCGGCCACGAGCAGCAGGGCATCCAGATGGCGGAGCACCCGATCGGTCCGCCAGTCCTGGGCGAGCTCCACGCACGCGCGTTCGAGGTTCCCCCGATGGGCTTCGAGCTTCGTCTCGAACTTCGCGAACAGCGCCTGGGCATCCGCGGTGGCCCCGGCGAAACCGGCGAGGATCGCGCCATCGCTCATCCGTCGCAGCTTGCGCGCGCCGTGCTTCACCACGATGTCCCCGAGGGTGACCTGTCCGTCGGCCGCCAGGGTCGTGCTGCCCTCGCGACGGACGGCCAGCACGGTCGTGGAGTGGAACGGGGAGGGCACGGAACTGATGCGGAGCCCCCGCGGACCTGGACCATCGCGAAGCCGCGCGCGCACCCCGTCGGGACCCGGGCGCCGCATGCGGTTCTCCACACGGGGCAGTCAGGCAGTATAGCCGGGCCCGAATGGCCTGTAATGGGCGGATTACAGGGCGCCGGCGGCCCTTCGTGGAGGCGCCGGCGGTTACATTTGGCCGATGAGGTTGCTCCTTGGCGTCGTCATCGTCAGCGGCGTCTACGACGTGCTTCTGGGCGGCGCGCTGCTCTTCGCGCTGGAAGAGGTTCGCCAGCTGTTCGGCACCGAACCGCCCCGCTTCCCGATCCACGCGAACCTGAACGGACTCTTCGCGCTCGCGGTCGGACTCGGCTACTTCGCGATCCTGAAAAACCTCGAAGCGAACCGCTGGTACATCTGGATCATGGGACCCGTGCTCAAGGGTGGCGGAGCCCTGCTCTTCGTCCTCGACTTCCTGCTCAGGGACTCCCCTCCCCTGTTCCTGGTGTTCGCCGCGGCGGACGGTGTCCTGGCCGCCGTGACGCTGGCCGTCTTGTTGGCAGTCCCGCGCCACGGCGGCCACGGCGGGGCCGCTTCGGTGTAATGTGCTGTAACAAACGTAAAAAGCGCGTCGAAAAAAAGAGTTCGGAGAGAGTTAGGACGGAATAGACTCCCCGGCTGCCGCTGCGCATGGACTCCTGGGAGCTGTTTCGCCGCCTCGTGGCGGCGCGTCCGGACGACCCCCTGTGGGGAGTCCTGTTCAGACGCTGCCGGAACCTCGTCCGGGTGGTTCTGCACTCGCGTTTCGCGGGTCGCCGGCGCGCGGACGCCGCCACGCTGGACGACCTGTCGCAGGACGTCATGGAGCGGCTCGTCGCGGACGGGCGCCGGGTGATCCGCAGTTTCGCCGGGACGCGCGAGGAGACGTTCGATCTCTTCATCCGCCGGATCGCCGAGAACATCCTGCGGGACCAGTTCCGGCACGACCGGTACCGGCATGGCGTCGAACAGACGTTTCCGCCCGAGGAGACCTGGCGGCTCGAGGCCGCGCTCGCCGAGAGTCCTCTCGAAGACGTCCTCGACGATCCCGAGTCGGCCGTTGTGATGCGCGAGTTGAACGAGGGCGTCGAGACGGTCCTGCGGCGGATCTCGGTCGACGACCGGCAGCAGGCCCTGAACCGGCTCCTGTTTCAGCTCTACTTCCGGGACCACTGCACCATTCCGCAGATCGCGCGCCTGCGGGCGGTGCCGCTCAGCGCTTCCTCGGTGGCCCGCCGGATCACCTTGATCAAACGGGCGCTCCGCACGTCCTTCGCCGGGCACCGTCACCGGGTGGGAATCCGCCCCGCGGCCTCGCGCGGACGCCGCCGGCTGCGGGAGGGATCCCGTTAGTCCGCGTTCGTCTCCCCGCTGGTGAGTCCCACCATGAGGTCCATCACGTTCGTTCCGGTGGGACCGGTGATGAGCAGGTCGCCCGTTGCCCGGAACAGGGACCAGGAGTCGTTGTCCCGGAGCGCCGCCTCCGGGTCCAGGCCTTGCTGCCGGGCCCGGACCAACGACTCCCCGTCCGCAAACGCCCCGGCCGCGTCCGTGGGGCCGTCGGTGCCGTCGGTGCCCGCGGCGAGCAGCGCGACTCCGGGAACTCCCTCCAGGGTCTCCGCCGCGACCAGCGCGAACTCCTGGCTCCGCCCCCCGCGGCCGTGTCCGGTCACCTTGAGGGTCAGCTCTCCTCCCGCGAGCAGCGCCGCCGGCGCGGGGTCCGCACCCAGGACGGCAAGGCGGTTCGCGAACCCCCGGGCGGTGCGGTGGACCTCGCCCGCGAGGTCCCGGCCGAAGATCTCGGCGCGGTAGCCGAGCCGGGTCGCTTCCTCCCCGGCGGCGCCGAGGGAGTGCGCGTTGCTCGCCACGATGTGGTGGGGAACGGCTTCGCCGGGCGCGTCGGGCGTCTCCGCGACCGTCCCGGCGACTCCGCCGCGAAGGCGGGCGATCACCGCTTCCGGGACCTGCTCCAGCAGGGCGAACTTCTCGAGCACCCCCAGGGCATCGCCGAAGGTCGTGGGATCCCCGGTCGCCGGCCCCGAACCGATCGAGGTCAACTGGTCGCCGATCACGTCGGAAATCACGAGCGCGGCGGCACGTCCTGACGGCAGCAGCGGGATGAGGCCGCCGCCCTTCACGGCGGAGAGATGTTTGCGGACGGTGTTCATTTCGTGGATGTCCGCGCCGCAGGCGAGCAGCAGGGAACTGACCCGTGACTTGTCCTCCAGGGTGATGCCGGCCGCCGGCGCCACCAGCAGCGCCGACGCCCCTCCCGTCAGCAGTACGAGGACCCGGCCGCTATCGGCGCTTTCCCGGAGGTCCGCGAGCAACCGCTTCGTCGCCTCCACCGAGTGGACGTCGGGGACGGGATGTCCCGCCTCCTCGACCACCACCCCGGGCACCTCGAGCCGGTGACCGTGCTTCACGATGATCCTCCCGCGCACCACCTCCCCGGCAAGCCGCCGCCGGACTCCCCGGGCGAGCGCGGCGGCCGCCTTGCCGGCGCCGAACAGGAAGACCGGCTCCCCCCGCGTCCGCGCGGGCGGCAGCAGGGGCTGGCCCCGGAAGGTCCAGCCGGACGCCGCATCTCCCCGGAGGTCCCGCTCCAGGATCCGCTCCGGGTCGGCCGCCCGGAGCGCCGCCCGGTGAATCGCCAGGAGGTCCGCGCGAAGCCGATCGAAAGGCGGCGGCGGAGCGGGCCGAGCCTTCATTTGTCTCGCGGTCAGCGGGCCGGGAACCCCACCGGGGCCGTTAGAGTGGCGCGATGAACCGGCCGGCGGGCACGAACGGACCGAACCCGAAGCGCTGGCACTTCGTAGTGGCTCTTGCGCCCATCGTCCTGGCGGCGCTCGCCCTCGGCGGACTCCTCCTGTTTCACTGCGGAGGGAACTGAGGAAGCGGCAGTCACGGCGACGGTCGCGAAAGGAGAAAACATGTCAACCAGTCAATGGTACGTAGCCGAGGGAGGCCGGACTCTGGGTCCGTTCTCCACGGCCGATGTCCGGCAGTCGCTCCAGAGCGGCCGCTGGACCTCGGGCACGCTGGTGTGCCCGCTCGGAGAAAGCTCCTGGACGCCGGCCTCCGATGTCCCGGAGCTGCGGACCGGCATCGGCAACGGCGCGGCGCCGCCCCGTCCGCCGGCGCCCCGCCGGATGCACGAGGTGGACTACCGGATCTACGGCGAGGAGATGCAGTTCGTGGAGGTCGAGCTCGATCCCGGCGAAGGGGCCGTGGCCGAAGCGGGAGCCATGATGTTCATGAGCGCCGGCATCGAGATGCAGACGATCTTCGGCGACGGGAACCAGACGGGTTTCATGGACAAGATGCTGGGCGCCGGCAAGCGGCTGCTCACCGGCGAGAGCCTGTTCATGACGGAGTTCGTGAACCAGGGCGGCGGCAAACAGCACGTGGCCTTCGCCTCGCCCTATCCGGGCAAGATCCTGCCGGTCCAGCTCGACGAACTGGGCGGCCGGCTCATCGCCCAGAAGGACGCGTTCCTCTGCGGCGCCAAGGGCGTCTCGATCGGCATCGCGTTCCAGCGCAAGATCGGCACCGCGCTGTTCGGCGGCGAGGGCTTCATCATGCAGTCGCTCGAGGGCGACGGGCTGGCCTTCCTCCACGCCGGCGGCACGGTCGTGAAGCGGGAACTGGCCGCCGGCGAGAACCTGCGGGTGGACACCGGGTGTCTCGTCGCGCTCGCCCCCTCGGTGAACTACGACATCCAGTTCGTGGGCGGCATCAAGTCCGCCATCTTCGGCGGCGAAGGCTTCTTCTTCGCGAGCCTCACCGGCCCGGGATGGGTCTGGCTGCAGTCGCTGCCGTTCAGCCGGCTGGCCGGACGGATCCACCAGGCCGCACCGCAGACCGGCGGCGGCGGCAAGGGCGAGGGGTCGCTCCTCGGTCGTCTCTCCGGGGTCGGCTGGGACGGCAGTTGACGGAAAACGGCGTTTCCGCCGAGGCGCGGGCGTTCCTGCGGGCGTTCTCCTGGGACGGCTGGACTCCCGAGGAACGGGCGACCCTGCTCTTTGTGGTCGCGGGCGGCCGGATCCTGCTGATCGAGAAACACCGCGGGCTGGGTCAGGGGAAGGTCAACGGGCCCGGCGGCCGGCTGGAACCCGGCGAGACGCCCCGCGCCGCGGCGGTCCGCGAGGCGGAGGAGGAGATCCGGATCCGCCCCACCGGGATCCGTCCCGCCGGGGAACTGCGCTTCCAGTTCGTGGACGGTTACTCGATCCACGTCTACGTGTTCCGCGCCGACGGATTTGCGGGCGAGCCCGAATCCACCGTCGAGGCCACGCCGCTCTGGGCGGACCTCGAGTCCATTCCCTACGAGCGCATGTGGGAAGACGATGCGGTCTGGCTTCCGCTCCTCCTGCGGGAGCAACCGTTCTCGGGCCGGTTCGTCTTCGACGGCGAGCTGATGCTCACGAACGAGGTGGACCTGCTCGCGGCCCCGCCCTTCGCCCCCGGGGAACCACCGCCGGAACGCGGAGCCGCCGCGTTCGCAGACGGGCGCGCCGGAGCGCACTAGGCGGCTCCGGCGCCCGGCCGCCGGTCCCGGGGGAAGCGGCTACTGCTCCTTCCAGCGCCCGGCGTCCACCGGGTCCGCGCCGCCGGCGGTGATCCTTCCGTTCAGGTCGTCGAGACGGTCGCTGAGCAGCCCGCCGAGCCGTCCCAGGTGCTGATCCAGCTCGCCTGACAACTCCTCGAAGACCGCGTAAGCGCCGTCCGTGGGCTTCGCATCGCCGGTCTCCACGCTGCGGCGGAGCGATGCGAGCCGGTTGTTCAGCCGGATCGGGAAGTTCAGCGGATCCTGGTTGCTGCGGTTCTTCGTCTGGTAGATCGCTTCCTCGACCTCGGTCATCTCCTCGAGCAGCCGGCCGCCGTCGGCGATCAGACCCTGGTCGCTCGATCCCTCCAGGCGCTCCTCGAGTTGAACGCGGACATCCCGGATCTGGATCACGGCCTCGTTCGCCTCGGATGTGCGGTCCCGGATCCTGCTGGCCAGTTCGAACTGCTCCACGAGGTCGGCGGTGGAGACGCCCTTGAGTCGGGGATCCGCGGTCAGCGTGAGGTTCGTGGTCTCGGTGACTCCGGCCGCGGTGACGCTCACCCGGTACTCACCGGGAGGCGCCTTCGGACCGCTGGTGGCCCGCGCGCTCCAGAGGATCATCCCGTCGAACTCGACGGCGCCCTGGTAGCGGCCGCTCCAGACGAAGCGGTTCAGGCCCTGGCCCGTGGTCGGCTCCGACGAGCGCCGCACCCGGAACCACGAAAAGTCCGGCTCCGCCTCGAAGTCCGGTTCGGTGCCCTCGAAGCGGTCCACCAGCGTCCCGCTCGCGTCGTGGATCTCCACCACCACCGAGTCCACCTCCTCCGCGAGGTGGTACTGGACGATCCCGTCCTGGACTCCGCGCACCGCCGGGTCGGGATCGAAGACCGTCAGCGTGGCGTTCAGCGACTCGGGGGTGTACTGGCGGAGGGGCTGGATGTCGTCGAGAATCCAGAAGCCGCGGCCGTGGGTGCCGAGCACCACGTCCGCATCCTTGACCACCAGGTCGCGGATCGGGGTGTCCGGGAGGTTCTGCTGGAGCGAGACCCACTGGTCCCCGTCGTCCCAGGAGGCGTACACCCCGTGCTCGGTCCCGAGGAAGAGCAGCCCCTGGCGCACCGGGTCCTCCCGGACCGCGCGCGCGAAGTGCCCGGGGGCGATGCCGTCCACGATCTTCGTCCAGGTGGCGCCGTAGTCGGTCGTCCGGAAGACGTAGGGCTCGCGGTCGTCCACCTGGTAGCGGTTGGCGGCCACGAAGATCGTGCCCGGCCGGTGCGACGACTCCTCGATGATGCTGACCCGGCTGAATTTGGGAAGGTCGGCCGGGGTGATGTCCGTCCAGTTCGCCCCGTGATCCCGGGTGACGTGGACCTGTCCGTCATCCGAGCCGACCCAGATGGTGTCGATGTCGTGCTGCGAGGGGACGACGGCGAAGATCGTCGCGTAGATCTCGGGTCCGTTCATGTCCATCGTGATGAGGCCGCCGGTCTCGCCGAGCGTCGCCGGATCGGCGTAGGTGAGGTCGGGGCTGATCTTCGTCCAGGACTGACCGTCGTCAGTCGTGATGTAGAGGAACTGCGAACTCGTGTAGAGCCGGTTCTCGTCGAGCGGCGAGAAGATGATCGGGAAGGTCCACTGCCAGCGGTCGGGCAACGCGCTCGCCGGTTCCCCCGAGAAGAACCGCGGATAGACCTGGATGTCGCGGATCTGGCCGTTCGCGCGGTTGTAGCGGGTCAGCAGCGCTCCCTGGCTGCCGGCGTAGAAGACGTCGAGGTTCGAGGGATGCTGCGTGATGTAGCCGCTCTCGCCGCCGCCGGCGTCGTAGTACCAGCGGCTGCCGGGACCTCGCGCCTGCATGTGGTCCCAGCCCTCGCTGGGCGTGCAGAGCGTGGTGTTGTCCTGCTGGGCGCCGCACACGTGGTAGGGGAAGTCGTTCGTCACGTTCACGTGGTAGAGCTGGGTGGTCGAATAGGCCTGACCGGTCCAGGTTTCCCCGCCGTTCACGCTCACGTTGCCCCCGCCGTCGTTGGAGTTGCACATCCGCATGGGGTTGTTGGGATCGATCCAGAGGTCGTGCTGGTCCCCGTGGGGCGGGCGGATCACGTGGTCGAAGGTCTCGCCGCCGTCCGTCGACTTGTAGAAGCCGGTGTTCAGTGCGTACACCGTGTCGACGTCCACCGGATCGGCGTAGACCCGCGAGTAGTAGAAGGCGCGCTGGCGCAGCTTGCGCTCGTTGTTGGTGAGCCGCCAGGTCGCGCCGCCGTCCTCGGACCGGAACACCCCGCCCTCGGGGGCCTCCACGATCGCCCAGACCCGGTCGGGGTTCGCGGGGGAAACGGTGACGCCGATCTTGCCGATGGGACCGGCCGGCATTCCGGGGTTTTCGGTGAGTTCGGTCCAGGTGTCGCCGCCGTCGTCCGAGCGGTAGAGGCCGGAATCGGGACCCCCGCCCCACATCTTCCAGGCCTTCCGGTACACCTGCCAGATGCTCGCGTAGAGCACGTCCGGGTTCGTCCGGTCGATGATGAGGTCGGCGGCTCCCGCGCCCGGGCTGACGAAGAGGACCCGTTCCCAGGTGTTGCCGCCGTCGCGCGAACGGAAGACACCGCGCTCCTCGTTGTCGCCGTAGGGATGACCGAGCGCCGCGACATAGACGACGTCGGGGTTCACCGGGTGGATCCGGATGCGGGCGACCGCCTGGGTGTCGCGGAGGCCCACGTGGCGCCAGGTCTCCCCGCCGTCCGAACTCTTGTAGACGCCGTCGCCCTGGGTGATGCTGCCCCGGAGCTGGGTCTCGCCCCCGCCGATGAAGACGATGTCGGGGTTGGTCTCCGCCACCGCGACGGCGCCGATCGAGGAGCTCGAGATCTGGCCGTCGGTCACCGGAAACCACGTCGTCCCCGAGTCGAGGGTCTTCCACAGACCGCCGCCGGTGGCCCCGAAGTAGTACTCGTGGCGCCGGCCGGGACTGCCGATGCAGGAGAGCGAGCGGCCGCCGCGCAGCGGCCCGATGTTGCGCCACTCCATCGTGCGGAGGTGCGAGGCTTCCAGCCGCAGGTCCTGGGTGAACCCAGGCGCAGCGAGGGCGAGCGCCGCCAGGCCGATGAGCGGCAGACGCACGAGTTTCAGTTTCCGAAGAGCCATCGAACGGCCTCCTTTGAGGGACAAATCCACGAAACGTGAGAACCGGAGAGCATATGGCCAGGCGGCCCCCGGTCCGTCCGCGGCTACTTCGCCGGGAAGCGGCTTGTTAGCATTCCCGAGCCAATGGCCAACCGTTCCCGACAGACGTTCCTCAAGCGCAGGAAGGAAAAGGAGCGCGTGGCGCGCCAGCGGGCCAAGGAATTGCGGCGCCGCGAACGCGCCATCGAGAAAGAGCGGGCGATGGCCGTGCCCAGGGAAGGCGACCGGGACATCGAGGGGATCGTCCCGGGTCCGCAGGAGCCCGTCTGGAAGATGGCGGACGTGCTGACCGAGGACGAGCGGAGCCTGCTCGAAGCCGAGGAAGAAGAGGAAGAAGCGCGGGCGTAGGAGTCTGAGCCGCAGAAATGCGGCTCAGACTCCTTGGAACGCCGGCTTCAGCCGGCACGCGCTGCGCGCCAGTTGCTGTGAAAGTGCAGTCGTGCGGAGTTGGCCAGCAGCTGTGGTGGCGTCGCCTCGGAGCGCCGGCCTCCGGCCGGCGGCCAGTTCTCCCGGTGGGGGCCGCGCGGGAGCGCGAAACCCGCGCTGATGGCGCTCCTCCCCCCTGAACGTGGGGCCCAGGTCCGGCTCGTTTCGAGCGGCGGGCAGCCGCTCCCGGTAGGGATCACGCCATCGGAGTCGGCTGCGGCGTCCGTTTCGCGGCCTGCGGCCGCGATGCCGGCCGGAGGCCGGCGCTCCGAGCTCAAGCCGTTCCCGCCGTTTCATGCCCGGCGGGGTGTGCAGGTGGACCGAACATGACGGTTCTCCCGGTGGGGGTTCCAAGCCGTTGCGCGCCTTTCACTGGTGGCGGGGCAGGGACCCCGCCACCGGTCTGAAGGACCCCTTAGCCGCGGCGGCGGCTGGTGCGCGCCCGCGGTCCCCGGCGCTCGCGCATCGTTTCGAGCTGCTCGCGCTGCTCGTCGGTCAGGATGGCGGCGATCTGCTCGCGTTCGGACCTCCGCTGCAGCGCCCGGTCGGCCTGCGCCCTGCCGAGCGCCTCGCCCAGCGCCTGCACTTCTTCGGCGCTGCGCTCGGGGTTCCGGGCCGCCCGCTGGAAGGAACGCCGGGCGTCGGCAACCTCCCGCCGGCTGGCCCGGCGGTTGTCGCTGATGTCCCGCATCGCGTCCCGCAGCTGGTCGCGCTGCTCGTCGGTGAGGTCGAGGGCGGCGGCCGCGCGCCGTCCGAACCAGCGCGCCTCCGGACCCGAGCGGCCTTCACGGCGCGCGCCCCGGCGGGCGCGGCGCTCCGGGCCGGCCGACCGCCGGTCGAACCGGCGCGCCATCCGTTCGCGGCCCGGCTGCGAGGCCGTCTCGAGCGTGGGCTCCGCGGAGGACGCCGCGAGAGTCCGGGCATCCGGCTCCGGGGGCGATTCCGCGGCGGCCTGCCCGGCGGAGACCAGGGCGAACGGCGCCGCGATCAGGAGGGCGCGGAAGAGGCGGGATCGAACCGGCGCGGGACTCGTGATCTGCTTCATGGGAGGGACTCCTTTCCGCGCTTCGGCGCGCGGTGTATCGCACGAAAACGCAACCGACGTGCCAGATGTTCCGGGTGGTAAAATTGATCGGTTCCGACGAAATTCGGCTGGCGGGGTAGCTCAGTTCGGTTAGAGCGAAGGACTCATAACCCTTAGGTCGGCGGTTCAAGTCCGCCCCCCGCTACCGTCGGCAACCCCGTTTCCGGGGTCCGACTTCGGGAGTCGCCATGGACATGAAGAAAACGTTCAAGATCAAGGCCCGGCGGGACGTCTCCTGTCCGGAGGTGTACGCGAACTTCTGCGAAGCGACGCACTCGCCCTTCGATCTGACGATCACGTTCTGCAGTCTCACCGGCATCCAGCCGGAGGACCTCTCGCACACCGATGCATCCGGCGAACCCGTCGTGCATGCCGATCCCAAGACCCGGATCACGCTTCCCTTCCGGATCGTCCCCGCCCTCATCAAGATGCTCGAGACCCAGTTGAGCGCCGTGGAGCAGTCGGAGGGCGACAACGTTCCCCGCCCCCAGGGAACCGACTCTTCCACGGTTCACTAGACAGCCTGTGACGAAACTACCGCGGCATTCGACACCCGCTGAATCCCCGCTGAACCGCTCGCCTTCGGCTCGCTCATCGTTGCGCTTCGGTCGAAAGAGCGCTGCTATTCCTCCCTCGCGCGCCTTGTCAGCGAGGCCCAGCGTGCACCAGTTCTCCCGGTGGGGGGCCGGTGCTCACGCCAGTTCCGCCACCGGCTGTTAGCCATGCCCGGACCCGCTCGCTCCCCCCTGCGCGCCGAGCGGCCGAAGGCGCCGCGTACGGACCGGGACGTCGGACTGGACCGGATCCAGGACTCCCGCGCCGCCGTAGCCAGGAAGTCGCTCTGGGTGAAGCGCGGGAGCGTGGCGCTCGTGGCGGGCGCCATCGGCTTCGGCGTGCTCCAGGGATGGCTGCTCCTGCGGCTGGCCGCGATCCCGGCCGCGCTCTGGTTCTGGTGGATGGACGCCTCGCTCACCCGCACCGACGAGCGGTTGCAGCGGCTCTACGACGGCGTCTTCGAGGGAACCGCGGAGCCGCCCCTGATGGGAACCGAGATGGCGGCGGCGGCCGAACTGACGGAGCCGGCCGGCGCGGTGCGGCGGGCGATGCTCTCAGGCCCCGGCGCCAGTCTCCACTGGATGATGTCCGGAGTCGCCATCCTCTTCAACATCTTCGGTTGAGTCTTCGCCCTCCGGGGCCGGCATCGCGATGCGCTCGTCGATCAGCATGATCGGGATTCCGTTGCGCACCGGATAGAGGAACTTCCCGTCCTCCCGGACCAGCCCGCCGTCGAGGACCGCGGCGGGCTCGCCGCTGGCGGGCATCGCGAGACTGCCGTCACGGATGGCCCGGTTCACGGACTCCACGAGCGCCTCGGGGGCCTCGCGCACCGGCTGCCGGGTCTCCGGACAACAGAGGATCTCGAGGAGTTCGGGGTGAATCATGGGTTCAGGTTATCGGCAGGACGCGGGCCCCGTTCCCGGTCCGCTCAGACCTGGTGCCGGAGGAGGGACTCGAACCCTCATGATCACGAGGACCGCGGGATTTTGAGTCCCGTGCGTCTACCAATTCCGCCACTCCGGCAAACTCCGAAGCCGTCCAGCAGTCACCGGCGCTCGGAATCACAGTGTACCAACGAAGGGTCACGGTTCTTCGGCATCCCGATGACAACGGGAGCTCGGCCGACCTCGGCCGTTCAGCGCGGCAAATCCCAAGAATGCCAGCGTTCTCGGCGTTTCAGGGGTGTGGTATGATTAACGGTTCGCGTATCCACAACGCTACCGGGAGGCGTCGCTGAGTATTGATGCGGTTTGAAGTTGGAGACAAGGTGATCTACCCGAATCAGGGGATCAGCGTTGTCGAGAGTATTGAATCCACCAACGGAACTGCGGGACCGAGCTTCTATCGCCTGCGCCTGCTGTCCAAGTCAACCCTGGTCATGGTTCCCATCGACAAGGTGGACGAAGTCGGACTGCGGCCGATCATGACCGAGAGTGACGTCGAGGAGGTCCTCGACGTACTGGAGAACGGTGCGGTCGACGAGCAGATCAACTGGAAGACCCGTTACAAGGACAACTCCGACCGCATGAAGAGCGGTTCGCCCGTGGAGGTTGCCGGGGTCCTCAAGGGCCTCTTCTACCTCAGCGAACGCAAGACCCTTTCCTTCCGCGAGAAGCGGATGCTCGACCGGGCGCACCAGCTCACCGTGACCGAGGTCGCGGAGGTCGCCGCCGAGACCCTCGAGGCGGTGGAACGCAAGGTCGTGGAGGCGCTCCGCCGCAGCCGGAACGGCGACAGCGGCCTCGAGGCCGGCGACGCGGAACACGAGACCGGCACGGGGGCCGCCACCAGCGTGGTGCCTCTCCGCCCCCCCAAGCGGCGCCGGGTGGCCAAGTCCGACACGGGACGGCGGCCGGTTTCGATCTCGATCAACCGTTACTGACCTCCCCCGGAGACCAGCGTGCGAACGCCCCGCTGGAGCGGACGCCTGCGTACCCTCCGCGCCGTGGTGGGAACCGTGGGAATCGCGCTGGTCCTGCCGTTGCTGTTGCTGGCCGGGTTGATGCTGATGCCGCTCGGGGACGTGCTCAGCGGCCGTCACCGCCTCGGCTACGAGATCGGGCGGCGGATCGTCGCGGTGCTGTGGTTCGTCGGCGGCATCCGCATGTTCGAAGTGGACCGGCACCGCGTCGAGCCGTTTCGGACGCGCGTCTACATGCCCAACCACCAGTCGCTGACGGACATGGTCCAGGTGCTCTACCTGCTCCCGAAGGCCAACGGGACGCTGATCAAGAAGGAAGCCTTCCGCGTTCCCATCCTCGGCTGGGCGTTCCACGCGGCCGGTTTCACTCCCGTGGACCGTTCCAACCCGAAGGCGGCCCGGGCGAGCCTCGAAGCGGCGGTGACGGCCATGAAGAACGGCCGGTCCTTCGTGATCGCCCCCGAAGGGACCCGGAGCCGCACCGGAAGGCTCGGCCCCTTCAAGTCGGGCGGCTTCCGGCTCGCGGCCCGGGCGGGGGTTCCGGTGGTGCCGATCACGGTGACCGGAGCCCGGAACATCCTCCCGAAGGGCGGCAAGCTGATCTATCCCGGAACCATCCAGGTCCGCTATCACGAACCCCTCGAGACCGCGGACATCGACCCCCAGGACCGGGAAGCGGTCGGAGCGCTGATGGAACGGGTCCGCGGCGCCATCCAGAGCGGCCTGGACGAGGCGGCGTGAGCGCATCGGAGCGCCGGCCTCTGGCCGGCATCGCGGCCGCAGGCCGCGAAACGCATCACAGGGGCAGGACCGCGGCACCCGTGTTCTAGGGAGCCTGGCGACGCGAACGCGCGTTTCGCCTCGCTGCACTCGGCGATGCCGGCCCCCACCGGGAGGACTGGCCGGAGGTCGGCGCTCCGGGTGTTCCGGGCGGCGTTGTCGCCACTAGAATCACGCTCGTCCGTGACCCATCTCCAGACCGAGCATCTCGGCTTCGCGCAGAGCCGTCACGGCCTCAAGCTCGCCGGCATCCGGTATCCGCGCCGGGTCTTCTGGAACCTCTCGAGCGCGGCCCTGACCCAGGAAGCCGTGTTCCGCGGCGAGGCGATCCTGGCTCACGGCGGCCCGATCGTGGTCCGCACCGGGGAGTTCACCGGCCGGTCCCCCTCGGACAAGTACGTGGTCGGCGGGCCGGGCACGAATCCGGAGGTCTGGTGGGGGCCCCACAACCAGCCGTTCCCCAAGGCGCGCTACGACCGCCTGCGCTGGCGCCTCACCGCGTACCTGCAGAACCGGGAGCTGTTCGTCCAGGACTGCTTCGTCGGCGCCCATCCGCGTTTCCGCATGCCGCTCCGGGTCATCACCACCAAGGCCTGGCAGAGCCTGTTCGCGCGCAACATGTTCGTGAGGTCCAGGAACCGCGACGTGCTGAGCGAACACCTGCCCCAGTACACGGTCATCGCCGCCCCCCGGTTCCGGGCCGCCCCGGACCAGGACGGCACCCGGTCCGAAGTGTTCGTGATCGTCAACTTCGACCGCAAGGAAGTGCTGATCGGCGGCACCGCCTACGCCGGGGAGATCAAGAAGTCGGTCTTCTCGGTGATGAACTGGCTGATGCCCGAGCACGACGTGCTCCCGATGCACTGCGCGGCGAACACCGACGCGGACGGCGGGAACCTCGCCATCTTCTTCGGCCTCTCGGGCACCGGAAAGACGACGCTGTCGGCGGATCCCGGCCGGGTCCTGATCGGCGACGACGAGCACGGCTGGGGGACGGACGGCGTCTTCAACTTCGAGGGCGGCTGCTACGCCAAGGTGATCCGGCTCTCGCGGACGGGCGAGCCCGAGATCCACGCCACCACCCGGAAGTTCGGGACCATCCTCGAAAACGTCGTGGTGCACGAGGACACGCGGCGGCTCGATCTCGACAGCGCCGAGTTCACCGAGAACACCCGCGCCTCCTACCCGGTCACCCACATCCCGAGCGCCTCGAAGACGGGCGCGGGCGGCCAGCCGGAAGTCGTGCTGATGCTGACCGCCGATGCCTTCGGGGTCCTGCCCCCGATCTCCCGCCTCTCGCCGGAACAGGCGATGCACCACTTCATGTCCGGATACACCGCCAAGGTCGCCGGCACCGAGCGGGGGATCAGCGAACCGCAGGCGACCTTCAGCGCCTGCTTCGGAGCGCCCTTCATGACGCGGCGGCCCGAGGTGTACGCGCGCCTGCTCGGGCGCCGCATCGAGGATCAGGACGTCCGGTGCTATCTCGTGAACACGGGCTGGGCGGGCGGCCCCTGCGGGGTCGCGGACCGGATGCCGCTGGCCCTGACCCGGCAGCTGGTGCGGGCGGCCCTGAGCGGCGAGATCGACCGGGCGGGATTCGATCGGGAACCGGTCTTCGGGCTCGGCATTCCCCGCGCCTGCCCGGGCGTTCCGGGGCGCGTGCTCGAGCCTCGCGGCGCCTGGGACGATCCCGCCGCCTACGACCGCCAGGCCCGGATGCTGAGCGAAATGTTCGAGGAGAACGCGAAGGAACTGGGTATCCCGGCGCCGTCCGCGGTCAGCGAGGCCCCGCTCGTCCCGTCCGGATGAGCGGCCCCGAACGAACGCTGGTCCTTCTCCGTCACGGGGAGAGCGTCTGGAACCGGGAGAACCGGTTCACCGGCTGGGCCGACGTGGCGCTGACCGGGACGGGACGCGAGCAGGCGCGCCGGGGCGGCGACGCGCTGCGCGCCGCCGGCATCGTCCCGGTCGTCGCCCACACGTCGCTGCTGCGGCGCGCCATCCACACGCTGGAGGAAGTCCTGGGGCGGCTCGAGCGCCGCGACCTCCCGGTCCGCTACGCGTGGGAGCTGAACGAACGGCACTACGGGAAGCTCCAGGGGAAGGACAAGGCCGAGACGGAACGCGAGTTCGGGCCCGACCAGACGCTGGCCTGGCGCCGCAGCTATGCCAACCCGCCGCCGCCGGTGGACCTCGACGACCCGCGGCACCCGCGGTTCGACGCGCGCTACGCGGACGTTCCGGTGGAGGTCCTGCCGCGCGGCGAATCGCTGCGGGACACCGGGCAGCGGGTGATTCCCTACTGGGACGGGCGGATCGTTCCGGACCTCGCCTCGGGTCCGGTGCTGGTGGTCGCCCACGGCAACAGCCTGCGTTCGCTGGTCATGCATCTCGAGGGCGTGGGGCCCGCGGAGATCCAGCAGCGGAACATCCCGACCGGAATCCCGCTGGTGTACCGGCTGGACGAGGCGCTGGGGGTGCTCGGCCAGCGCTACCTGGCCGGGGAAGAGGAACTGGCCGACGGGATCGCGAAGGCGATCCAGCGTCCGTAGCCTTCGGAGCGCCGGCCTCTGGCCGGCATCGCCCCAGTTCTCCCGGTGGGGGCGCGGAGCGAGGCGAAACGCACATCTCGTTGGTCCCCTGCATTGCGCAGCGCCATCTCCGGTTGGACTCCCGTCATTGGGTCAGCGAAGGAGTGCGTTTCGCGGCCTGCGGCCGCGATGCCGGCCGGAGGCCGGCGCTCCGAGCCTGCGCGCCACCTCAGCTCGGCAGCCTCAGAATCGGCTCGGGAAGGCACGCTCTTCCATCTGCTCGTGGAGCGCGGGTGGGACGCGGCTCATCAAGTGGGTGTTCGGGGCGCTGCTGGCGCAGACGGCGGTCATCGTCGGATTGGTGACGCTGCTCAAGTAGCTGCTTCCGCCCGCCTTCGGAGCGCCGGCCTCCGGCCGGCATCGGCGAGCGGAGCGAGGCGAAACGCACATCGCTGGTACGCCGCATTGCGCAGCCCCAAAGGGGTTGACGCAGCGCCATCTCCGGTTGGACTGCCGTCACAGGGGTCAGCGACGGAGTGCGTTTCGCGGCCTGCGGCCGCGATGCCGGCCGGAGGCCGGCGCTCCGAACCTAATGACCGTCGTGGCCGAGCGGGCCCCGGGCGGAACCGCGCTTCGCCCCGGTCTCTTCGCCGCCACCCTCAGCGGCGTTGCCGCGCAGGATGGCCGGCACGTCGACTCCGGTGGAGGTCTTCAACTGCTCGAGGAAGGCGGCGATGGACCCGGTCAGCCCGCGCACGTGGTTCGGCACCGCGCCGCCGGTCCCGTTGTCCACCACGGTGAGCCGTTCCACGTGGAGGTTGTCGTGGAGCACGTGGGTGACCTTGTCGAGGAGCTGCGGGAGCATCTGCAACAGCATGATCTCCCGTGTGGTGTCGTCGTCCCACTGGGCCTTGATCTCGGCGAGCGCCTGGGCGGTCGCCTTGCCGTTCTCCCGGATCCGGGAGGCCTCGCCCTCGGAGGTCAGCGCCTGGGCCTTGCTGGAAGCCTCCGCCGGCACCACGGTGTTCGCCTTCTCGCGGAGCTCGTTCCGCGCCACGCGGATCTCCTCCAGCTTCCGCTCTTCCTCGATCCGGGCCATGCGCTTCGCCACCTCCGCGACCTGCTCGGCCTGGTTTGACGCCGCGGCGCGCTCGGCCCGCCGCATCCGCACGCCGTGCTCGGCGTCCACGATGGCCTCTTCGGCGCTCGTCTCGGCGACCACAGCATCGCGCTTCGCGCTTGCCGCCACGTCGCGCGCCTCCGCATCCGCCCGCGCCTCGGCGACCTTCGCGTCCCGGCGGACGGCCGCGCTGCGCTTGCGGCCGATGGCGTCGAGGTAGCCCTCGGTGTCGGACAGGTGCTGGATCTTGAAGGTGTCCAGCACCAGGCCGAGCTGCGAGAAGTCCTGCCGCACCGCTTCCGACACCGCCTCGCCGACGCCGAGCCGCTCGGCGTTCGCCTCCTCGGGAGTCCGGGTGGCGAGCACGCCCCGCAGGCTGCCTTCGAGCGTCTGCTTCGCGACGGTCTGGATCTCGTGCTGGGTCCTGCCGAGGAAGCGCTCCACGGCGTGGTCGAGGCCGCCGTCCGGGTCGCCGGCGATCTTCACGGTCGCCATGCCGTCCACGTCCAGGGGGATCATCCCGGCGGACAACGCCTTCTTGACGGCCACCTCGATGGGAATGGTGTTCAGGGAGATGCGCGACACCGTCTCGATGAGCGGACGGCGGAAACCGCGGCCGCCGCGGATGATGCGATATCCCTTCTTCCGTCCCGAGAAGATCACCGCCTCGTTGGGGGCGCAGACCACCACGTGCGCGCGGATGAAGATGATGATCGCCAAGATCCCGACGATCGCGAGAGCAAGGGCGATTCCAATGGTTCCTGGAGTCATGAAAGGGCCTCCGTGGTCGCTGGCCGGCCGCTTTGAAAATCAGCAGTCATAGTAGAGAGCGAACTCCGCCGGGTGCGGTCGCTGGTCCATGTAGGCGAGTTCGTTGGCCCGCTTGTAGCGGATCCAGGTGTCGATGACATCCGGCGTGAAGACATCGCCCCGCAACAGGTACTCGTGGTCCTCTTCCAGCGCGTCGAGCGCCGCCTTCAGCGTCGGCGGCGTGTCGCCGATCTTCCGCAGTTCCGCTTCGGGCAGTTCGTAGAGGTCCTGGTCCACCGGGTCGGGAGGAAGGGTCCGGTTCACGATGCCGTCGAACCCCGCCATCATGATGGCCGCGAAGGCCAGGTACGGGTTCGCGCTCGGGTCGGGACAGCGGAACTCGACCCGCTTGGCCCCCGGCGCGGCCGAGTACATGGGAATCCGCACCGCCGCCGAGCGGTTGCTCTGGGAATAGACGAGCTTGTTCGGCGCCTCGAAGCCGGGGACGAGGCGCCGGTAGGAGTTCGCGGTGGGGCAGGTGAAGGCGAGGAGCGACGCCGCGTGCTTCAGGAGGCCGCCGATGAAGAAGACCCCCATCTCGCTCAGGCCGGCGTACCCGTTCGGGTCGTAGAAGAGGTTCTTCCCCGTCCTCCAGAGGCTCACGTGGCAGTGCATGCCGGAGCCGTTGTCGCCGAAGAGCGGCTTCGGCATGAAGGTCGCCGTCCTGCCGTGCCGTTGGGCGGTGTTCTTGACGATGTACTTGAACTTCATCATCGCGTCCGCCATCTCGTTGATCGTCGTGTACTTGATCCCGATCTCGCACTGGCCGCCGCTGCCCACCTCCTGGTGGTGGAGCTCCGCGTCCACCCCGCAGCCCCGCAGGTTGGTGAGCATCTGGGAGCGCACGTCCTGGTAGGGATCGGTCGGGGGCATCCGGAAGTAGCCCTGCTTGAGGCCCGGCTTGTGGCCGAGGTTCGGTTTCTCGACGCGGCCGACGTTCCAGCCGCCGATCGCGGAGTCCACGTAGTAGAAGGCCTCGTTCACCGTCTGGTCGAAGCGGACGTCGTCGAAGATGTAGAACTCGGCCTCGGGGCCGACGTAGCAGGTGTCGGCGACCGCCGAGGTCTCGAGGAACCGGGTGGCCTTCTCGACGATGTTCCGCGGGTCGCGGGAATAGAGACTGAGGTCCACCGGGTCCTTGACGTTGCAGATGAAGACCAGCGTGGGCTCTTCGTAGAAGGGGTCGATGAAGCCGCTGTCCGGATCGGGGCGGAGCAGCATGTCGCTCCGCTCGATGCCCTGGAAACCCCGGACCGAGGAACCGTCGAAGCCGATGCCGTGGACGAACATGTCCTCGTCGAAGGCCTCGATGGCGTAGGAGATGTGGCGCCAGCCGCCGAGGAGGTCGGTGAACCGGAAGTCCACGAATTTGATCTTCCGGTCCTGAATCGTGCGGCGGACGTCGCGCAGGGACATGGGACGGCTAGCCGATGGCCTGCGAGCCGCGCTCGCCGGTCCGGATCCGGATGCAGTCCTTGAGGTCGGTGATGAAGATCTTCCCGTCACCCGCCTCTCCGGTCTGCGCCCCCTTGAGGATCGCCTGGACCGCGCGCTCGACGAAGTCCTCGTTCACGGCGACGTCAATGCGGACGCGCTTCAGGATGTTCACCTGCGTCTGGACCCCGCGGAAGGTGGCCTGGTACCCCTTCTGGGTGCCGTGGCCGACGCCGGCGGTGATCGAGAACTTGCTGATCTGCGCTCCGAAGAGTTCCTCCTGGACCAGGGGAACCACCTCGGGTTGAACCATGGCGGTGACTAGCTTCATGTCGTGACAGCCTCGAAGGAAGTTCCCATCAGGAACCCAGGATCTGGAAGCCGGTGTAGGACTCCATGCCGTGCTCGTTCATGTCGAGACCCCGGATCTCCTCCATCCGGTCCACCCGGAGTCCGAGCACCGCCTTGATGGCGATGAACACGAGGCCCATGGACAAGAAGACGAAGATGCCGGAGGCGAAGGTGCCGAGCGCCTGGATCCCGAGCTGCTCGAAGCCCCCGCCGTAGAAGAGCCCCTCTCGCGCGAGTCCGAGCGATTCTCGCCCCCATAACCCGACGGTCAGGGTCCCCCAGATGCCGCAGAGGCCGTGCACCGGGAAGGCGCCGCAGGGGTCGTCCACCTTGATGATCCGCAGCAATCCCTCACCGAGGACGATCACGAACCCGCCGGTCACGCCGATCCAGATCGCGGCCGCCGGGCTTACCACCGCACAGGGCGCGGTGATCGAGACCAGGCCGGCGAGCGCCCCGTTCATGGTGAAGAACAGGTCGGGCTTGCCGAACAGGATCCAGGAGATGAAGGTCGTCGTCACCGCGGCGGCGGCGGCGGCGAGGTTCGTGTTGATGGCGATGAGCGAGATGGCCTCCCCGTCGCCGACCGCGAGGTTGGAGCCCGGGTTGAAACCGAACCAGCCGAACCAGAGGATGAACACCCCGAGCGAGGCCAGCGGGACCGAGTGGCCGGGGATGGGGTTCGAGCTGCCGTCGGCGTTGAAGCGGCCGAGACGCGGCCCGAGGATCATGGCGCCCACCAGCGCGGTCGCGCCTCCGGTCAGGTGGACGACCGTCGAGCCCGCGAAGTCGAAGAAGTCGAGCTGGGCCAGCCAGCCGCCGCCCCAGGTCCAGTGACCCACGACCGGGTAGATGAACGCGGAGATGATGAAGGAGTAGGCGAGATACGCGGGGAACTTCATCCGCTCCGCCATCCCGCCGGCCACGATGGTGGCCGCGGCTCCGCAGAACGCCGCCTGGAAGAGCCAGAAGGCCCACAGCGGCACGTCGGCGGCCGACTCGGCGCCCACGAGGAAGAAGCCGCTGGTCCCGAAGAAGGGGTTCCCCTCCGAGAACATGATGGCGTAGCCGAACACGAAGAAACCGAGCGACGCCATGCAGTAGTCGAGGAAGTTCTTCGTGAGGATGTTGCAGGTGTTCTTGGCGCGGATGAACCCGGCCTCCAGCATTCCGAACCCGGCCTGCATGAGGAACACCAGGAACGCCGACACCAGCACGAACAGGGTGTCGAGTCCCACCGTGCTCGAGCCCCCCTCGTCCTGCGCAAAGGCGGGTTCGGCCAGCAGGAGCGCGGCCAACCCGATCAGCGGAATTCGCCTCAGCATCAGAACCTCCTCCTCAGGAGCACTCGTCTCCGGTCGCCCGCCATCCCGGTCGGGCGTCCCTACACGGGCGCGGAGAGTACGGCCACGGGCGCCGGTGGGTCAACCCCGGCACGGCGGCCCGGCACGGCGGCTTCCCGCCGGCGCCGGCCGGAGACGCCCGCCGGCCCGGCCCGGAGCGCCCCGAACCTGCGCCCGAAAACACCTTGACCGGGCTTGCTGTCCCCTTGTCCTTTCTTGCCCTTTGTCCGCAACGGAGCGTCCTCGTTGCCCGCCGTTGCTGATTCGTTGTCCCTGCCTGCTCTCTCCGCGCGCCTCACGCGTGCATCCGGATCCGCGGCGTGGAAGACTCGATTCAGGCGTCATGGCAGCGCACAAGACACATAGCGTCGCACTCAAACGGCAGGTGGTCCGGGAGTATCTCGAAGGCGAGACGCTCCACGGACTGGCGCGCCGTCACAACCTCCCCCGCAACCTGATCCGCCTGTGGGTGGACGAGGACCTGTATCCCACGCGCGACGGCGAACTGAGCGAAGCCCCCGCCCTCGACGACATCGCGGCGTTGGCGCAAACCATCTACGAATGCGAGACCCGCATCGAGGCCATCGAACGACTCGTCGCCAAACGCGTCGCGGAGCTCGGGCAGGAGGACAAGGAATGACCGCAAGGACGCGAGCCGGACGCCGCTGACCGGTTTCCCGCGGCGTGGAGCGCGCATCGTGCGACGCATCGCACGGCCCGGTCATTTGTTGTCAGGGCACCGAGGGACGGGCGTAACCTCCTGCAACATCTTCATGGTGCAGCGCCGGTCATCGCTACCGACGTTGATGGACTGACGCGTCCACTACAAGGCGCGACATTCGCTCATGCGATAGCCGGCACGCTTCGAGGTTTGTCGCACTATCGAAAGGACGCGCGACACGAACACGGCGTCACTGCTTCTTGTTTGCACAGTCGACCGGGAACGGTTATCAATACGTGACACTCTTTGGGATCGTGGTGGTGCTTCATGGAGAAAAGCCGACGCCGGCGCACTGATTCAGACACTGCACTTCCGCTCGGCAAACACGTACCCGCCAAGTACATAACCGGGACCCAGCTCGGCACCAGCCACGGCCGGGGATGGAAACGGGTGTTGGCCGAACGCTGGCGTCATGCGCCGGGCCAGCTTGGCAACGCACCGGGACGCGAAACGGAAGTCGCCGTCATCCTGCGAGGCCGTCTGCCCGTCAGGCGCCGCGACCACGGCCGGGCGCAGGACTGCTACGCCATACCGGGCACGGTGGCGCTGTGTCCCGCCGGTTTCCAGGAGGAGAGTTTCCAGCTCCGGGGGGAGATCGGCGAATGCCTCCACCTCTTCCTCCCGAGCCTCGCAGAAACGGCGCTTCGTGAGTTCGACGTCGATCCCGACAGGGTCCGGCTCCGCTACGAAAAGGCATTCCGCGATCCCCTGATCGAGGGCATCGCGCGGGCGATCCGGGCGGAGATGCTCGACCCGACGCCGGCGGGGAACATGCTCGCCGAGTCGCTGGCCACGGCGCTCGAGGTCCACCTGCTCCAGCGCCACTCCAGCCTGACCGCCCCCGCCTCGTCCCTCGCGACCGCCCGGGGGGCGCTCGATCCCGGCCGTCTCGGCCGGGTCACGGACTTCATCGAGACCCACCTCGGCGAAGACCTGACCATCGAAGCGCTCGCGAGCGAGGCCTGTCTGAGTCCCTTCCACTTCGCCCGCGCCTTCAAGGCGGCGACCGGGATGGCGCCGCACGGCTACCTCACGAGCCGCCGGCTCGAGAAGGCCAGGTCCTGGATCGCGGAGGGACGCCTCTCGCTCGCCGAGATCGCCTTCCGGTGCGGGTTCGCCTCGCAGGCCTCGTTCACCAAGTGGTTCAAGCGCCTCGTCGGCGCCACCCCGGGCGAATACCGCACGAGCTACTGCTGATCCGGATTCCCGCCGCCTCGGAGCGCCGGCCTCCGGCCGGCATCGCCCCAGTCCTCCCGGTGGGGGCGCGCAGCGAGGCGAAAGGGCTTGGCTCCCGCGCCGTGGCGGGCGCGTACGGCCTGGACCGCCGGCCAGTTCTCCCGGTGGGGGCCTCCAGACCGGCACCGCGGCGCTCCGCGCCGCGCACGTCGTGACCCTACTCACGCAAGGTGGCGAATACGGCGTGGAACGCCGGCGGCGCCGTCACGGCTCCTGGCCGACCCGCGGAACTGCACATTCGCTTCGACTTTTCCACATTCCGGCCCCAGGCGGGAAAAAACGAGGCCGAATTCCGTCCAGGTAAGTAGAGGAGGACGCCCCGTCCTCCGACGCACCCTCCAGGAG